>LIQL01000397.1 GCA_001418405.1 Streptomyces diastatochromogenes | reverse complement strand
CAGCTCGGGGGGCCTGGGCGCCGGGCGGGTGGCCCGGGTGCTCACCGCCCGGCGGGCGGCCGCCATCGGTTGTCGGGGGACGAGTCGGAGCCGGGAGTCGCGCGGTGTACGGGACGTCACAGGAGCAGTCTTGCCGCTGACGGCCCGAAAGCCCAATCGGAACCCGGTTCGTGGGCCTCCGGGCCCGCGCCACCGGGCCGTCCCGCGCCGGACGGGGGGAGTTGTCCCCCCGTACACCTCCGGCCTCCGCGGGGGCACCCCGGGGTCCGGAGCGGTGGCCGGTCGGTCCGGTCACATGAGGGGGGTGAGGAAGCGGCGCAGGGTCTCCTCGTAGCGGTCCGGGTCGGCGTTCCACATCGCGGCGTGCGGGGCGTGCGGAACGGGCTGAAGGGTGATCAGCTCCGGACGGCGGGCGGCGAAGCGGCGGGAGGCGTCCCAGGGGGCGAGGGTGTCCTCCGGGCCGTGGAAGACGAGGACCGGCGCGTCGAGTTCGTCGGGGTCGACGGCGTCCGCGGGGCGGTCGACGGGGAGTCCGGTGTGCCCCTCGGCGGCGCGGACGGCCAGCGGCAGCAGGAAGCGCGGGACGTGGCGGGCGGTGGCGAGGGCGCGGACGGTGGCGTGCCGGTCGAGGACCGGGGAGTCCAGGATGAGGCCCGAGACGCGGTGGCCCAGCCCGGAGTTGAGGGCGGCGCGCAGCGCCATGGTGGCGCCGGTGGACCAGCCGTAGAGGACGACCGCGCGGGCGCCGTAGCGGACGGCGTAGCGGATGGCGGCGTCCAGGTCGCGCCATTCGCTGTCGCCGAGGTGGTGGACGCCGTCGGCGGTGCGCGGGGCGCCGGGGTCGTTGCGGTAGGCGAGGTCGAGCACCGGGAAGTGGTGGCGGTGCAGGAACGGCAGGACCACCATGGGGTGCTCGCGGGTGGTGCCGAGGCCGTGGACGGTGATGACCCAGGTGTCGCGGGCGCCGGGCACGAACCAGGCGGGCAGCGCGCCCAGTTCGCCGGGGACGTCGACGTCGGCGCAGGTGAGGCCGAGGGTGTCGTACGGGTTGCCCAGGTGCACCTGGGGGGTCAGCCGCATCCGGGCGCCGGGCCGCAGGGTGCCGTGGGTGACCCGCTCCAGCCGGCGCACGACGGCGTCGGCGGGGTGCGGGGTGCCGTGGACGACGGGGCCGACCACCGCGTGGCAGCCGGCGCCGGTGAGCCCGTAGGTGCCGGGCCGCAGGGAGGCCAGGCTCCGGGTGAGGACGATGTGGCCGTCGGCGGCGGAGTGGACGGTGAGCCGGGAGTCGCCCGGGAAGGGGTGGTCGGGCGACGGTTTCAGGGCAACGTTCCCGGCGTAGCGCCCGGCCGCCACGGCGGCCGCCGTGGCACCGATCGCGAGGGTGGCGGTCACCGCCGCCACGGTCCCCAGTCGCATTCCTCCAGTGTGCGCAGCGCCGCCGGACCCGGCCACCGGGCGCCGGGAGCGGCGGCCGGACCAGCGGTGTTGTGCGGTGAGCGGGGGTCGCCGGGCGCCGCGGCGCGGGGGCGTTCGGGTGCTACGCGGGGTCGTCGGCGGGCTGGCCGTAGCCGCGCAACCGCTCGCCCGCGGCGTCGAGCTGGGCGGGCGACAGCAGGTGCGGGGTGTGGCCCGGCACGGTGGTGGCGGTGAGCCAGACCCGGCACATCCACTCCAGCTGGGTGGTGCGGTCCAGGGCCTGGGCGAGGCCGGTGCCGTAGGCGATGGTGCCGTGGTTCTGGAGGAGCGCGGCGGTGCGGTCGCGGAGCGCGTCGAGCATGTGGGCGGCGAGTTCGTCGCTGCCGTAGAGGGCGTAGGGGGCGACGCGGACGGGGCCGCCGAGCGCGGCGGCCATGTAGTGGATGGGCGGGAGTTCGGTGACGAGGGTGGAGACCGCGGTGGCGTTCGGGGCGTGGGTGTGCACGACGGCGGTGGCGTCGGTGTGGCGGTAGACGGTGAGGTGGAGCGGAAGTTCGCTGGTGGGGCGGAGCCTGCCGATGATCGGGTGGCCGTCGAGGTCGACGCCGGTCAGGTGGGACGGGCCGAGCCGGTCGTAGGGGACGCCGCTGGGCGTGACGAGAATCAGGTCCTTGACGCGGACCGAGACGTTGCCCGACGTGCCGACGACGAGGCCGTCGGCGGCGGTGCGGCGGGCGGTGGCGACCAGCTCGCTCCAGGCGTCGGCGAGGTGATCGGGGTGGTCCTTCATGCTGTCCTCCGGTGCGACGCTGCGGGACGTGCGGAAACGCACGAGGGCGCTGTGGGACACCGTACGAGCGGGCCGGGGCACTGTACGCCATCCCGCCAACTGTCCGGTATCCGCCATATGGGGGTACCTGGCTATCTGGGGGCGATTGGCCGGGGATAGACCACTTAGCGTCGCTCATCCATTAACGTCGAGTGAATTACACCCCTTCACATGTCATCACCCAGGGGGACCCATGACTTGTGACCGTTCCGCCCCCCGGACCAGGCTGGCGACCGCGATAGCGGTGGCCTCGCTGGCCGGGGGCACCGCACTCGCCGAACACCCCTCGCAGGCCGCAGCGGACAGCCGCCCGCTCGGACACGACGTCTCCTCGTACCAGAAGCAGATCGACTGGCGGGCGGCCCGCGCGAAGGGCGCGCGGTTCGTCTACGTCAAGGCCACCGAGTCGGACAGCTACCGCAACCCGCACTTCTCGTCGCAGTACAGCGGCTCCCGGGCGGCCGGGCTGCTGCACGGCGCCTACCACTTCGCCGTGCCCAGCGCCTCCTCCGGCGCCCGGCAGGCGAAGTACTTCCTCCAGCACGGCGGCCACTGGAAGGCGGACGGCTGGACGCTGCCGCCCGCCCTCGACATCGAGCACAACCCGTACGACGCCCGGCAGTCCTGTTTCGGGCTGGGGCGGACGGCGATGGTCCACTGGATACGGGCGTTCAGCGACGAGGTGCGGCGCAGCACCGGCCGGCGACCCGTGATCTACACCACCGCCCGCTGGTGGGACCGCTGCACGGGCGGCAGCCGGGCCTTCGGCGCGACCCACCCGCTGTGGCTGGCGGACTACTCGGGCGCGGCCCAGTTGCCCGCCGGCTGGTCGCACCTGACCATCCGGCAGTACGCCTCGCGGGGGCCGCTGCCGGGCGATCAGGACCGCTGGAACGGGACCCTGGCCCAGCTCAGGAGATTTGCCGACGGATGAGACGGAAGTGACGGCAGGGGCGCCTCCGCGTGAACACTGCGGGGGTGTCACCGCGGCGCCCGGCCGAGTTCACTTTCCGTTCACCCGTCGTCCGTACGGTCCCGAGGACACTGACCTTCGACACGGATTGCCTGGGTGAATGGAACACATCACGCTTCTCATCGGGATCGTGATCGTCACGGCCTTGGTGTTCGACTTTACGAACGGCTTCCACGACACGGCCAACGCAATGGCCACCACCATCTCCACCGGGGCCTTGCGACCCAAGACCGCGGTGGCGATGTCGGCGGGGCTCAACCTCGTCGGGGCTTTCCTCTCCGTGGAGGTGGCGAAGACCATCTCCGGCGGCATCATCGACGAGAGCGCCGGCATCAGACCTGAAGTGATCTTCGCGGGTCTGGTGGGCGCCATCGTCTGGAACCTCCTCACGTGGCTGGCGGGCCTGCCGTCCAGTTCGTCCCACGCCCTCTTCGGCGGACTGATCGGCGCGACGCTGGTGTCCGTGGGCACCGGCGGCGTGCACGGCGAGGCCGTCGTCATGAAGGTCCTGATCCCCGCGGTCGCCGCGCCGTTCGTGGCGGGGCTCGCCGCGATGGCCGCGACCCGGCTCACCTACCGACTGGCCCGCGGCCGCGACGAGGCCGACACTGCCAAGGGCTACCGCGCCGGGCAGATCGCCTCGGCCGCCCTGGTCTCGCTGGCCCACGGCACCAACGACGCGCAGAAGACGATGGGCGTGATCACCCTCGCGCTGATCACCGGCGGAGTCGTCGCCCCGCACGCCGACCCGCCGATGTGGGTGATCGCCTCCGCCGGCCTGGCCATCGCGCTCGGCACCTACCTGGGCGGCTGGCGAATCATCCGCACCATGGGCAAGGGCATCACCGACATCCAGCCGCCGCAGGGCTTCGCCGCCCAGACCGGCGCCGCGGCCACCATCCTGGCCTCCTCCCACCTCGGCTTCGCGCTCTCCACCACCCAGGTCTGCTCCGGGTCCGTGATGGGCTCCGGGCTGGGCCGCAAGGGCGGCGTGGTGCGCTGGTCCACGGCCGGGCGGATGGTCCTGGCCTGGGGCCTGACCCTGCCGGCCGCCGGACTGGTCTCCGCCGGCGCCGCCTACCTCGCCGACCAGGGCTCCTGGGGCGTGGCCACGGTCGCCGTCCTGGCCCTGGCGATCTGCGGCGGCATCTGGGCGGCCTCCCGGCGCAAGCCGGTGGACCACACCAACGTCAACGAGGGACCGGCGGTGGAGCCGGCGGGCGTCGTCACCGCGGCGCTGCAGACGGTCGCGCCGCCGCCGGCCGGCCCCGTCCCGGCGCACGCCGAAGCACCCGCGGAAACGCACGCCGCAACGGACGCCGCTCACCCCGACCTAAGGACTACGCAATGCACATCGACTGGGCAGCTCTCGGCCAGGTCTTCGGCGTCAGCCTCGTGGTGACGGTGGGGCTCGTGGGCCTGTTCACCGTCGGGATCGTGGGCACCTCCCGCAAGCCCGCCGCGGACGGCGACGCGGCGGCCACGACCGCCCCCGGCACGGGGGCGCGCGCCGGGGCACTGGCCGCCTACGGGCTCTGCGCGGCCGCGGTGGCCTACGGGATCTACCTGATCGTCGCCGCCTGACGGCGGCGCCGGCACGGCCGGCAACGGACGGGGCGTCCGGTGGACGCGGCAGCAGCCGCGGCCCCGGGCGCCCCGTCCGCGTGCGGCACCCCGCCGGCCCCGCGCGTGGCCTTGGCCACAGGGCGGCCGTCGGCGCTGCGTCGCAGGTCAAGGGTGAGTTGACGGACCTGGGCGGGCGTGGTGGACTTCCGGGGCCAATCGGCGACAGCAGAGGAAGTCCGGTGCGAATCCGGCGCGGTCCCGCCACTGTCACCGGGGAGCGCTCCTCCGACGAGGGCCACGGCCCGTACGCACGCCGTACGGGCGGGAAGGCCGGGGGCGGCGCCGATCCGGGAGCCAGGAGACTCTGGTCGCCGTCACGTCGAGCCAGGGCGCGGACCCTGAGTGAGGACATACCGCCATGCCCGGCTGCCCGTCGAGAGCTCCACTGCCCGCTGTCCCAGGGCCCCTTCGAGGCCGGACGGCGGCCTGATCCGATGCGCGGCGAACACGCGGGGTACGCGTGCGGCGCGGCCCTCGGCTTCCTCGGTGACCTGATCCTCGCGGACCCGCGGCGCGGTCATCCGGTGGCCGCCTTCGGCCGGGCCGCCGGCGCCCTCGAACGCCGGCTGTGGCGCGACCACCGCGGTCACGGAGCGGCCCACACCCTGTTGTGCGCGGGCGGCGCGGCCGTCGGCGCCGCGCTGCTCCAGCGCGCCCTGCGGGAGCGTCCGGGCGCCCGGACCGCGCTGACCGCGGCGGCCGCGTGGGCGGTGCTGGGCGGTACCTCGCTCGGCCGGGAGGCGCGGGCCGTGGGCGGCGCGCTGGCCGTCGGGGACCTCGACGTGGCACGGGAGCGGTTGCCGCACCTGTGCGGGCGCGATCCGCAGGCGCTGGACGGGCCGCAGATGGCCCGCGCGGTGGTGGAGTCGGTCGCCGAGAACACCTCCGACGCGGTGGTCGGCGCCCTGGTGTGGGGTGCGGTCGCGGGCGTGCCCGGCCTGGTGGCGTTCCGGGCCGTGAACACCCTGGACGCGATGGTGGGGCACAAGTCGCCGCGCTACCGGCGGTTCGGCTGGGCGGCGGCCCGCCTCGACGATGTCGCCGGCTGGCCCGGCTCCCGGCTGACCGCCGTGCTGACCGTGGTGGCGGGCCCCGACCGGCGCGGTGCGCTGCGGGCCTGGCGGGCCGACGGCGGCGCGCACCCGAGCCCCAACGCCGGCCCCGTGGAGGCGTCGTTCGCCGGCGCGTTGGGCGTCCGGCTGGGCGGCACCCTCGCGTACGGCGGGCGGGTGGAGCACCGGCCGGTGCTCAACGGTGGTGGACGGCCCCCCGCGGTGCCCGACATCGAGCGGGCGGCCCGACTGTCCCGGCGGGTCGGCCTGTTGGCGCTGGGCGTCACGGTGGCGGGCCGGCTGGCGGTCGGCGCGGTACGACGCGGGAGGAAGGGCGTGGCGGCGAACGTGAGCGGGAGGGTGACCCGGTGAACGGGCGGAGGAAGACGGCCGACGGGGCCGTGGGCGGCGGACTGTTGGTGGCCGGGACGACGTCCGACGCCGGCAAGAGCGTGGTGACCGCCGGCATCTGCCGCTGGTTGGCGCGACAGGGTGTCTCGGTGGCGCCGTTCAAGGCGCAGAACATGTCGCTGAACTCGTTCGTGACCCGCGAGGGCGCGGAGATCGGCCGGGCGCAGGCGATGCAGGCGGCCGCGGCCCGGGTCGAGCCGACCGCGCTGATGAACCCGGTGCTGCTCAAGCCGGGCAGCGACCGCAGCAGCCAGGTGGTGCTGCTGGGGAAGCCGGTGGGCGAGCTGAGCGCCCGTGGCTACCACGCCGGCCGACAGGAGCAGTTGCTCGGCACCGTGACCGACTGCCTGGCGGAGCTGCGGCGCACCCACGACGCGGTCATCTGCGAGGGCGCCGGCAGCCCGGCCGAGATCAACCTGCGGCGGACCGACATCGTCAACATGGGCCTCGCCCGGGCGGCACGGATCCCCGTCGTGGTGGTCGGCGACATCGACCGCGGCGGCGTCTTCGCCTCGTTCTTCGGGACCACCGCGCTGCTGTCCGCGCAGGACCAGTCGCTGGTCGCCGGCTACCTCGTCAACAAGTTCCGCGGCGACGTGACGCTGCTGGAGCCGGGCCTTGAGATGCTGCGCCGGATCACCGGACGGCAGACCTACGGCGTCCTGCCGTACGCGCACGGGCTCGGCATCGACGAGGAGGACGGGCTGAGGGTGTCGCTGCGCGGCACGGTCCGCGAGTCGGTGGTGGCGCCGCCGGCCGGCGCGGACGTGCTGCGGGTCGCGGTGTGCGCGGTGCCGCTGATGTCCAACTTCACCGACGTGGACGCGCTGGCCGCCGAACCGGGCGTGGTGGTGCGGTTCGTGGACCGGCCGGAGGAACTCGTCGACGCGGACCTGGTGGTGCTGCCCGGGACCCGCGGCACGGTCCGCGCGCTGGCCTGGCTGCGCGAGCGCGGGCTGGCCGACGCGGTGGTCCGCAGGGCCGCCGAGGGCCGCCCGGTGCTGGGCATCTGCGGCGGCTACCAGATGCTCGGCGAGCACATCGAGGACGAGGTCGAGTCGCGCGCGGGTGCGGTCGACGGGCTGGGACTGCTGCCGGTCCGGGTCCGCTTCGCGGCGGAGAAGACCCTCGCCCGGCCCGTCGGTCGGGCGCTGGGCGAGCCGGTGGAGGGGTACGAGATCCACCACGGGGTGGCCGAGGTGGCCGGGGGCGACGAGGAGTTCTTGGACGGGTGCCGGGTGGGGTCCGTGTGGGGCACGCACTGGCACGGCTCCCTGGAGAGCGACGGCTTCCGGCGGGCGTTCCTGCGGGAGGTGGCCCGGGCGGCCGGGCGCCGGTTCGTACCGGCACCGGACACCTGCTTCGGGGCGCTGCGCGAGGAGCAGTTGGACCGGTTGGGCGATCTGATCGAGGAACACGCGGACACCAAGGCGCTGCTGCGGCTGATCGAGGAGGGGGTGCCGGAGGGGGTGCCGTTCGTCCCTCCGGGGGCGCCGTGAGCACGATGCAGGGGACACGACAGGAGCCGGCCGGCGACGTGGAGGACGACAGGGCATGACAACGACCGAGAACACGACCCGGCAGTACCCGTTCACGGCGGTCGTCGGCATGGACGACATGCGCCTGGGACTCCTGCTGAACGCGATCTCGCCGGCGATCGGCGGGGTGCTCGTCCGGGGTGAGAAGGGCACCGCGAAGTCGACGATGGTGCGCGGACTGGCGGAGCTGATGCCGGTCGTGGACGTGGTCGCCGGCTGCCGGTTCGCTTGCGCGCCGGCCGCGCCCGACCCCGCCTGCCCGGACGGTCCGCACGGCGCGGCCGACGCCGAGCAGCGGCCGACGCGGATGGTCGAGCTGCCGGTGGGCGCGTCCGAGGACCGGCTGGTCGGCGCGCTGGACATCGAACGGGCCCTGTCCGAGGGCGTGAAGGCGTTCGAGCCGGGCCTGCTGGCCGATGCGCACCGGGGCGTCCTCTACGTGGACGAGGTCAATCTCCTCCACGACCACCTGGTCGACTTGTTGCTGGACGCCGCCGCCATGGGCGCCTCCTACGTGGAGCGGGAGGGCGTCTCCGTGCGGCACGCCGCGCGGTTCCTGCTCGTCGGGACGATGAACCCCGAAGAGGGCGAGCTGCGGCCGCAGTTGCTGGACCGGTTCGGGCTGACCGTGGAGGTCGCGGCGTCCCGGGAACCGGAGCAGCGGGTCGAGGTGGTGCGGCGCCGGCTGGCCTACGACGACGACCCGGCCGGCTTCGCGGCGCGCTGGGCGGACGAGGAGCGTCGGCTGCGGGAACGGATCGCGCTGGCACGGGAGTTGCTGCCGCAGGTGCGGCTCGGCGACGGGCCGCTGCGGCAGATCGCGGCGACCTGCGCGGCGTTCGAGGTGGACGGGATGCGGGCGGACATCGTGATGGCCCGCACGGCGACCGCGCTGGCGGCCTGGGACGAGCGGACCGAGGTGCTCCCGGAGGACGTCCGTCAGGCGGCGCTGCTCGCGCTGCCGCACCGGCGCCGGCGGGCCCCGTTCGACGCGCCCGGGCTCGACGAGGACAAGCTCGACCAGGTGCTGGAGGAGTCCGGCGGGCAGGACCCGGAGGGCGAGGACGATCCGGAGCCGGAGGGTCCGGACGACGGACCGGACGGACCGGACGGTGGCCCCGGCGGCGGGCCCGGCGGGTTGCCGCCGCAGGACGGCGGGCCCCGGGAGCAGCCCGGCGACGCGCCCGGCCCGGAGCTCCCGCGCCAGCAGGAGCCGGAGCGCCCGGCGCGGTCCGAGGAGTCCGGGCCGGAGCCGGCGGGCGAGCCCGCGGCGTCCGGGCCGGCGCCGGAGCAGGCCGCGGTGGGCGCCACCGAACCGTTCCGGACCCGGCGGCTGGACGTGCCGGGGCTGGGCGAGGGCGCGGACGGCCGGCGGTCCCGGGCGCGGACCGCGCACGGCCGGACGACCGGGGCGCGCCGGCCCCGAGGGGCCCTGGGCAAGCTGCACCTGGCGGCGACCGTCCAGGCCGCGGCGCCGCACCAGTGGGCCCGCGGACGGCGCGGCCCGGGCCTGGTGGTGCGCCGGGACGACCTGCGGGAGGCGGTGCGCGAGGGGCGCGAGGGCAACCTCGTGCTGTTCGTGGTGGACGCGTCCGGGTCGATGGCGGCGCGGAAGCGGATGGGGGCCGTCAAGGGGGCCGTGCTGTCGCTGCTGCTCGACGCGTACCAGCGGCGGGACAAGATCGGGATGGTCACCTTCCGGGGTTCCGGCGCCGAGGTGGCGCTGCCGCCGACGTCGTCGGTCGAGGCCGGCGCGGCGCGGCTGGCGCAGCTGCCGACCGGCGGCCGGACGCCGCTGTCGGAGGGGCTGCTGCGGGCCCACGAGGTGCTGCGGGTGGAGCGGCTGCGGGACCCGTCCCGGCGGCCGCTCGTGGTGGTGGTCACCGACGGCCGGGCCACCGGCGGGCCGGAGCCGCTGGCCCGGGCGCACCGGGCGGCGGGGTTGCTGGCCGCCGGGGGCACCGCGTCGGTGGTGGTGGACTGCGAGGCGGGCCCGGTGCGCCTGGGGCTGGCCGGCGAGCTGGCCCGGGAGTTGGGCGGCCCCGCCGTCACCCTCGACGAGCTGCGCGCGGACAGCGTCTCCGCGCTCGTCAGGACCGTGCAGGGCAGGCCCGCGGCCGGCAAGGGTGCCGGCCGGGGCGGGGATCGGGATCGTCACAACAGGAAGGCCGCGTAATGCCGCAGGGACAGCCGTCCGTCGTACCGGAAGACGGGCTCACCACCCGCCAGCGCCGCAACCGCCCGCTGGTCCTGGTCCACACGGGCCAGGGCAAGGGCAAGTCGACCGCCGCCTTCGGACTGGCGCTGCGCGCCTGGAACCAGGGCTGGCCGGTCGGGGTGTTCCAGTTCGTGAAGTCGGCGAAGTGGAAGGTCGGTGAGGAGCGGGCGCTGAAGGTGCTGGGCGCCACCGGGGAGGGCGGCACCGTCGCCTGGCACAAGATGGGCGAGGGCTGGTCCTGGGTGCAGCGCGACTCCCAGTTCAGCAACGAGGAGGCGGCCCGGGAGGGTTGGGAGCAGGTCAAGCGGGACCTGGCCGCGGAGACCTACAAGCTGCTGGTGCTCGACGAGTTCGCCTACCCGCTCAAGTGGGGGTGGGTGGACGTCGAGGAGGTGGTGGCGGTGCTGCGGGACCGTCCCGGCACGCAGCACGTCGTCATCACCGGGCGGGACGCGCCGGAAGCGCTGCGGGACTTCGCGGACCTGGTGACGGACATGACGAAGGTCAAGCACCCGATGGACGCGGGGCAGAAGGGCCAGCGGGGCATCGAATGGTGAGCAGGTCATGAGCGGCGGCGCCGTTCCCCGGCTGGTGATCGCCGCGCCGTCGTCGGGCGCCGGCAAGACGACGGTGGCGACGGGTCTGATGGCGGCCTTCGCCGAGGCCGGTCTCGCGGTGTCGCCGCACAAGGTGGGGCCCGACTACATCGATCCCGGCTACCACGCGTTGGCCACCGGCCGCCCCGGTCGCAATCTGGATGCCTTCCTGTGCGGCCCGGAGCAGATCGCCCCGCTGTTCCTGCACGGGGCGGCGGGCGCGGACCTGGCGTTGGTCGAGGGCGTGATGGGGCTGTTCGACGGGGCGTCCGGAAGGGGCGAGCTGGCGTCGACCGCGCAGGTCGCGAAGGTGCTGCGGGCGCCGGTCGTGCTGGTGGTGGACGCCTCGTCGCAGTCCCGGTCGGTGGCGGCGCTGGTGCACGGCTTCGCGTCGTGGGACCCGGAGGTGCGGCTGGCCGGGGTGATCCTCAACAAGGTCGGTTCACCGCGGCACGAGGAACTCCTGCGGGACGCCATGGACTCCTCGGGGGTGCCGGTGCTCGGGGCGCTGCACCGTACCGAGCAGGCCCGGACGCCGTCCCGGCACCTGGGGCTGGTGCCGGTCGCCGAACGCCGGGCGGAGGCCCTGGAGTCGGTGCGGGCGCTGGCCGCGCGGGTGCGCGAGGGCTGCGACCTCCAGGCGCTGTTGGCGTTGGCGCGCAACGTGCCGGAGCTGCCGGACCGGGCGTGGGATCCGGGCGCGGCGGTGCCGGCGCCCGCCGCGGGGGCCGGGCGTCCGGTGGTGGCGGTGGCCGGCGGGCCGGCGTTCACCTTCTCGTACGCCGAACACGTCGAGCTGCTGACCGCGGCCGGCGCCGAGGTGGTGCCGTTCGATCCGCTGCGGGACGAACAGCTGCCGGACGGCACCCGGGGGCTGGTCATAGGCGGCGGCTTCCCGGAGGTGTACGCGCCGGAGCTGTCGGCGAACGCGCCGCTGCGGGCGGCGGTGGCGGAGCTGGCCGCGTCCGGGGCGCCGGTCTCCGCGGAGTGCGCCGGGTTGCTCTACCTCGCCCGGTCGCTCGACGGGAAGCCGATGTGCGGGGTGTTGCCGGCCGACGGCCGGATGACGGAGCGGCTCACGCTCGGCTACCGGGAGGCGGTGGCGCTGAGCGACAACGCGCTGGCCGCGGCCGGGACCCGGGTGCGGGGTCACGAGTTCCACCGGACGGTGCTGGAGCCGGGCGCGGGGGCGTCCCCGGCGTGGGGGGTCACGCATCCCCGGCGCGCGGTGGAGGGCTTCGTCGCGGGCGGGGTGCACGCCTCGTACCTGCACGTGCACTGGGCGGCGGAACCGGCGCTGGCCGGGCGGCTGGTGGCCGGGGCGGCGCGCGGCGCGGTGCCGGCCGAGGGCGGCGCACGGTGACCGTCGGGCTCGGCGCCGCCGGTGCGCGCGCCGTGGCGGCGGGCACCGCGGCGGTCTCCCCGGATCGCGGCCCGGTGCCGTCCGGACGGGGAGCCGTCGCCCCGTGAGCGGCGCACGCCCGGCCGGCGCGCCGCAGCGGCCGGACGGGGGCGTGGTCGCCGGCGTGGGGGCCCGTCGAGGAGTGCGCGCGGAGGACGTGGTGGCGCTGGTCGGTGCCGCGCTGGCGGCGGTCGGCCGGGCGCCGGGCGCGTTGGTGGCGCTGGCCACCGTCGACGCCAAGGCGGCCGAGCCCGGGTTGCGGGACGCCGCGCGGCGGCTGGGGGTTCCCCTGCGGGCGTTCCCGGCGGCGGAGTTGGCGGTGGTGCGGGTGCCGGCGCCGTCGGCGGCGGCCCGGGACGCGGTGGGCACCCCGAGCGTCGCGGAGGCGGCCGCGCTGGTGGCCGCGGGGCCGGGTGCCCGTCTGGTGCTCGGCAAGCGGGTTTCGGCGCCGGCCGGTCGACCGGGCACGGCGACCTGTGCCCTGGCTGCCCCCACCACCCAGGACACTTGCGACACTTGGGCCATTACCCGTGGTACGGCGGGCGCGGCCGAGGGGTCCCCAGGCGCTGCCGCTATCGTCGTCCCCTCCCCCGTCCCGTCGGTGCACGCACCCGGCTGCACCGGACCGGCGGGCGGCGGAGGTCCGCGGCGGCCACCGCGAACAGGAACTTCCCGGCACCAAGGAGACGTTGTGACCATCCGTCCCGCACTGCTCATCGCCGGTCACGGCACCCGTCACGAAGGGGCGGCCGACGCCCTGCGCGCGCTGGTGCGGGTGCTCGGCGAGCAGCATCCCGAGGTGCCGGTCGCCGGTGGCTTCTTCGGCGCCCCGGCGTCCCCGCTGCCGCTGTCCGGCGCGGTCGACGCGTTGGTCGCGCAGGGCGCGACCCGGCTGGTCGTGGTGCCGCTGCTGATGGCGCCCACCGGGCCCATACGGGAGACGCTGCCGGAGGCGGTGGCGCGGGCGGTCGCGGCGCACCCCGGCGTCCGCGCGGTCTGCGAGCCCGAGCTGGGCCCGGACCCGCGGCTGCTGGCGGCCCTGGAGCGACGGCTGGACGAGGCGCTGGGCGGCGGTGCGCGGCGGCCCGAGGACCGGGACCGCACCACGGTGCTGCTGGTGGGGCGGGGCGCGGCCGATCCGCACGCCAACGCCGAAGTGGTCCGGGCCGCCCGGCTGTTGTGGGAGGGGCGGGGCTTCGCGGGCGTGGAGACCGCGTTCGTGACGCTGGCGGCGCCGGACGTGCCGGCCGGACTGGACCGGTGCCGGGTGCTGGCCGCGGCGGCGCCGCAGCAGGGACAGCGGCAGAGGCAGGGGCAGGGGCAGGAGCAGGGGCAGGAGCAGGGACACCGGATCGTGGTGTTGCCGTACTTCTTCTTCGCCGGTGACCTGCTGGAGCGGCTGCGGATGCAGACCGAGGGCTGGGCGGCGGCGCACCCGGGCGCCGAGGTGCTGGGTGCCGAACCGATCGGGGCGGCGGCGGAGTTGGCCGAGGTGGTCGTGGCCCGCTACCGGGCGGCGGTGGCGGACGGGGCGGCGTTCGCCGGCCGGGCCGCGGAGGACGCCCGGCCGACCGGCGACACGCTGCCCGGAACCGCCTTGAGCGCCACGTCCGCCGGGGGCCCGGCATGACCGGACCGGCGCTGTCCGCGCCCCGCACCGGCCCCGGCACGGAAGAGGTCGACCTGCGGCACCACGGCGATGCGGAGGTGCGCGGCGCTGATCTGACGGGTCTGACGGATCTGGCGGTCAACGTCCGGGCGGGCACTCCCCCGGCCTGGCTGAAGGCCGAGATCGCCGCGTCGCTGGACGGGCTGGCGGCGTATCCGGACGGCCGGGCGGCCCGTCGGGCGGTCGCCGTCCGGCACGGTCTCCCGGAGGGTCGGGTGCTGTTGACGGCCGGTGCCGCGGAGGCGTTCGTGCTGCTGGCGCGGGCGGTCCGGGCGCGGCGGCCGGTGGTGGTGCATCCGCAGTTCACCGAGCCGGAGGCGGCGCTGCGGGACGCCGGGTACGCGGTCGGGCGGGTGCTGCTGGCGGAGCGGGACGGCTTCCGGTTGGATCCGGCGGCGGTGCCGGACGACGCGGACCTGGTGGTGGTGGGCAATCCCACCAACCCGACCTCGGTACTGCACCCGGCGGACGCGGTGGCGTCGTTGGCCCGGCCGGGTCGGACCCTGGTGGTGGACGAGGCGTTCATGGACGCGGTGCCCGGGGAGCGGGAGTCGCTGGCCGGGCGGGTCGGTGTGCTGCCGGGGCTGGTGGTGCTGCGCAGCCTGACCAAGACCTGGGGGCTGGCGGGGCTGCGGATCGGCTACGTGCTGGCGGACGAGGGGACGGTGGCGGAGCTGGCGCGGGCCCAGCCGCTGTGGCCGGTCTCCTCGCCGGCGTTGGCCGCCGCCGAGGCGTGCTGTGCGCCGGCGGCGCTGGCGGAGGCGGCCGCGGCGGCCGAGGAGATCGCCGCGGACCGGGCCCATCTGCTGGCCCGGCTGGGCGCGTTCCCCGAGGTGGCGGTGGCCGAGCCGGCGGCGGGGCCGTTCGTGCTGGTGCGGTTGCCCGGGGCGGCGGCGGTCCGGGCCGGGCTGCGCGCCCGCGGCTTCGCGGTGCGCCGCGGCGACACCTTCCCGGGCCTGGGCCCGCAGTGGCTGCGGTTGGCCGTCCGGGACCGGGCGACCACCGACCGCTTCGCGGCCGCCCTGGCGGACGTGCTCGGCGACGCGCCGCGGTAGCGGAGGGCCTGGCGCCGCCCCGTACCGCGACGCTCCCCCGCCGGGCCGATGTACCGGCCCGGCGGGGGGGGGCGGGTGCGTCGCGCGGGCCCGCGCGACGCACCGTCCGCACCCGCCTGCGACGTCCCCACGGCGCCGGGTGGCGGGCACGCTCCCCTGCCGTTCGGGCAAGGGGAGGTTTCGTCAGCCGCGGGCGTGCGACGCGGCGTTGCGGCGGCGGGCGTGGATCAGGGCCCCGGCGCCGCCGGCGACCAACAGGGCCGCGCCACCGGCGAGGTACGGGGTGGCGGAGCTGCCGCCGGTCTCCGCGAGGTGCTGCTCGGTGGCCGGGTGGACGCCGCCGCTGCCGGAGTTCACCTGCGTGCCGGTGCCGGGGTGGCTGCCGGTGCCGGGGTGGCCGGCGGGCGGGGTGCCGGGCGGGGTGGTGCAGGTGGCCTGGGCCAGGGTGACCTCGCCGTGCACCTCCGCCACGTTGAGCTTCAGCGGGTTGACGGAGACCCGCAGGCGGAGGGCGGTGGCGGCGGCGCCCGCCGAGGTGGTGCTCTTCTGGGAGAGGTCGAGCCGGACGTCGCCGACCCCCGGGACCTTGACGTCGGTGGTCCCGCCGGCGCGGAGCCCGACCCTCTTGCCCAGCACCTCGACGTCGCCGAGCACCTGGGCCTCGGCCCGCGGCCGTTGCCCGGCCTGGCAGAGCGCGCGGGCGGTGACCTGGTGGACCCGGGCCAGCGGCACCGACGCGAGGCCGGGCAGTTGGACCGTGGCTCCCACGAGGTTGGCGTAGCCCTCGGTGGTCCGCCCGTCGGCGGTGGCGCGGGCGGTGGCGACGTCGGCGCGCAGCAGGCTGACCGGCCGCCCGCCGTCGATGCCGTCCAGGCGGACGGTGAGCGCGGTCTTGTCGGCCGAGGCCGGGGCGTGGACCTCGTTGAGAACGGCCCGGACGGGGACGTTCAGGGTCTTGTCGAGCAGGCCGACGTCGAGGGCGGTGCGCAGCACCACCGCCCCCGAAGTGCCGTGGCCGCGGCCGTCGTTGCCGTTGGCGTGCGCGGCGGGTGCGGCGGCGAGGACGACGGCGGGACCGGCGGTCAGGACGGCGGCGGCGAGGGCGGCGCCGAGCCGGCCTCTGGTGCCGGTGGCGCCGGCGGAACTGGTGGACACGTGTGTGGAACCCCCACAGGAGAGATGGAGCCGCCGACCGCGCCAATGGGGGACATCACGCGGGCCGACGGCCTCGACCCGCACATCGTGTACGCACTGAGGGTGAACGGGCAGCCACGCGAGGTCAGTTCACCCCAAAGGGTGGTTTCCGTGCCTTTATTCGATTGCTTCCGGCTCGTCCGTCTCGACGAGCACCCCACGCCACAGCCGTACCAGGCCAGAACGGTCCGGTACGGCTGACGGCACGCCGCGCGATCAGCGCGATCAGCGCGATCAGCGCATCAGGGTGCCGCCGTTGACGTCGTAGGTGGCGCCGGTGACGAACGTCTCCTGGGAGGCGAGGAAGACAGCGACCCGGGCGACCTCCTCGGGGGTGGCGATCCGCCCCATCGGCACCTGGGCGGTGAGTTCGGCGAGCGCCTCCGGGGCGATCGAGCGGACCATCGGGGTGTCGATCATGGCCGGGGCGACCGCGTTCACCGTGACGCCGTACGGGGCGAGTTCGGCCGCGAAGACCCGGGTGAGGGCGATCAGCCCGGCCTTGCTGGTGCCGTACGCGGCGCCGGTGGGGCGGGGCGTCTGGCCGGCGACGGAAGCCATGTTGACGATCCGCCCGAAGCCGCGCTCGCGCATGTCGGCACCGACCGCGCGGGTCAGCAGGAAGACCGCGCGGAGGTTGACCGCGAAGACCTCGTCCCACTCCTCGGGGGTGATCTCCCACAGCGTCCGGGCGAGCGGCCGGGCGGCGTTGTTGATCAGCACGTCGACCGGGCGCCAGGCCCGGACGTCGTCGTAGGCGGCCGCGAGGGCGTCCACGTCGCGCAGGTCGGCGTGGACCGGCCGGATCCGTTCCCCGGCGGGGTCGAGCCGCTCGGCGAGGGCACGGTTGGCCTCCTCGTCGACGTCCAGCGCGGCCACGTGGGCGCCCTCGGCGTGGCAGGCGCGGACCAGGGCGGCGCCGAGCCCCTGGGCGCTGCCGGTGATCAGGACGGTCCGGCCGTCGAGTCCGGTGTCGAGCACGGTGATCCCCCTCAGGCCGTGGCGAAGAAGAGCGGGCGGCCGACGCGGGCCTCGATGCGCAGGTAGCGCCAGAGCCGCCCGTCGCCGACCGGGGTGTCGCGGACGATGCCGCACACCGCGGCGACGGTGTCCAGGTCGGGGACGTCGGCGAGGACGTAGGAGGTCCACGGCCAGGCGGTGGTGGCGCCGACCATCAGCTGGTCGTCGTCCAGGGTGCCGAGCACGGTGACGCCGAAGCGCGCGCCGAGCCGGTCGAAGGCCGGCGGGATCGCGGCGGCCACGGCGGCGCGCCGGTCGTCGTCGGCGGCG
>LIQL01000396.1 GCA_001418405.1 Streptomyces diastatochromogenes | reverse complement strand
CGGCACCGCGACCACCGCCAGCTCCCGGGTCCGCGCCGACCACCGCGCGGAGGCCGACAGCACCGTCGCCGCCCGCCTGGGGGCCGCCGGCGCCGTGCTCGTCGGCAAGACGCACACCCACGAGTTCGCCTACGGACTCCTCACCCCCCAGACCCACAACGCCTGGGACCGGCAGCGCATCGCCGGCGGCTCCAGCGGGGGATCGGCCGTCGCCGTGGCCGCCGGAGCCGCAAGCTTCGCCCTGGGCACCGACACCGGCGGATCGATCCGCGTGCCCGCCGCGCTCAACGGCGTCGTCGGGCTCAAGCCGACGTACGGCCTCGTCCCCCGACACGGCATCACCTCGCTGTCCTGGTCGCTGGACCACGTCGGCCCCCTGACCCGCACCGTCGAGGACGCCGCCCTGGTCCTCTCCGCCCTGGCCGGACACGACCCGCGCGACCCCGCCTCCCTGATCACCGACCCCACGGACCACCGACCACCGCGCGGCGGCGACCTCACGGGACTGCGCGTCGGAGTGCCCCGCAACTACTACTTCGACCGGATCGCCCCGGACGTCGAGGCCGCGGTCCGGCGCGCCATCGACCAGCTGGAGGAGCTCGGCGCGCGGCTCGTCGAGGTCGAGATCCCCATGACGCGCTACCTCCAGGCCACCCACTGGGGCCTGATGGTCCCCGAGGCGACCGCCTACCACGAGCGCACCCTGCGCACGGTCCCCGACCGGTACGGGGACGACGTCCGGATCCTCCTCGAAGCGGGTGAACTCATGCCCGCCGGCGACTACATACGCGCCCAACGCGCGCGCACGGTGATGCGCCAGGCGTGGTCGCAGCTGTTCGACGAGGTGGACGTGATCGCCGCCCCGACCGTCCCCACGGTCGCCGTACCGGCCGGCCAGGAGACCCTCACCTGGCCCGACGGCACCACGGAGGGCGTCGCGGACGCCTACGTCCGCCTCTCCGCGCCTGCCAACGTCACGGGACTGCCGGCCCTGACCGTCCCGGTGGGCCACGACGGGGCGGGCCTGCCGATCGGCATGCAGTTGATGGGTCGGCCCCTCGGCGAGTCCGTGCTCCTGCGCGCGGGCCACGCCTACGAGCAGGCCGCACCCGCCCGGGCGCTCGCGCCAGTGACCTGAGGCCGGGGCGCTGCCACCACGCTAGAAGCAAGGTCTTTGCGTTAAGGCTTAGGGTGGTGGCATGAGTCCCCGACCGATGGCGCGCCCGGGTGGGCGCAGCGCCCGCGTTCAGGAGGCGGTGCACGGCGCCGTGCGCGAGCTGGAGGCCGAGGTGGGCCGCGACGCCTTGACGGTGCCGCTGGTCGCGGCCCGCGCCGGCGTCACCCCGTCGACGGTCTATCGCCGCTGGGGCGACCTGCGGGAACTGCTCTCGGACGTCGCCGTCGAGCGCCTGCGCCCGGAGGCGCCGCCGGAGGACCACGGTGCGCTGGCCGCCGATCTGACCACCTGGGCCGAGCAGTTCCTCGACGAGATGACCTCGCCCCCCGGCCGCGCCTACCTCCGCGACGCACTGCTCGGCGACCCGGACGGCAACAACGCCGGCCGCTGCTCCGCCTACGCGGCCGACCAGATCGACGTCATCCTCGCCCGCGCCACCGACCGGGGTGAGCCGGCGCCCGACGTCGAAACGGTGATCGACCACGTGGTGTCGCCGATGATGTACCGCATCCTGTTCCGCCCCAGCCCCCTCGACGCCGACTACGCCCACCACCTGGTGGCGGGACTCCTCGACGGCCCGGCCGGCGCGGCTTCCGACGGGACGGACGCCTGACGTCACGCCCGTGCCGCACGGGTGGCCGGAGGGCGACCTGCTCCCCGTGCCGTCCGACGAAGTCGGCAACCGAAACGGCTTGGCGGAGGCCGCCCGATGAGAGCAGGCCCCGCGTCGTGCAGTAACGGACGCGGTCCCTCGCGCCCCCGGTCGCGTACGGCCGGCACCAGGCCGTCTTGCCCGACGGGGACGCCCTCGCGCCCGACCTCGACCACCCGGCCGGCCTCCCGGCGGAACTGGCGTACTGTACGCACCGGTTCGAGTGATCAAGACCGTGTGGGGGAGTGCGGGGCCGGTGGGACGGTCGCCCTCCGCCGCCCCGCGACCGGACGGGCCGTGACCAGCGAGACGAGGAGTGCGAGCGTGCGGGCAGCAGTGATGTTCGGGGCGGGGGACGTACGGGTGTGCCAGGTGCCGGACGCCCGACTCGTGCGGCCGACCGACGCCGTGGTGCGCGTCACCCACGCCGCGATCTGCGGCAGCGACCTCTGGCGCTACCGGAAGTTGCCGCCGTCCACGGCCGGCGTGCGGATCGGCCACGAGTTCATCGGCGTGGTCGAGGAGGTGGGCGCCGAGGTCACCGCCGTACGCCGCGGCGAGCTCGTCCTCGCGCCCTTCAAGTGGTCCGACGGCACCTGCGAGTTCTGCCGCGACGGCCTGCCCAACTGCTGCCCGAACGGCGGTTTCTGGGGTGGCGAACTGGACGGCGGGCAGGGCGAGGCGGTGCGGGTGCCGCAGGCGGACGGCACGCTCGTGCCCCTGCCCATGGGACCGGACGACCCGCGCCTGCCCGCGGTGTTGGCCCTGTCGGACGTGCTGTGCACGGGGCACCACGCCGCGCTCGCGGCGCGCGTACGCCCCGGGGCCACGGTCGCGGTGGTGGGCGACGGCGCGGTCGGCCTGTGCGGCGTACTGGCCGCGGCCCGGCTGGGGGCGGAACGCATCGTCATCCTGGGACGGCACGCCCGACGGACGGAACTGGCGCGCCGGTTCGGGGCCGTCGAGGTGGTACCGGAGCGCGGCGCGGCGGCCGTGGAGCGGGTCAGGGAGCTCACCGGCGGCCACGGGGCGCACGCGGTCCTGGAGTGCGTCGGCACCGGCGAGGCACTACGTGATGCCTTGGACATGGCGCGTCCCGGTGGCGCCGTCGGCTACGTCGGGGTGCCGCAGGATGGCGAGGGCGTCGACGTGCGCCGGTTCTACCGCCGCAACGTCACCCTCGCCGGCGGCACCGCCCCGGCCCGCGCCCACGCGCCCGAACTCCTGCCCGACGTGCTGTCCGGGCGCCTCGACGCCTCCGCGGTCTTCGACCGCACCATCGGACTGGACGACGTCCCGGACGGCTACCGGTCCATGGCCGAGCGCGAGGCCCTGAAGGTACTCGTCCGCCCCTGAACTCCCAGCGCCGGCCGTCGTTCGTCCCCCACCTCCTGCCGGGGGACGAACGACGGGCGGTCGTCGATGCCATATGGCGTCCGTTTCGTAGCGGGTGTTGCTCCAGGCATGGAAGCTGTCTCGGCGAGCGTTGTCGCCGTTGTGGGCAGTTTTGCGGGCGCGTGGGTGTTGCACTCCTTCCAGCAGCGGTCCGGGGAACGTGCGGATCGGATGCAGAGGCGTGGCCGGCTTCGCCGAGAGTGCTCGACAGTGTCGCGCAGGTCATGAACGGAACGCAGTCAGCGCCGGATCGCGGCGACCGTGACGGTCCTCCGCTCGGCGAACCAGGATCATCCCGTGGCGGCTTCGAGGCTCACCGGGAGTGGACTGCAGGCCAAGTCGGGTGTGCACGCTGCGCTAACGACGTCCAGGTGGGACTTCGGCGATCGTTGACGTCGCGACGCGGAACTGCTCGTTCTGCCGGCCGTCGTAGTCGACGGCGGCACATGAGGTGGCTGGGTCGTCGGCGAGCCGAAGCCGGGTGTGGGCTGCGTCGGTCTCGGTGTCCCGAGTGCCGCACGTCGGGGACGCGGAGGGCGATGGTGAAGCAGGCGCCGAGGCCCGTCGCCAGCGACGTCTCAGGGCGCGAGGGCGGTGCTGGACTGATAAGGGAGAACAGGAACGATGACGACCGCGGAAGGCGACCCCGAAGGCCGTGGCCTCCTGGTCCAGGTCTACGAGATCTGCCCGCTGTGTGAATTCTTGAACGTTCCCTCGCGGGAGTACACGAAGCTGGAGGCTGCGACGTCGCGCCTTTGCCCGACCCGGTGTGGGGCGACCCTCGATGTGGTCATCGTGCAGGCGCGGCAAGCCACGTCGGAGACGGACAGGCTCGTTGTCGCGTTCCATGACGTACTGGCTGGCACTGACTGGCCCCCGAGCGCCGACGACTTGGCCCTGTTGGTAAATGACTTCGAACCGGGAGAACGGCTCTGGAACTCCACGGCGGAGGGCCCTCACCCCACTGATGCTGACAGCGCTGAGGGTGCCTGAGCCGCATCGGAGCAGACGGGCCGAAGGCGGCCACCCTTAAGGGCGTTCCGAACGGCTCCGAGCGCGAGATGGTGACCCCCGACCTCGGACCCGACCTCCATGGTCGGATCGCCCCGAGGACCATGGGCGCGATCGGGTTGCGGTCGAACTCGCCGTGGTCCGTGGTCCGTGGTGCGCCGCGGCGCCCGGAGGCGTGCGGGGCGCCTGGTCATGACCGGGCCACCTCGTCCAACAGGGCCATCGCCGCGCTGATCGTGCGGAGTTCCTGTTCGGTGCATCGTTCCTGGAGTGACTGGGCGAGCCATTCCTGGCGGGCCCACCGGTCGCCCTGGCGTCGGCCGCGGCCGACGACGGTGAGCGTGATCAGTTGCCTGCGGCCGTCGAGCGGGTCGGGGTGGCGGACGACCAGATCGGCCCGCACCAACGCCTCGACGGTCTTCGCCATGAACTGTGGACTGACCCGCTCCCCGGTCGCCAGTTCACTGGCCGATGCCGATCCCTGTGCGTCCAGGCGTGCCAGGACCGATGCCTGTGCGGGGGTGAGGTCCTCGTCGGTGGCCAGCTCCTTCAACCGCCGTTTCAGACGACTGAACGCGATCCGCACGTCGGCGGCCGCCCGGACCGCCGACTCCGCAAGGAGGGCGTCGATGCTCTCGCTCATGCTCCGACGCTAAATATATTCAAGCTGGACTGTCAATATCAATTGATCAGTTGCAGTTGCTGGTTGTGTCGATTCAAAAGTTCACCGGTTGCACTTTATTAGTCGTTGCGCTTACTGTGGAGAGGCGGGCGGATCGGTGCGATCGACCACGGGGGCGCGCTGGCAGTGCCTCCCTGTGGGCCCGCGGCACCCGAGGGAAGGACCCACCATGAAGACCGATCCCCGCATCGCGATCATCGGCGGCGGGCCGGGCGGCCTGCTCTGCGCCCGCGTCCTCCAGGGCCACGGCATCGCCGCCACCGTCTACGACGCCGATGCCGCCGTCGACTCCCGCGACCCGGGCGGCACACTCGACCTGCACGCCGACTCCGGCCAGATCGCCCTCGAAGACGCCGGCCTGATGGACGCCTTCACGGCCCTGGCCCGGCCGGAGGGGCAGGCCAAGACCCGCCGGGACCACCACGGCACCGTCCTCGCCGCGTTCGTCCCCGCCGAGGGCGACGCGACCGCCCCCGAGGTCGACCGCGGCCAACTACGCGCGATGCTCCACGACAGCCTGCTGCCGGGCACCGTCCGATGGGGACACGAACTCCTCGGGGCGACGCCAACGGGCGGTGGCGCGCACCACCTCGCCTTCGCAAACGGCGCCAGCGTCGAAGCGGACCTGGTCATCGGCGCCGACGGCGCCCGGTCCAGGGTGCGCTCCCTGCTCACCGACGCCACGCCGGAGTACTTGGGCGTCGCCTTCCTCGACGTCCGTTTCGACGACGTCGACGTCCGACACCCCGAGGTCGCCGCGCTCGTCGGCGAGGGACACCTGTTCGCCAGCGACGGCGACGGCCGCGCGGTGATCGTCCAGCGCAACAGCAACGGCGTGGTCCGCGGCTACCTGGCCTTCCGCGCCGGGCCCGACTGGCACGTCGAAGCCGACCTCGACCTCGCCGACCGGGCGGCCGTCCGCTCCCACCTGCTGCGGGAGTTCGGTGGTTGGTCCGCGGACCTGCGCCCGCTGCTCACCGACAACGACAGCGACCACGTCCCGCGTTCCTTCTGGGCCCTGCCCGCCCCGCTGACGTGGGATCCGGTGCCCGGAGCCACCCTGATCGGCGACGCCGCGCACCTCATGGCCCCGTTCGGCGGCCACGGCGCCAACCTCGCCCTGCTCGACGGTGCGGAACTCGCGCGTGCCCTGGCCAAGGAGGCCACCGTCGACGAGGCCGTCGCGCGCTACGAGGCGGCGATGTTCCCCCGCTCCGGAGAGCTCGCGGCAGGGGCGAACGAAGGGCTCAGGCGGTTCTTCGCGACCACGTCACCGGACGCGCCGCACCTCCCCCCGGACCACGCCCGGGAGCACGAGAACTACCTGACCAGGGCCGCCGAATACCGCCGTCGTCAGGCCGGGGAGGAGGCGACCGCGGGGTGAGCGCCGTCGGCGGTGCGCCGCGCGAGGGGAGGGCTGCCGCACGGCAGGAGGCGGCGCGGGCGGGCCGGGGGTTAGTCCTGCTCGGCGGGGGCGTCGGGCCGCCCGGCCCAGCCCTGTTCGAGCAGGTCGAAGGCGCGCGCGATGGCGGCGTCGGGGTCCGGAGTGCCGTGGCCGAGGTCGCGGGCCTCCAAGGCGAAGCGCGCCAGCGCCCGGCACGTCGGGTCGCCCTCGGGCACACCGCTCTCGTCGGCGATCGCCGCCGCCAGGTCGACCTCGTGCTGGAGCCACATCCGGCGGGCGTAGTCGCGCAGCGCGGGGGTGTCGTCGACGAGTTCCAGGAACCGGGCGAACTGCGGATCGGCGTCGGCCCCCTTGCGGAGCCGGGCGTGCAGTACGTGGTCGCGCAGGGCGCCCGGGATGGACTGGCCGGTAGGGCGGTGCCGCACCGCGGCGAGCAGATCCGCCCTGATCTCCTCGCCCTCGTCGAAGACGAGCGCCTCCTTGCTGGGGAAGTGCTTGAACAGCGTGGTGGTGGACACGTCGGCGGCCTCGGCGACGTCCCGGATGCCCACCTGGTCGTAACCGCGCTCGACGAAGAGCTGCAGGGCGGCGTCGGCCAGCGCCTTGCGCGTGGCGGCCTTCTTGCGCTCGCGCCGGCCGAGCGGCGCGCGGTCACTGGTGGCATCGGTCATGGCGCCATCATACGTTCGGGGTGACCGGCCCAAAAAGTTGTACGGGTCCACTCGTGGTCCGGTCGATCAGAGTCCGAGCGGCAGCGGCTCGTCGGGGAGGCCCGTGCTGAGCAGCTCCCGCAGCGGGGTGCCGAGATCTCGGGGAGAGAACAGGTCGGGCCCGCGGTAGGCGGAGATCTCCGCAGGCGACCACCACTTCACGCCCACGATGCACTCCGCCGCCAGCTCCGCCGCGGTCAGCGCACCGCACGGCGTGAACCCGGCGGTCCGCACGAGGAAGTAGTCGTTGACCACGCCGTCGTGCCCGACCGCGTACCCGGCGCCGACGACTTCCTGGTGCCACACGTGCGGCGGGTCGTGCTGCACCACGAGGCCCACCTCCTCGCGCAGTTCACGCCGGAGCGCGGTCAGCGGCTCCTCGTGCGGCGCGATCCGGCCGCCGGGGGCGGCCCAGACCGCGGCCCCCTGCTCGCGGAGCGCGTGTCTGCACAGCAGGAGGCGATCGAGGTCGTCGAGTACGAGCGCGCGGGCCGAACGACGCAGACGCAACGGCATCCGGTCAGGCTAGCCCCGCGATACCGGGGACGGTCAACCGCGCCCGGTGTCGATGACGCAGAAGCGGTTGCCCTCGGTGTCGGCGAGCACGACGAAGTCGGCGTCGTCCGGGTAGTCATCCCACTCGACGCGCCGGGCGCCCAGCGCCAGCAAGCGCTCGACCTCGGCGGCCTGATCGGCGGCGTCCCGCGCGTACAGGTCGAGGTGGACCCGCGGGCGCGGCTGGACGGGAGACTCGCTCAGCCCGAGGGACAACTGCGTCCCGACCCCGTTCTCGGGCACCAGGACCACCCAGTCGTCCGTCATCTCCTCCCGCGGGACGTACCCCAGCGCAGCCCTCCAGAACGCGGCCGCACGGGGCACGTCCGCCACACCCAACACCACGGAACCGACCTTCAGCATGGGCCGATTCTGCCCGATGCCGACGAACTCAGGTGGCATCGAGTGGTGTTGGGGGACGCGGAGCTCCAACGGTGTGCGGGCGCGGCGCGGGTCGGCTGCGCCGGGGCGGTCGGTGGTGTCGGTCGTCCGGGTGTGGCCGGTCAGCGGTTCTGGGCCCACCAGACCGCGAAGCCGATGACGCCGGTGCCGCACGCGTAGGACGCGCCGCGCAAGAAGTTCGTGGCGATGAGCCGACCGTAGCGGCGCCACGGGTGCGGGAGTCGGCGGGGTGTCTGCGGGCGGCCCTCCAGGGTCTGCATAGGAAGCCCCTCTCGTGAACGCGGAGAACAGCGACGGTTCCACCTGGGGAGTCCCGAGCGGGCGGCATCGGCCGCCGTACTGTTGGGCCCGAGCTCCCTAGCGTTGAGTAAGAGCTTACGAGGTTGTGCGCTTGTGAAGCCGTCGCGCTCCCGGCGCGTCCTCAAGGGATTTGAGGCGGGAAGCGCGAACCCGCCTGGATACACCGCCGGATGGCCCACCTGGCGAACGGGGGTGTCGATCCGTGCCGGTGTTCCGTTCCGCTGCCCGAGGGGTGGCGTTGGAAAGGGGGTGTGATCGGGGGAGCGACTTCAAGAACCCCTTTTCTGGGCGGACTTGAGGCCGTGGAGCGTTCCGGTGGCGGTTCCGGTGGCGGAGGCCGTGCCCGGCTCGGGACCCTGCGCGACACCGTGCCGCCTTCGCCGCCAGCCTCAATGAACTGGCCGGTGGTCTGAACGAGTGCGCCATGCGCGGTGGGCTGCCAGGCCGTTGGGGGGCGGCTGCCGGTCTACGGGGAGGCGTTTGCCCTCCATCGCGAGCTGGCCGAGGCCGAGGGCGGCGCGCACCACGCCGGACTGGCCGTGAGCCTGGTCGGCATCTCTCTGCCACTGGGGGAGGCCGGTCGGCTGTCAACTGTCGGATGCGGTGGCGTGCCAGGAGGGGGCGGTCGGACTCTCCCGCGTGTTGGCCGACGCCGACCCCGGCGCCTGCCTGTCGCGGCTCGCTCGGAAGCTCTGGAACCTCGCCGTCGATCTTCGGGAGTTGGGCCGGTGCCGCGCGGAGGTCGAGGAGGGGGTCGAGCGCCTCCGGGAGCGGATCCGCGCCGAGGAGTGCGCCCCGGGAGGGCTGAGCCCCGCCGCTGCTCGCTGCGTGCGCCGCCGGGTCGCTCGCGACGGGCGGGTGGGATGCCCGGGGTGCTCTTCCCTCACGCGCCGGGGTCGACGTCGCGCTGCGCCAGGAGTGTCGCGAGGAGTCCGGGGAAGGCCCGGTCGAACTCCTCCAGGCGCAGGGCGTTCATGCGGGAGGTGCCGGCGTAGTACTGGCGGATCAGGCCGGCCTCGCGGAGCACGTGGAAGTGGTGGGTGGCGGTCGACTTGCTCACCGGCAGGTCGATCGTGCCGCAGGCGACGTCGTGGCTGGTGGCGTGGAGGTGCCTGACGATGCAGCGGCGCACCGGATCGACCAGTGCCTCCAGTACCTGCTGGAGGGTGATCGTGGCGAGGTCCGGGTGCGGCGGGGTGCGGTCCCTGCCGGCTCGCTCTGCTGCCACCATCGCCCGTGACCTCCCGATCGTCCGTTGGCCTCCCGCACACATGGTACGACACGCATCGAACTTTGATGACCATCAAGGTTTGATGTGTGTCGAAGTTTGACACTGGTCGAACTTTTGGATTGGGTGAGGCACGGCGACCCGGATCGGCGTCGCCGTCACCGAACGGAAGGACGAGGCGTCATGGCCAGAACGGTGCGGTTCCACGAACTCGGGGGGCCGGAAGTGCTGCGGCTGGAGGACGTGGAGATCGGCGAACCCGGGCCCGACGAGGTGGCCCTGCGCGTCGAGGCGATCGGCCTCAACCGCGCCGAGGTGCTCTTCCGCAGCGGTACCTACATCGAGCAGGTCAAGCAGTTCCCCGCCCGTCTGGGAACGGAGGCCGCCGGCGTGATCGAGGCCGTCGGCTCCCGGGTGACCGGACTCAAGGTGGGCCAGGCGGTGAGCGTGGTGCCGGCGTTCTCCATGAACGACTACGGCGTCTACGGCGAGCGGGCGCTGGTGCCCGCGGCAGCGGTCGTGCGTCGCCCCGACGGGCTCGACGCGGTCGCCGGCGCAGCGGTCTGGATGCCCTACCTGACTGCCTACGGCGCACTGGTGGAGGTCGGCGGCATGCGCGCCGGGGACACCGTCGTGGTGACCGCGGCCTCCAGCAGCGTCGGCCTGGCCGCGATCCAGATCGCGCTGCGCGTCGGAGCGGTGCCGATCGCCACGACCCGCACCGCGGTCAAGAAGGACGCCCTGCTCGCGGTGGGTGCGGCGGACGTGGTCGTCACCGACGAGGAGGACGTGGTGGCGCGGGTGCGCGAGCTGACCGGAGGCCGGGGTGCCGAATTCGTCTTCGACGCGATCGCCGGGCCCGGTGTGCTGGACCTGGCCAAGGTGGTCGCGCCCGGCGGCACGCTCTTCGAGTACGGCGCCCTGAGCGGCGAGGTCACGCCCTACCCGGCGTTCGAGCTGGGGATGCCCGCCCTGAACATGCGCACCTACACCCTCTTCGAGACCACCGCCGACCCGGAACGACTGCGCCGGGCCGAGGCGTTCGTCGCGTCGGGGCTGCGCACGGGGGCCTTCAAGCCGGTCGTGGACCGGGTCTTCGGCCTGGAGGAGATCGGCGAGGCGCACCGCTACATGGAAGCGGGCGCACAGATCGGGAAGATCGTCGTCACCGTCGGCCACTGACGGGCCGCGGGGCCGGTGCCGGGCCGGCGATCGCCCGGTTGGCGGGACGGATTGTTGCGGCGGGGCCGGTCGGGGTACCTCGGCAGAGGTCGCCGACCGGGCACCCGACACCCTCCGGAACCGAAGGAGCCGCCGTGAAATTCGGTGTATCGACCTTCCTCACCGACCGAGGCATCGCGCCGACCGCACTGGCGCGCGCCGTGGAAGAACGCGGCCTCGACTCCCTGTTCGTCGCGGGGCCGCCTGGTGGACGAGCGACTGCGGGCCATCCGGGAACTGTGGACGCAGGAGAAGGCCGAGTTCCACGGGGAATTCGTGGACTTCGCCCCGGCCTACTCCTGGCCCAAGCCGGTCCAACGGCCCCACCCGCCGATCTACGTGGGCGGTGGCGAGGGCGCGTTCCCCCGGGTCGCCGCCCTCGGCGACGCCTGGTTGGCCAACGGTGTCCCGCCCGGCCAACTGGGGCCGCAGATCGCACGAATGCGGAACACCGCGGGCCGCGACGTGCCGGTGACCGTCTACGGGGTGCCCGCCGACCCCGCCGTCATCGAGGAGTACGCCCGGCTCGACGTGGAACGGCTGCTGTTCTCCTTGCCCACGGTGCCGGAGGCCGAGACGCTGACCCACCTCGACCGGTTCGCCGAGGTCGCGGGGCGCTTCCGGTGACGGGAACGGGAACGGGAACGGAACAGCCGTGCCGGCGATGACCAGCGGGCGGGCCCGGCAGTGCTTCGCCGCCTCGCGGATCGCCCGCCTCGCCACGGCGGACACCGACGGCCACCCGCACCTGGTCCCGGTCGTCTTCGTCCTGACGGGCGACCATCTCGCCTTCGCCGTGGACCACAAGCCCAAGCGGACCGCCGATCTCAAACGACTGGCCAACATGCGGGCCCGCCCACAGGTCTGTCTGCTCGTCGACGCCTACGACGAGGACTGGGACCGGCTGTGGTGGGCACGGGCGGACGGGACCGCCACCGTGCTGCCACCCGCGGACGCCTCCGCGCCCGCCGCACACTACGTACGCCTGTTGGCGGCGAAGTACCCAGTGCAGTACGCCGGGCGCCCACCTGCCGGGCCCGTCGTCGAAGTGGCCGTGACCCGCTGGTCCGGCTGGCACGCCACATGAGGGAGCCCGAGGCGGGGCCGGGACGGGGCCGGGGGACGGTGGTGCACTGACCCGGCGCGGCGCGGGAGAACACAGCGGGGCGCACACCCCTGGAAAGTGCGGCGCAGCACTGGCCAGGCACCACCCGGCGACCGCCCTCGGCCTGGAGGCGCTGTTGGCCGGCTGACCGTGGCTTGGCGTTCGGACCGGCGCGGACGGCGCACTGGGGTGCGCGCGGCCACGAGCTGTGGGACTCCGCGCGCCCCTACCGGGGGCGCTGGGGCACGGCAATGATGTGCACACCCCGAGCGAGCCAGGCGACTCCGCACACCTGCCCCCGGCCAGGTGCACATGCGGCGGAAGGAGTCCACGTTGCTGCTTCTCATCTCCCCGGACGGCGTCGAAGAAGCCCTCACGTGTGCGAAGGCGGCGGAGCACCTAGACATCGTCGACGTCAAGAAGCCCGACGAGGGCTCGCTCGGCGCGAACTTCCCCTGGGTCATCAGAGAGATCCGCGCCGCGGTCCCCGCGGACAAGCCGGTCTCCGCCACCGTGGGGGACGTGCCGTTCAAGCCCGGCACGGTGGCCCAGGCGGCGCTCGGCGCAGTCGTCTCCGGCGCCACGTACATCAAGGTCGGCCTCTACGGGTGCACGACGCCGGAGCAGGCCATCGAGGTCATGCGCGGGGTCGTCCGGGCCGTGAAGGACCACCGGCCGGACGCGTGCGTCGTGGCCTCGGGCTACGCCGACGCCCACCGGATCGGCTGCGTCAACCCGCTCGCGCTGCCCGACGTCGCGCGCCGCTCCGGTGCCGACGCGGCCATGCTCGACACCGCGATCAAGGACGGGACGCGGCTGTTCGACCACGTTCCGCCGGAGGTCTGCGCGGAGTTCGTGCGGCTGGCCCACCAGGCCGGTCTGCTCGCGGCCCTCGCCGGCAGCGTCGGTCAGGCCGACCTCGGCGCACTGACCCGCATCGGCACCGACATCGTGGGGGTGCGCGGGGCGGTCTGCGAGGGGGGCGACCGCAACGCCGGAAGGATCCAGCCGCACCTGGTGGCCGCTTTCCGCGCCGAGATGGACCGGCACGCACGGGAGCACGCCACCACCGTCACCACCGCCCCCTCAGAGCCGGTGGGTTGAGGAACTGCGGGGGCCCGAGCCGTTCGTCGTACCCCGTCCGGAGGCGGCGTGACCATCAGGTTCAGCGCGGCGGTGCTGCGCGCGTACGAGAGTCCGTTCGCAGTCGAGGAGGTGCTTCTCACCACCGGGCCGGCCCGTGACGAGGTCCTGGTGCGGATAGAGGGCTGCGGCATGTGCCGCACCGACCTCGCCGTCCGGCGTTCGGCGGGCCGCTCACCGCTGCCTGCGGTGCTCGGCCACGAGGGGTCTGGCGTCGTCGTGGAGACGGGCGGCCCGGAGACCGGCCTGGACGTCGGCGACCACGTGGTGCTGAGCTTCGACTCCTGCGGCCGGTGCCGGAACTGCACGGGCGCGGCCCCCGCCTACTGCGACTCCTTCGCCGCGCTCAACCTCTTCGGCGGGCGCTCGGAGCACGCCGCGCGGTTCACCGACGCGGCCGGAGACGCCCTGGCGCCGCGGTGGTTCGGCCAGTCCGCGTTCGCCGAGTACGCGGTGGTCCCGGCCCGCAACGCCGTCCGGGTCGACCCCGCCCTCCCTCTCGCCCTGCTCGGACCGCTCGGCTGCGGCTTCCTGACCGGTGCCGGAGCGGCCCTGAACACCTTCGGCGTCGGCCCCGGAGACACCCTCGCGGTGTTCGGGGCCGGCGCGGTGGGGCTGGCCGCGGTGATGGCGGCCACCGCCGGCGGGGCGGTGACCGTGGCCGTCGACAGCCACCCCCAACGGTTGCTCCTCGCCGAGCGGTTCGGCGCGCGCCCGCTGCGCGCCGCGACGGCGGACCTGCCCGAGCGCATCCGACGCCTGACCGACGGCGGTGCCCAGTACGCACTGGACACCACGGGGTCCGCCCGGCTGATCAACGAGGCGCTGCGGGCACTGCGCCCGACCGGCCACCTGGCACTGGTCGCCCGGCTCCACACCCCGCTGCCGCTGGAACCGGGGAGCCTGGACCGGGGCCGGCGGATCTCCCACCTCTGCGAGGGGGACGCCGTACCGGCACTGCTGATTCCGCGTCTGACCGGACTGTGGCAGGCCGGACGGTTCCCCTTCGACCAACTGATCCGCACGTACCCGCTCGCGGACGTCAACGAGGCCGAACGCGACTGTGACGCCGGCCGCGTGGTCAAGCCCGTCCTGCTTCCGGTGCCGGGGAGCGGATGAGCCGGGCGACGGCATGCCGGACGGCGGACGTTCGCGCCGTTCCACCGTCCCGTCGCGCACCGCCCGAACGGATCCTGAACGTCATGCACGTGCCGTAGTTCGTGGGCGCCCCGCGCGCCGAGGGAGGACACATGGTCAGCACGGCCCGTCGGAACACCGGTGCGGACGGCGTGGACGGAGGCGTCGGCCTCACCGCGCTCCTGGTCGCCGCGGCCCGGGCGATCGAGACGCACCGCCACGACAGCCTGGCCCGGGACGTCTACGCGGAGCACTTCGTGCGCGCCGCCCCGGCGTGCGCGGCCTGGCCGGGACGCATCGAACACGTTGCGGACGGGGACGCGAATCCCCTCTGGGGGCGATTCGCACGCTACTTCGGCCTGCGCACCAGGGTCCTCGACGACTACCTCCACCAGGCGGTGCATGCCGGAGGCGCCCGCCAAGTGGTGCTGCTCGGCGCGGGGTTGGACACCCGGGCGTACCGCCTCGACTGGCCGCCGGACTGCGTGCTCTACGAGATCGACAGGCGCGGCGTGTTGGCCTTCAAGCACGAGGTCCTCGACGGGGTGTCGGCCCGGCCGAGGACGGCGCGTGTGCCGATCCCGATCGATCTGCGCGACGACTGGGCCGGGGCGCTGCTCGACGCCGGATTCGACGCCGACGCACCGAGTGCCTGGCTGGCCGAGGGGTTGCTGTTCTACCTGCCGCGAGCCGTCGAGACGTACCTGATCGACACGATCGACGGGCTGACCACGGGCGGCAGCGCCCTGGCCTACGAGGTCAAGCTGGAGCCGAACTTGCAGGCGTACCGCGACAGTCCGCTCTACACCTCGACGAAGCACCAGATCGGCATCGACCTGCTGGACCTGTTCGACGCCGAACCGCGCCCCGACTCGGCCGGCGACCTGGCGGGCAGGGGGTGGTCCACGGCGGTCCACACCCCCTTCGACTTCACCCGGCGGCACGGCCGCGGCCCGCTGCCCGAGGAGAACGACGCGCTGGCGGGGAACCGCTGGGTGTTCGCCGACAAGCCCCGCCCGTAGCGCCGCTGCCTCCCCGCGCCGACCCTGCCGCCTGGCAGGTCAACGCCGGATGGGCTGGTCGCAGAGGGGGGGACAGCTCGGCGTTCGTCGCGGGACGGAGCGTCGAGAGGACGTGCCGGGCGGCCGTCAGGTCGGTGGGGCGGTCGGAGAGGGACACGGTGTGGACCAGGCCGCCGCGGCGCAGGCGCAGTTCCCGCCACTCGGTGAACCCGTCGTAGGTCACCAGCTCGCGACCGCCGCCGTCGCCGGTGCAGGTGACCGTGACCCCCGGGGAGAACGGGACAGCCGTGGGCGTCGGTGCGACGGGTGTCCTGGTCCGGGCGTGCCACGGCGAGGTGGAGCCCGGCGGCGCCCGGCCGCCCGTAGTCGGCGCCGAAACCGCTCGCGCTGGCCCCGTTGCCGCGCAGCACGTAGCCCGTGGGTGCCTCCCCGACGCGCAGCAGGGCGCGGACCACGCCGCTGGCGGTGAGCCAGGCATCGAGCGTGGGGGGGGTGGGCGGCGGTCCAGGAGGCGTAGCCGACCCCGACGGCCAGGGCCGCGGTGACGCCGAGGGTTCCGCAGCGGATCCGGGATCCCGAGAGGAAGAACGCGGCGCCGAGCGCGAAGCAGCCGCCCCACGGGTAGAACAGCAGACCGTGGTCCAGTCCGCCGGGACGAGGGACACGGTGACGAGGACCGGCGCCCTCCCGCTGAACAGCGCGACCAAGATCGCGTCGAACTGGACCGCGGTGAGCACGCAACCACGGTCACGACAACTCCTGTGCAGTGCTGCCCAGTCGAGGCCAGCGCCTACGCCGTCCCTCGCCACCATCCGGCCCCGCACTCGCCCCCGTCCCAGGCACCAGCACGCCCGTTTCGTACGCGATGACGACCGCGTGCGTCCGGTTGTCGGCGTGCAACTTCCCCAGCACGTTGCCGACATGGGTCTTGACCGTCTCCGGTCGCACCGCCATGTGCTGCGCGATCTGCTGGTTGGACAGGCCCCGCGCGATCAGCCGCAGGGTCTCCTCCTCCCGCACGGTGAGGGCGGCCGCGCCGGTGCTCCCGACGTCGCGGGCGGGCGTCGCGGGATGTCGGGCGGCGAGTCGGCGCACGGCCTCGGGGAACAGCAAGCAGTCGCCGCTCGCCACCAGTCGCACGGCCTGGACCAGTTGGGCGACGGGGGCGCGCTTGCGGATGAACCCGTCCGCGCCGGCCAACAGTGCGTCCCAGACGTGACTGTCGTTCTCGAAGGTGGTGATCACGATGACCTTGGGAGGACGGGAGAGTTCGGCGCGCAGCAGTGTGGTGGCCTCGATGCCGTCGAGCCGGGGCATCCGTATGTCCATCAGCACCACCTGCGGATGCCACTGCCGCACCCGGGGGAGGACCTCGGTGCCGTCCGACGCCTCGCCGACGACTTCCAGTCCGGGCTGGACGGACAGCAGGGCCCGCAGGCCGGCTCGGGTCAACTCCTCGTCGTCCACCACCAGTACCGAGACCGGGGCCGCCGCCGCGTCGGCGTCGGACGGGTCGCCCGACGGGGCGGGGGCGGGGGAGGCGTGCGCGGCGTGCGGGAGGTTCATGCCTGCGGTCCCGAGGGAAGGTCGGCGGTGACCTGCCAGCGGCCGTCCCCGGTGGGTCCGGCGGACAGCTCGCCGCGCAGCAACCGCACGCGTTCGGCGCACCCGGCCAGGCCGTGCCCCGCTCGGCTGCCTCGGGCGGTGGGGGAAGCGGCGCGGAGCGGATTCGTCAGCACCAACCTCAGCCGCTCGCCACGAGCGGCCACGAGCAACCGCACGTCGCCCGTCCCGCCGTGCTTGAGCGCGTTGGTGAGCCCCTCCTGGAGGAGGCGGAACGCCTCCCGGGACACCACGGTCGGCACGCGCGTCACGTCGCCCTCCCGCTCGACGGCCAGCACGGCGCCGGTCTGCCGGACCCGGTCGGCGAGCACGTCGAGGTCGGCGAGGGTGGACTGTGGCCGGGTGGTCGGCGGCGACTCGCGCAGGATCCCGATCACGTGGTCGAGGTCGTCCATCGCGGCGCGGGAGGTCTCCTCGATGCTGCTGAGGGCGCGGCGGGCCGCCTGCGGGTCCCGGTCCAGCAACTCCCGGGCCACGGCGGCCTGGATGGTCGAGGCGGTCAGGGTGTGCCCGAGGGAGTCGTGCAGTTCCTGGGCGAGCCGGTTGCGCTGCGCCAGAGCCCGCGACCGCGCCTCGGCCGCGGCGGCCCGTTCCGCGGGACCCGGGCCGAGGAGGACGGGCGCGCAACGCCGCAGCAGCACCCGCCCGGCCTGGGCGCAGGCGCCGGCCGCCAACAGGAGCCCGGCGGCCGCCACCAGCGTCCAGGCACCCGGCAGGCCGCGCGGCACGGCGACGGCGCGCCACGGCAGAGCCACCTCGCCGCCGCCGGCCAGCCACACCGCCGGCAGGCCGACGACCGCCATCAGGCACAGCCCGGCCACGCCCAGGACCGTGCCGCCGACGACCGTGTGGACCGGCAACCACGCCGCCGCCCGCAGCCGGTCACCCCACGCACGGGGCGGCCCGACCGGTCGCGGCAGCTCCGTCCCCAGCAAGGCGTTGGCCAGTCGGACAGCCGCACGCCGTACCCCGTTCGGCAGGCCCATGGCCCAGGCCGCGACGGCGAACACGGCGAGGAAAACCGGCAGCCGCGCCCCGGCGGGCAGACCGGGCCGGACCGCGGCGAGCGCCAGCCCACCGGCGGGCATCCCCGCGACGGCGCCCACCCCGGCGAACAGCCACCCCCGCACCTGCACCCGCACCACCGTTCCGCCGCTCACTTCCCGCATGGGCCGCATGCTACGGACCCGGGTCGGGCCGTACCTCCCCCAATGGAGCCAGGCACGGCACCCCGTGCAGCCGCGGGCGTGTGCGCGGAGTGCGGGGCCTACCCAGCGGCACCGGCTCCCGTCAGCCAACCGGTGGCGCGCACCACCTCGTGTGCGATGTCGACGACGGAACGCCCGTCGGTCGCCACCCGCACCGTGTCCGCGGGGGCCCGTTCGTCCAGGAGCCGTGCCTTGAAGGCGCTGTTCTTCAGCTCCTGCGCCAGCTCCGAGCCGCGTTCCCGGCCGGTCAGCCGCTCCCCGGTGGTCGCGTCCGACGCGGTGAGCAACACCCGGACGATCCTGACGTCCGCGCCCATGGCCCGCCGGAACATGCCCTCGTTCTCCGCCAGTACGCTCACGGTGTTGGTGTAGACGAGGCGCCGGTACCCGAGCTCGGCGTAGTTGGACCAGATCGCCGCGAGATTGCGCGCGGCGAGTTCCCTCCGGTGCGGGTCCGCCTCCGGAGCGGGATGCGCCTGCGCCATGAAGTCGCCCTCGACGACGCAGTGCGCGACCGGCGCGGCGCGCAGGCGCGCCGGTCGCGCACTGCGT
>LIQL01000395.1 GCA_001418405.1 Streptomyces diastatochromogenes | reverse complement strand
GCGCCGGGCGGGCCGGTCCGGGCGGGCGGTCCGGGCGGGGCGCTCGACCGGGGTGCCGGCCGGCGTCTCGGTGACCGGCGTCTCGGTGGCCGGGGCCTCGGTGGCCGGGGCCTCGGTGGCCGGGGCCTCGGTGGCCGGGGCCTCGGTGGCCGGGGCCTGCTGGCTCGCCGATCCGCTGCCCGCGGTGCGGGTCCGCCGGGCCGGGCGCTCGCCGGCGGCACCCGCCGCCCGTGCGCCGCGGGCCGGCCGCGCCGGGGCGGGCGGCAACTGCCCCTTGAGCGGTCCCCATTCGTTGGGGTCGGGCACCCCCGGGGGCAGCATCTGCCGCCGCTTGGGCCCGCCGTGCTCGGACTCCCCCGGCTCCTTGGCGCCGGGCCACGCCTTCGCGACCCGGGCCGCCAGCACGAAGTCCTTGCGCAGCGGATGGCCTTCGAAGGCGTCCGGCAGCAGCAGCGGCACCAGGTGCGGGTGGCCGGTGAAGTCCACGCCGAACATCTCGTGGGTCTCCCGCTCGTGCCAACCGGCACCCGCGAACACGCCCACGGCGGTGGGCAGCGCGGGCGCGTCGTGCGGGACGGTGGTCCGCACGACCAGCCGGCGGACGGTGCCGCGGCGGGCCACGTCGACGAGGTGGGCGCAGATCCGGAAGCCGGTGCCGGGCTCGTCGACGGCGCTCAGCCAGTCGAAGTAGGTACAGCCGAGGTCGTCGCGGGCGACGGTCAGCGCGGTGAGCCAGGCGGCTGCCGGGACGTCGACGGTGAGCAGGTCGTACGCCAGCTCCGCGGTGGCGCCGGGGCCGAAGATCTCGCCGGTCGGACGCGGCAGCCAGCCGACGGGCGCCTCGACGGCCGCGGCGCCCTCCCCGGCCGGCTCCTCGGACGGGACTGCCGACTGTTCGGGCTGCTCGGGCCGCTCGGGCTGCTCGGTCATCGGGGGTCCTCCCCCGCGGCGGTGGGCGCGGCCGGCCCGGGGGCGGCCGGCGGGGTCACCAGACCGCTGCGCAGCGCCGCGGCGGACGGCCGGGCGGAGCGCCCGTAGCGCTCGCCGAGCGACTCGCGGGCGATCTTCTCCTGGAGCTTGAGGATGCCCTGGAGCAGCGCCTCCGGGCGGGGCGGGCAGCCGGGGACGTAGACGTCCACCGGGATGATCTGGTCGACGCCCTTGGTGACCGCGTACGAGTCCCAGTACGGGCCGCCGCAGTTGGAGCAGGCGCCGAAGGAGATGACGTACTTCGGCTCGGGCATCTGCTCGTAGAGCCGCTTGATCGCGGGCGCCATCTTGTCGGTGACGGTGCCGGAGACGACCATCAGGTCGGCCTGGCGCGGACCGGGCGCGAACGGGATCACGCCGAGCCGGATGAAGTCGTGCCGGGCCATGGACGCCGCGATGAACTCGATGGCACAGCAGGCCAGGCCGAAGTTGAAGACCCACAGGCTGTAGCGGCGGCCCCAGTTCAGGACCACCTTCATGGGTTCGGGCGCGAGCCGGGCCAGCGTGCCGAGGCGCCGCGGCTCCGGCAGGAACTCGGGGGCGGCGGAAGCGGGGGTCACGTCCATTCCAGGACGCCCTTCTTGTACGCGTAGAGCAGGCCGATGGCGAGGAAGCCGAGGAAGACGAACATCTCCACCAGCGTCACTCCGCCGAATCCAGGAGCGGCGAAGACCGTGGCCCAGGGGAACAGGAAGATCGAGTCGACGGCGAAGACGACGTAGAGGAAGGCGTAGACGTAGTAGCGGACCTGGGTGTGCGCCCAGCCCTCGCCGACCGGATCCACGCCGCACTCGTACGTCAGCAGCTTCTCGGGCGTGGGCACGACGGGTCGCAGCAGTCGCCCGGCCCCGAAGGCCACGGCGACGAACAGCACTCCGACCACGGCGATGATCCCGACGGCCGAATAGCCCTGGAAATAGTCCGCGGCGACGGTGGTGCGTACGGTCGCGTCCGGCACGTCCGCCCCTCGCTCCCTGACTGCGTTTCTTGAAACGACTTTTACACGATCTGTATGGACGGGAGTCTAGGCCCTGCCCCGGCCGCGTTGAGAAGCCACATGATCGCGGCCGGTGGGGTTGTCCCCACTTCGCCCCAACTGGGTGGCCGGCAGCGTAGACGGCAGGTCCGGTCGTCTCACGAGGTGTCTCACAGGCCGGACGGCATCCGTCCGCTTGGCGGGACGGCGACGGTACCCCGCGCTGAGCGGAGACCGCTCCCTCCCGGCCCGCCCCGATCCGTCGCCGTCCCGCCAAGCGGACG
>LIQL01000394.1:171-13386 GCA_001418405.1 Streptomyces diastatochromogenes | reverse complement strand
CCCGCCCCCCTGATCCACCACCCTCGAACAGAACGAAGGAACCTCCCATGAGCAGCACCTCCCGCCTCCGCTCCCTCGGCGACCGCCCGGTCGGCCCCGGCCGCCCCGTCTACGTCACCGGCGAGATCGGCATCAACCACAACGGCGACCTGGAGAACGCCTTCGCGCTGATCGACGCCGCCGCGGACGCCGGCTGCGACGCCGTCAAGTTCCAGAAGCGGACCCCCGAGGTCTGCACCCCGCGCGACCAGTGGGACATCGAGCGCGACACGCCCTGGGGCCGGATGACCTACATCGACTACCGCCACCGCGTGGAGTTCGACGAGGACGGCTACCGCGCCATCGACGAGTACTGCAAGAAGCGCGGCATCGCGTGGTTCGCCTCCCCCTGGGACGTCGAGTCCGTCGCCTTCCTGGAGAAGTTCGACGTGCCCTGCTACAAGGTCGCCTCGGCCTCGCTCACCGACGACGAGCTGCTGCGCGCCCTGCGCGCCACCGGCCGCGCCGTCATCCTCTCCACCGGCATGTCCACCCCCAAGCAGATCCGGCACGCCGTCGAGGTCCTGGGCAGCGACAACATCGTCCTCTGCCACGCCACCAGCACCTACCCGGCCAAGGCCGAAGAGCTCAACCTCCGCATGATCCACACCCTCCAGGCCGAGTACCCCAACGTCCCGATCGGCTACAGCGGCCACGAGACCGGCCTGCAGACCACCCTCGCCGCGGTCGCCCTCGGCGCCACCTTCGTCGAGCGGCACATCACCCTCGACCGCGCCATGTGGGGCTCCGACCAGGCCGCCTCCGTCGAGCCGCAGGGCCTGACCCGCCTGGTCCGCGACATCCGCACCATCGAGGAGTCCCTCGGCGACGGCGTCAAGAAGGTCTACGAGAGCGAGCTCGGCCCGATGAAGAAGCTGCGCCGGGTCACCGGCGTGGTCGCCGAGGCCGAGGCCGAGGCCGCGCAGGACGCGGACGCCGCGGCCGACCGCGCGCCGGCCGCCGTCTGACCGGCCGAGCGGAGTTCGCGACGTGGACTCACCCGACGGGACCCGCGCCACCAGCGCCGAGGTCCCGCCCCAGGAGGCGGCGGGGACTCCCGCCCGCCGCCTCCTCGGGGTGCCCCGGCAGCGCCACCGGACCGACCTCAGCGGTGACGACATGACCCCCGCCCCCACGGACACCGGGACCCTCGCCTTCGTCGAGAGCCCGGTGCAGCTGCTGAACGTCCTCGAATGGGCGCACGCCGCCCGCGCCGCGGCGCTCACCGTCGTCGTGCTCTCCCCGCACGACCCGATGACCCGCGGCCAACTGCGCCGGATGGCCGAACTCGCCCGCGACGAGGGCCACACCCTGCGCTGGGAGGAGGCCCGCGGCGGCGCCACCGCCCCGCTGCGCACCATCGGCGGCCTCACCCCCCTGCTCCGCCGGGCCCGCCGGGTCGTCCTCGGCGACCCGTTCTCCCGCTACGTCCAACTGCTCCTGGGCCTGACCCGCGCCCGCGACCTGGTCGTGGTCGACGACGGCACCGCCACCATGGAGTTCATCGGCCAACTCGCCCGCGGCGAACGGCTGGTGCGCTGGCATAGGCACGGTTCCGGGCGCGGCCCCCGCGACCTGCTCTTCGCGCCGTTCGCGGCCACCGCCCGCCGCCGCCTCACCCCCGACCCCGAGGGCGCCCGGCGCCGCCGCACCGTCGCCCTCTTCAGCTCCATGCCCGTCGAGGTGCCCGAGGGCATGGCGGTCACCGCCAACGACTTCGCCTGGACCCGCGGCCGCTTCGGCCCGCCCCGCCTGACCCGGACCGCCGACATCGTCGGCACCTCGCTCGTCGAGACCGGCGTCGTCGACACCGACCGCTACCTGGCCGCGGTCGCCCGCCTGGCCCGCGCGCACGGCGCCACCCGCTACTTCGCACACCGCCGGGAACGCGCCGGCAAGCTCCACCGGCTGGCCACCGAGACCGGACTGGAAGTGGTCCGCCCCGACCTCCCGCTGGAACTCATCGCCCGCCGCGGTCCGATCGGGCGGCTGGTCCTCAGCTTCCCGTCCACCGTCGTCCACACCCTCCCGCTGGCCCTGAAGGGCACCGGCGTGCAGGTCGCGGTCTGCGACATCGACCCCGCCTGGCTCACCGCGCACGCCTCGCCCCGCGCCCGGGGCTTCCTCGACGACGTCACCGGCACCGCCCGGGACGTGCGGCGCCTGCCGGGCGCCGACCCCGACGAGCGCACGCGAAGACGCCGCGCCGCGAGCGGATCCGGCGACCCCGCGCCCCCACCGAACGCCGTGGCCGAACACGGTGATCGAACCTGAGAGCAGAACCTGACAGGGAGCGATAAAACCCTGCTTCATACCCCTGCCAAATTCGGTCCATGCACCCAGCTGCCTAAAATTTCTTCCCCTGAGGGGCTGAACTTTTGTTGATCGAGGGCCAGTTGCCCCGTTCGGACCCGTAACCTTCAACGGGTGAACCAACTGATGTCCCACCCCGCCGACGACCCGCTCGCCCCCGCCCTGCCCGGTACGCTCCCCGCAGAACTACGCGCCGAACTCGTCGCGTTCCGCCGGGACTTGCACATGCACCCCGAGCTCGGCAACCAGGAGTTCCGGACCACCGCGGCGCTCAAGGACCGCCTGGAGCGGGCCGGACTGCGCCCCCGCGTCCTGGCCACCGGCACCGGGCTCGTCTGTGACATCGGTACGGTCGACGGCACCCCGGGCGGCGCGGTGGGCGAGCGGCTCGCCCTGCGTGCGGACATCGACGCCCTCCCCATCCCCGACACCAAGACGGTCGACTACGCCTCGACGGTCCCCGGCCGCGCCCACGCCTGCGGCCACGACGTGCACACCACCGTGGTGCTCGGCGCCGGCCTGGTCCTCGCCGAGCTGGCCCGCCAGGGCCGCCTGCCCCGCCCGGTTCGGCTGCTCTTCCAGCCCGCCGAGGAGGTCCTGCCCGGCGGCGCCGCCGAGGCCGTCGAGTGCGGGGTGCTGGACGGCGTCGGGCAGATCCTCGCGGTGCACTGCGACCCCCGCGTCGACGCGGGCCGGATCGGCCTGCGGACCGGCCCGATCACCTCGGCCTGCGACCGGCTGGAAGTCACCCTCGAAGGCCCCGGCGGCCACACCGCCCGCCCGCACCTGACCACCGACATGGTCACCGCCGCGGCCCGGGTCGCGGTCGACGTACCGGCGCTGATCGCCCGCCGGGTCGACGCCCGGGCCGGCCTCGCCGTCACCTGGGGCCGCCTGGAGTCCGGCCACGCCTGCAACGTCATCCCGCAGCGCGCCGCGCTCTCCGGCACCGTCCGCTGCCTGGACCTGCACGCCTGGCGGCAGGCGCCGGACCTGGTCCACGCCGCGATCGACGAGGTCGCCACCCTGCACGGCGCCAAGTCCCAGATCGACTACGTTCGCGGCGTCCCCCCGGTCGTCAACGAGGTGGACAGCGTCCAGCTCCTGCACGACGCGATGGCCGCCCGCCGCGGCACCGCGTCCGTCGAGGACACCGAGCAGTCCCTCGGCGGCGAGGACTTCTCCTGGTACCTCGAACACGTCCCCGGCGCCATGGCCCGGCTCGGCGTCCGCCCGCCGGGCGAGCTGAGCAGCCTCGACCTGCACCGCGGCGACTTCGACGTCGACGAGCGCGCGATCACCGTCGGCGTCGAACTCTTCACCGCGGCGGCTCTGCTCTGAGCCCCGTGGAGCGTACACATCGCGCCACATCCCGCCGGTACGGGCGGTCGGCCCCACGCCGGCCGCCCGTTGTGTTTCCGGGGGACGCCCTGAGAGACGAATCGGTAACGGCAACGCAGTGGAGGGTTTTGCGCCAGGTCTACGCGCGTTAATCTCCCGACAAGTCAGCGCCACTGGGAGCGCTTACAGCGAAGGGAAGGCCCCGTGCGTCGGGTCATCAGGGTTGTCGCCGCGGCCACCGCCACCGCGTGTCTCGGGCTCACCGCCACCGCCTGCGGCCAGAGTTTCGCCGAGGCCAACCGCGCGACACACGCGGGTGTCGGGCTGGCCTTCGACATCGGCGGGCGGGACGACCACTCGTTCAACGAGGCGGCCGCCCGCGGTACGGAGAACGCCCGCAAGCAGCTGGGCGTCAAGGTCAAGATGCTCACCGCGAAGAACGGCGAGACCGAGGCGGACCGCGAGCAGCGGCTGACCTCGTTCGCCGAAGCCGGGTACAACCCCGTCATCGGGGTCGGCTTCGCCTACAGCCAGTCCGTGCAGAACGTCGCCAAGGACTTCCCCGACACCACCTTCGGCGTCGTCGACGCGGTGCCCACCGGCAAGAACGTCGACGCGATGGTGTTCGCCGAGCACGAGGGGTCGTACCTCGCCGGGGTCGCGGCCGCGCTGAAGAGCAAGACCCACAAGGTGGGCTTCATCGGCGGCGTGAACAACGCGCTGATCCAGAAGTTCCAGGCCGGCTTCGAGCAGGGCGTGCGCGACACCGACCCGAAGGCCAAGGTCGTCTCGCAGTACCTGTACCCCAACAACGACAAGGGGTTCAACGACCCGGCCGCCGCCAAGGCCAAGGCCCAGGGCATGCTCGACAGCGGCATCGACATCATCTACTCGGCCGCCGGGCAGTCCGGCGCCGGCTCCATCGAGGCGGTCAGCAAGGTCAAGGGCGCCTGGGCGATCGGGGTGGACTCCGACCAGTACCGGCAGCCGGGACTGGCCCGCTACAAGGACCACATCCTGACCTCGGTGGTGAAGAACGTGGACGTGGCGGTCTTCGACCTCATCAAGAGCTGCGAGCAGCACAAGCCGCTCACCGGCGTCCACACCTACGACCTGAAGCACGGCGGCGTCTCGCTGGCCACCTCGGGCGGCTTCATCACGGACGTCCAGCCGCAGATCGACGCGGCCCGGAAGAAGATCATCGAGGGTCAGGTGAAGGTCAAGGAGACGCCGAAGTCGTAGCCTCCCGGGGCCGCGCCCGGCAGGCCCGTGCGAGCGCCGCCGGCACCGCTTCCCCGCTCCGTCCCACCCCGTCCGCTCCTTCCGCTCCTTCGCCCCTGAGGGGAGTGCGCCATCAACGCAGCACCCACCAGCAGCCCGCCCGGTCAGGACGCCCCTGCTGTAGAACTCCGCGGGATCACCAAGAGGTTCCCCGGCGTCGTGGCCAACCACGACATCCACCTCACGGTCCGCCGCGGCACCGTCCACGCCCTGTGCGGCGAGAACGGCGCCGGCAAGTCCACCCTGATGAAGATCCTCTACGGCATGCAGAAGCCGGACGAGGGCACCATCGCGCTCGACGGCGAACAGGTCGCCCTGCACTCCCCGGGCGACGCCATCGCCCGCGGCATCGGCATGGTCCACCAGCACTTCATGCTCGCCGACAACCTCACCGTCCTGGAGAACACCGTCCTCGGCGCGGAGAAGCTGCACGGCATCGGCGCCGGCGCCCGCGCGAAGATACGGGAGATCTCCGACGCCTACGGGCTGAACGTCCGGCCCGACGTGCTCGTCGAGGACCTGGGCGTCGCCGACCGGCAGCGGGTGGAGATCCTCAAGGTGCTCTACCGGGGCGCCAGGACGCTGATCCTCGACGAGCCGACCGCGGTCCTCGTCCCGCAGGAGGTCGACGCGCTCTTCGACAACCTGCGCGAGCTCAAGTCCGAGGGTCTGACCGTCATCTTCATCTCGCACAAGCTGGGCGAGGTGCTCTCGGTCGCCGACGACATCACCGTCATCCGGCGCGGCACGACCGTGGCCTCCGTCGAACCGGCCGGGACCACCCCCAAGCAACTCGCCGAACTCATGGTCGGCAGCGAACTGCCGTCGCCCGAGACCCGCGAATCCACCGTCAGGGACGAGGAGCTGCTGCGCGTCGACGACGTGCGGCTGTCCGCCACCGACTCCGACGGCGTGGTCCGCACGGTGCTGGACGGCATCTCGTTCACCATCCGCAAGGGCGAGGTGCTCGGCGTCGCCGGCGTCGAGGGCAACGGGCAGGCCGAACTGGTCGAGGCCGTCATGGGCATCCGCACACCGGACGGCGGGACGATCACCCTGGACGGCACCGACCTGTCGCGGTCCTCCACCCGCGCCCGACGCGAGGGCGGCATCGGCTACATCCCCGAGGACCGGCACCGGCACGGCCTGCTGCTGGACGCCCCGCTGTGGGAGAACCGCATCCTCGGCCACGTCACCGAGCGCCCCAACAGCAAGGGCCGGCTCCTCGACCTGGCCGGCGCCCGCAAGGACACCGAGCGGATCGTCGCCGAGTACGACGTCCGCACCCCCGGCATCGAGGTCACCGCGGCCTCGCTCTCCGGCGGCAACCAGCAGAAGCTGATCGTCGGCCGCGAGATGAGCCACCACCCCAAGCTGCTGATCGCCGCCCACCCCACTCGCGGGGTCGACGTCGGCGCGCAGGCCCAGATCTGGGAGCAGATCCGCGCCGCGCGCCGGGAGGGCCTGGCGGTCCTGCTGATCTCTGCCGACCTGGACGAGCTGATCGGCCTGTCCGACACCCTGCGGGTGATGTACCGGGGCCGACTGGTCGCCGACGCCGACCCCGCCGTGATCACCCCGGAGGAGTTGGGCTCCGCCATGACCGGTGCCGCCAGCGGCCACCTCAGCGCGTCGGACGACTCGGTCGACACCGCCGCCGCCCAAGGGGGTGACGCGCAGTGAGCACGTCCACCCCCACCCCAACGGCCAAGAAGCCCGCGGCCGTTGACGCCATCGCCCGCAGCGCCGCCCGGGACAAGGTCCTGCTGGGCGTCGCCGCGCCGGTGCTGGCGATCGTCGCCGCGATAGTGATCAGCTCGCTGGTCTTCCTGGCGTCCGGCGAGAACCCGTTCCGTGCCTACGGGATCATGGCCGACTACGGCCACTACAGCGACAGCCAGGTCTGGATCGTCAACAAGGCGGTGCCGTACTACCTTTCGGCGCTCGCGGTGGCCGTCGGCTTCCGGATGAACCTCTTCAACATCGGGGTCGACGGGCAGTACCGACTGGCCGCCTTCGCCGCGGCCGCGGTCGGCGGCGCCGTCGCGCTGCCCGGCGCCCTCCAGATCATCCTGCTCATCGTCATCGCGATGCTGGTGGGCGCGATCTGGTCCGGCATCGCGGGTCTGCTGAAGACCACCCGCGGGGTCAGCGAAGTGATCACCACGATCATGCTGAACTCCATCGCGGCCTCGGTGATCGGCTACTTCCTCCAGGACGGCCGGCTCGCCATCAAGGACGGCAACCTCCTGCACACCAAGTTCCTGCCGGAGTCCAGCCACTTCTTCTCCTTCCCCACCCACCCCAAGCCGGTCGAGGGCTTCGTGGTGGTCGCGGTGCTCGCCGGGGCCGTGTACTGGTTCCTGATCAACCGCACCCGCTTCGGCTTCGACCTGCGGGCGGTGGGCGCCTCCGAGCCGGCCGCCGAGGCCAGCGGCGTCAGCGTCAAGCGGATGGTCGTCATCAGCATGCTGCTGTCGGGCGCCGCGGCCGGCCTGGTCGGGATGCCGACCCTGCTCGGCGAATCGTTCCAGTACGGCACCGACTTCCCCGCCGGCATCGGCTTCACCGGCATCGCCATCGCACTGCTCGGCCGCAACCACCCGGCCGGCATGGCGTTCGGCGCGCTGCTCTGGGCGTTCCTCGACCGCACCGGCTCCCGGCTGGAGTTCGAGGGCTACGCCCAGGAGATCGTGGGCGTCATCCAGGGCGTGATCGTGCTCTGCGTGGTCATCGCCTACGAGGTGGTCCGCCGCTACGGGCTGCGCCTCCAGCAGCGCAAGGTCGGCGAGGAGCTGGCCGCGCTCGCCCGGACCGGCGACGGCACCGGCAGCGCCGACAACAGTGACAAGCCGGAGGTGACGGCGTGAGTAGCGAACTCAAGTCCGCGGCACGGACCGCGGCCCCCGCCCCGGCGCCCGGCGGCCGGCGCAAGCTGACCTACCCCTGGATCCTGCTGATCATCGCCGGTGCGCTGGTCGCGGTCTCCGCCCTGCGGGCCGTCAGCGGCGCCACCGACCTCACCTCCGGCGGCCAGTTCGGGGCCGCGCTCAGCGCCGCGGTGCCGATCGGCCTGGCCGGTCTGGGCGGTCTGTGGGCCGAGCGTGCCGGTGTGATCAACATCGGCCTCGAAGGCATGATGATGCTCGGCTCGTTCGCCGCCGGCTGGGTCGGCTGGCAGCACGGTCCCTGGGCCGCGGCCGCGGCCGGCATCCTCGGCGGCGCGCTCGGCGGCCTGGTGCACGCCGTCGCCACCGTCACCTTCGGCGTCGACCACATCGTCTCCGGCGTCGCCCTCAACATCCTGGCGCTGGGCGCCACCCAGTACCTCGCCACCCTGTGGTTCGGGCAGGAGGGCAGCGCCGCGATGGTGGCCGGCGGCAACGACAAGCAGTCGCCGCCGATGCCCGACATGCCGACCTTCACCGTCCCCGGCCTCGCGGACTGGCTGAACGGGATCGAGGGCCACCACTGGTTCCTGGTCTCCGACCTCGCCGGGGTGCTCGGCGGTGCGGTCACCGGCGTCTCCTGGCTGACCGTGCTGACCGTCGGGCTCTTCGTCGGCACCTTCTTCCTGCTGTGGCGCTCGTCGTTCGGCCTGCGGCTGCGGTCCTGCGGCGAGGCCCCGCTCTCCGCCGAGTCCCTGGGCGTCAACGTCTACGCGTACAAGTACGCGGCGGTCCTGGTGTCCGGCGCGCTGGCCGGCCTCGGCGGCGCCTTCCTGGCGATCAGCGTGCACTTCTACCAGGACGGCCAGACCGGCGGCCGCGGCTACATCGGCCTGGCCACGATGATCTTCGGCAACTGGCGGCCGGGCGGCGTCGCCCTCGGCGCGGGCCTGTTCGGCTTCATGGACGCCATGCAACTGCGCAGCGGCGGCCCGACCGTGCACGCCCTGCTGCTCGGCCTGGCCGCGCTGCTCGCCGGCCTGGCGCTGGTCCGGCTGCGGGCCGCCAAGCGCGCCCAGGCCGCGGTCGCCGCGGTGGCCGCCGCCGTTCTGGTGGTCTGGTACGCGCTCTCCGACAGTGTCCCGCTGGAACTGGTCGAGGCCAGCCCCTACCTCGCTACGCTGCTGGTCCTGGCGCTCTTCTCCCAGCGGCTGCGGGCCCCGAAGGCGATCGGCAAGCCGTACCGCCGGGGCCGGGGCCACTGACGCGTCGAGGTCCGACGCACCCCGCGCGACGCGAGAGACGAAGGAAGACACCCCGCATGACGCACGACGTGCCGGTCACGATCGACTGGCCCGCACTGCGGACGCAGGCCCGGGACGCGATGTCCCGGGCCTACGCCCCTTATTCCGGCTATCCGGTCGGCGCCGCCGCCCTGGTGGACGACGGCCGCACGGTCACCGGCTGCAACGTCGAGAACGCCTCCTACGGCCTGGGCCTGTGCGCCGAATGCGGCCTGGTCTCGGCCCTGTTCGCCAGCGGCGGGGGCCGGCTCACCGCGTTCACCTGCGTCGACGGCAAGGGCGAACTGCTCGTGCCGTGCGGCCGCTGCCGCCAACTGCTGCACGAGCACGGCGGCCCGGACCTGCTGGTGGACACCGCGGCCGGGATCCGGCCGCTGGCCGCGCTGCTGCCGGACGCGTTCGGCCCGGGACACCTGACGCGCTGACGGCCGCCGGAGCCCGCGGACGCCGGGTGTCGCCACCCGCCGTCCGCCCTGGCGACCGCGCCGTCTATGCGTGTAGAACGGGACCTACCCGTTCGAAAGGAATCCGTCCATGGACGCCATCTCCGTCATCCGCACCAAGCGCGACCGCGGTGAACTGACCCCGGAACAGATCGACTGGGTCATCGACGCGTACACCCGCGGCGAGGTCGCCCACGAACAGATGTCGTCCCTCGCCATGGCCATCTTCCTCAACGGCATGAACCGCCGGGAGATCGCCCGCTGGACCGCCGCCATGATCGCCTCCGGCGAGCGGATGGACTTCTCCTCGCTCACCCGCCCCACCGCCGACAAGCACTCCACCGGCGGCGTCGGCGACAAGATCACCCTCCCGCTCGCCCCGCTGGTCGCCGCCTGCGGCGCCGCCGTCCCGCAGCTCTCCGGCCGCGGCCTGGGCCACACCGGCGGCACCCTCGACAAGCTCGAAGCCATCCCCGGCTGGCGCGCCGCCCTGAGCAACGACGAGATGCTGGACGTCCTGCGCACCGTCGGCTCGGTCATCTGCGCCGCCGGCGACGGCCTCGCCCCCGCCGACAAGAAGCTCTACGCCCTCCGCGACGTCACCGGCACCGTCGAGTCGATCCCGCTGATCGCCTCCTCCATCATGTCCAAGAAGATCGCCGAGGGCACCGGCTCCCTCGTCCTGGACGTCAAGGTCGGCTCCGGCGCCTTCATGAAGAACCTCGACGACGCCCGCGAACTCGCCTCCACCATGGTCGGGTTGGGCACCGACCACGGCGTGCGGACGGTCGCCCTGCTCACCGACATGGCCACCCCGCTCGGCCGCACCGCCGGCAACGCCCTCGAAGTCCGCGAGTCCGTCGAGGTGCTGGCCGGCGGCGGCCCGTCCGACGTCGTCGACCTCACCCTCGCGCTGGCCCGCGAGATGCTCGACGCGGCCGGCCTCAAGGACGCCGACCCGGCCAAGGCACTGGCCGACGGCTCCGCCATGGACCACTGGCGCCGCATGATCGCCGCCCAGGGCGGCGACCCCGACGCCGCGCTCCCGGTGGCCCGCGAGCAGCACACCGTCACCGCCGCCGCCACCGGCACCCTCGCCACCCTCGACGCCTACGCCGTCGGCCTCGCCGCCTGGCGCCTGGGCGCCGGCCGGGCCCGCAAGGAGGACCCGGTGCAGGCCGGCGCCGGCATCGAGCTGCACGCCAAGCCCGGCGACCGGGTCACCGCGGGCCAGCCGCTGCTGACCCTGCACACCGACACCCCCGAGAAGTTCGCCTACGCGCTCGAAGCCCTCGACGGCGGGGTGGAGATCGGCCCGGCCGACGCGGCCTTCACCGCGCGCCCGGTGGTGCTGGAACGTATCGCCTGACCTGCGGTTTTCCCATACGGGCGAACGGGATCGGTGGACCGACGCCGGTCCCGCCAAGGCCGCGGGATACGCGAAGGCCGGGGTGCCTTCCCCTCGACTGACGGCGAGTCGACGGACGAAGGGCCCGCCCCACCAGGACAGGTGGTGGGGCGGGCCCTTCGCGTCGTGGGGTGTTACGCGGCCTTGCCCAGGGTCAGCAGCCGACGTTCGGCCACCGCCTTGCGGGTGGCGTAGAGGGTGATGCCGGCGGCGCCGAGCATCGCGGCCAGGCCGAGCAGGACGGTGCCCGACCAGCCGGCGGCGTGGAAGGCGGCGGCGCCGAGCGCACCGCCCAGGCTGCTGCCGATGTAGTACGCGCACTGGTACAGGGCGGACGCCTGGGCCCGGGCGGTCTTGGCGGTGCGGCTGACCGACGACGAGGCCACCGCGTGGCCCGCGAAGAACCCCGCGGTGATCAGGACGAGTCCCGCCACCACCGCGCCCACCGAGGCGACGAGCGTCAGCAGCAGTCCCGCCGTGGTGGTGCCCACGGCCAGGTAGAGCGCACCGCGCCGGCCGACCCGGCCGACCAGCTTCCCGGCCGCGGCCGACGAGACCGTGCCGACCAGGTAGATCACGAAGATCGAACCGACGATGCCCTGGGGGAGGTTGAACGGCTCGGCGACCAGGCGGTAGCCGATCACCGTGTAGACCGCGCCGAAGACCGTCATGAACAGCCCGCCGATGGCGTAGAGGCGACGCAGCAGCGGGTCGGCGAGGTGACCGCCGAGGGTTCGGGCCAGCGCCCGCGGGCCCACCGAACGCGCCGCGAAGTGCCGGGCCCGCGGCACCAGCAGCCGGAACGCCACCGCACACACCACGGCCAGCACGCCCACCGCGCCGAGCGCCGCCCGCCAGCCCCACGCCTGGGCGACCCAGCCGGTGACGATCCGCCCGGACATCCCGCCGATGCTGTTGCCGGCCACGAACAGGCCGATCGCCGCCACCAGCGCCTTCGCGCGCACCTCCTCCGCCAGGAACGCCATCGCCGACGCGGGCAGCCCGGCCAGCGCGACGCCCTGCACGGCGCGCAGCGCGATCAGGGTGCCGAGGGAGGGGGCGAACGGCACCAGCAGCGCGATCACCGCGGCGACGGTGAGGGAGGCCGTCATCAGGGTGCGACGCCCGAACCGCTCGGAGAGCGCGCTGAGCGGGATCACCCCGAGGGCCAGCCCGAAGGTGGCCGCGGAGACGGTCCAACTCGCCTGGTCCGGCGCGACGTCGAGGTCCGCGGAGATGGCCGGCAGCAGGGCCTGGGTGGAGTACAGGAGGGCGAAGGTGGCCACTCCGGCGGCGAAGAGGGCGAAGCTCATCCGGCGGTAGCCGGGGCCGCCCGGCCGCAGCTTCTCCGACTCGGGGTCGGTCACCGCGGCGGAAGGGGAAGAGGAGTCCGTGGACGACTGGGGAGAGGCGGCCGCACGGTCGGTGACGGACGCCCCGGTATCAGCGGGAGGCATGCTCCGAAGGTAGAAGGACGCCACCTCATGCGTCCAATGCATCAAAACGCGATAATCGATGCCGTGGAACATGATCGCAGCTCACCGCCGCCCCTGTTGCAAGGCCGCAACAGAAAAGACATTCCGGAACGCCTCCGCTCGGTCCCGCCGACCGCCCCCGAGGCCGCCGAGCTGGGCCCCGACTCCTGGGCGCTGACCCTCGCCCCGCGGCTCGCCCAGTTCGCCGCCGTCGCCCGGCACGAGCACGTCACCCGCGCCGCCCACGAGCTCGGCATGCCCCAGCCGACCCTCAGCCGCGCCCTGGTGCGGCTGGAGCAGGACCTCGGCGTCGCCCTCTTCGCCCGGCACGGCCGCACCCTCTCCCTCACGCCGGCCGGCCGCGCCTTCCGCACCGCCGCCGAACGCGCCCTGACCGACCTGGAACGGGCCACCGACGCCGTCCGCGCCGACGCCGACCCGACCGCCGGCAAGGTCGCCTTCGGCTTCCTGCACACCCTCGGCTCCGAGACCGTCCCCGGCCTCCTCCGCACCTTCCGCGCCGACCACCCCGGCATCCGCTTCCAACTCGTCCAGAACTACGGCGAAGCGATGATCGAACGCCTCCGCGCCGGCGACCTCGACCTCTGCCTGACCTCCCCGGTCCCCGACTACCCGGACCTGGTCGCGCGCCGCCTCGACGAGCAGAAGCTCCGCCTGGTCGTCCCGGACGACCACCGGCTGGCCGGCCGCAAGCGCATCCGC
>LIQL01000394.1:0-148 GCA_001418405.1 Streptomyces diastatochromogenes | reverse complement strand
AACCGGGCTACGGCCTGCGCCGGATCACCGACGCCCTGTGCGCCGAGGCCGGCTTCACCCCGCGCATCGCCTTCGAGGGCGAGGAGGCCGAGACCCTCCGCGGCCTGGTCGCCGCCGGCCTGGGCGTCGCCCTCCTCCCGCCCCCCGC
>LIQL01000393.1 GCA_001418405.1 Streptomyces diastatochromogenes | reverse complement strand
GCGGACGGGGTCGGCGGGTGGGGCTGGGGTCGGGGTGCGGTGCGGCGGGCCTCGGCGCGCACGAGCGCGCTGAGGGCGGCGAAGACGTCGACGGGCATGCCGGAACTCCTGCGGTGCGGATGGCGTGGATGCTGGTGCGACGGACCGCGCGTGCCCCGTCCGCCGCATTGCGGGGAGGACGGGGTGGGGTGCGCGACCAGGTCCGCTCAGCAGCGCAGCACGGTCATCCGCGCGGGCAGGCCGGTGGGCGCGGCCGGGAGAACGGCCCAAGGGCCGGCCTGGCCCGGCGCGTCCAGACACTCCGCGGCCGGCGATTCCCGCAGGGCCTTGCCGTTCGCTCCGGTCGGGACGTGCGGGCGCAGGTGACAGGCGGTGGCGTGGCACAACCGCCGGAAGCCGTTGCCCGGCGGGTGGTGCGCGTCGCCCCGCGACGGCGCCAGGACGTGGCCCGTGGTGTCGCAGGTCCGCTCCGCGGCGTCCTCGGGAGCCGGGGCGCCGATCCGCGTGGGACAGGCGCCGGCTCCGGACGCCGTGGCGTCGGCGTAGCCGGCGGTCAGGGCGGTGAACAGCAGGGCCAGCAGCGCCAGGAGGAGGAGCATGCGGCAGCCGCCGGTCGCCGCTGAGCGGCCGGTGCTGGAGGTGTCACGCATGCGGATCTCCCAACGCTCTTCGGGGGAAGGGATCCCCTGGGAGAGATCGGGACATTCAGGAGAGAGAGGAAAGTATCCGTTATTCCACTCGTTCCGGCTATGGGTCGTATGTGTGACCCCATGCCAACGGGAGGGAAGCCGCTGCGCCGCTCCCGTCCGGAACGCGCCGCCGGGCCCGGAACGCTCGTTCAGAGCGGGCGGGTGAAGGTGACCCGGTCCAGCTCTGGGCCGTCGTAGTCAGCGATCGGGGCGGAGTTGGTGAAGCCCATGGCGTTGTGGAAGGCGATGGAGCGGGCGTTCTGGGGCGAGGTGATCGCCTTGACGAGGGTGCGGCCGTCGGCACGCGCCCGCTCGAAGAAGCGTTCGTAGAGGTGGCGGCCGAGGCCGGTGCGGCGCCATGCGGGGGCGACGCCGGTGAAGTGGATGTACGCCTCCTCGGGCTTGGACGGGGAGAGGAATCCGATGACGAATCCGGCCAGTTCGCCGTCCCGCTCGGCGATCAGGCTGGTCTCGAAGAAGTGGCTGACGAAGACCCGCGTCAGGTCGCGGGAGGCTGGGCGGCCCCACCAGTCGTCGACCACGCCGACGAGGGCGTCGAAGTCCTCCGGCTTCGCCGCACGGGTCGTGAACGGCTCCAGGACCGCCGCGGTCGGTGCGCCGAGCTTCTTGCGGAAGACCACCCGGTGCTGCTCGGGCCCGTCGTAGTCGCGGTGCACGGGCACACCGTCGACCTCGTGGTCACCGGGGTCCAGCTCGAACCCCATGGCCTTGTGGAAGGCGATGGAGCCGGTGTTGTGCGGTGAGGTGATGGCGGACACCTCGGTGCGGCCGGCCGCGGCGGCCCGCTCGAAGAAGCGGGTGTAGAGCCGGCGGGCGATGCCCTGCTGGCGCAACTGCGGGTCCACGCCGACGAAGTGGACGTACGCCCGGTGCCCGTCGTCGGCGGAGTGGAAGCCGACCAGGAACGCCCGGATCCCGGTCTCGTCCTCCAGGATCAGACTGGTCCCGGCGAAGTGCTGGAGGAACAGCCGCGGGAGCAGGAGCGACAGCTCCCGCGCCTGTTCGGGGGTGCGGGAATCGCCCCACCACTTCTGGACGCACTCCACGAGCGTGGAGTGGTCGGCCGTGCGGGCCCGGCGTACGTGGTACATGCCCTGCCTTTCCGTCGGTGCGGTCGTCGTCGTGGGTTCCGTCTGCGCGGCGCGGTCGGCGCCGACTCTACTTTTGCGGCGGCGTGGTGCTGCCCACGGCCGCGCCGCCGTCCGGGATCACCGGCAGTGTGACCTTGGAGGGGTGCGCCGCGTCGTGCAGCAAGGTCTGGTGCGCGGTCCGGCGGGCCGTGGACCGGCCCAGCCAGCTGCCGGTGTTGGGGTTCGGGTCGAACTGCGGGTAGTCGCTGGAGGAGATGTCGAGCCGGATGCGGTGGCCCTTCCGGAACAGGTTGCTGGTCGGCCACACCTTGATCGTGTACGCGTACACCTTGCCCGGGACGACGGGTTGCGGGTCGCTCGTCGAGGCGCGGTAACTGGCGCGCACGATGCCGCTGTTGAGGTTGACGGCGGTGCCGTCGGGGTGCACGTCGACGAGTTTGGCGGTCCAGTCGGTGTCCGGGGCCGACGTCGCGGCGTACAGCGTGACGGTGATCGGTCCGGTGACCTCGGTGTCCCGCGTCAACGGCGCGCCCGTGTAGACGGCGACGTCCGGGCGCTGCTCGATCTGCTGTTGGTCGTACGGGCCCTGGGTGCTGATCGCCGCGGTGCAGCAGGAGTGGCCGCCGACGCTCGGCACCGGGTTGCGCGGGTCGTAGGTGTAGTGGTCGGCCGGCGCGTCGGAGTTCGGTGGCGCGGTGGAGAGCGTGCCGTCCTGGGTGTTGCCCGCCGCGTGGCCGGTGCTGCCCAGGTAGTAGTCCTGCCACCGGGTCTGCGGCAGCGGCCAGGTGGGGGACGTGCGCCACCGGTTGGCGCCCATCACGAAGTAGTCGACGCCGCGCTGTCCGACGCCGTTGTCCTTGCCCTTGAGGTGGTGGTCCCACCAGGCGAGCATCATCTCGTCGATCGGGCTGTTCCCGGCCGGCCCGATCGCCTTGAGCAGGGGTGCGGGGGCGCTGGTGGGGCGGCCCCAGCCGGTGTGGTCCCAGGGGCCGATGACCAGCCGCTGGTTGTCCCGGGCGCCGGGCGAGCCGGCCCGCGCCACCATCCCCTGGTAGTTCTTCACCGAGCCGTCCAGGAAGGCGTCGTACCAGCCCGCGTAGTTCAGGACGGGGATGTCGACCTTGCCGTAGTGCTCCTTGGGGGCCCATCGGCGCCAGTAGTCGTCGTACGTGGGGTGCTTGATCCAGTCGAAGAAGTACGGGGCGACCTTCGGGTCACCGGGGTGGAAGGGCCGGAAGGCGTCGTACGGGGCGGTGGCCAGCCACTTGCTCACGTCCTGGTAGTCCCGGTTGACCTGGTCGTAGGTGGCCCGGTCGCCCCGGTTGGCGGCGGCCGACGGGACGATCTTGCGCATGGCCCACGGGATGACGAAGTTCAGCCGGAACGCGCCGCCCTCGTAGTTCCAGCCCTCGTAGTAGTCGTCAGAGGTCAGGGCCGGCACGATGGTCTTCAGGTGCGGCGGGCGCTCCTGGGCGGCGAGCCACTGGGTGGCCCCGACGTAGGAGGAGCCGTACATGCCCACCCGGCCGTTGGAGCCGGGCAGCCGGGCGGCCCACTCCACGCTGTCGTAGCCGTCGTGGCCCTCGTTGGCGAACTCGTAGAAGTCGCCGTCCGACGCGTACTGGCCGCGGACGTCCTGGATCACCACGAGGTAGCAGTGCGAGGCGAACCACTCCGGCGACTGGTAACTCGACGGCTGCACCTCGGCTTCGGCCTTGCCGTACTGGGTCCGCATCAGGATGACCGGGACCTTGTCGCCGGTGACCGGCCGGTAGACGTCCGCGCGCAGGACGGTGCCGTCCCGCATGGTGGCGCCGACGTCGGTGGTCTTGCGGACCGGGCACGGGCCCCGGCCGGTGGACGGGGGCCACTGGCCGGTCGTGGTCGCGGCGGCGGGCGCGCCCGTGGTGGTGCGGCTCGCGGAGCGGGCGGCGTCGGCCGGGGCGGCAGGGCCGGCGAGGAGCAGCGGGGTCAGGGCCAGCGCGAGGGCGGCGGTGGCGGTCGCCGCCGGCCGGCGGGAGCGGGTTAAGTGGCGCTTCACCGTCGGCTCCCCCCGGTCGCCGGGGCGGGCCGGTGCAGCAGGTCCGGGCCGATCTCCGCCACCCGGGTGCAGCCGACGAGGCCCATCGTCAGGTCGAGGTCGGCGAGCAGGCTGCGCACGACGTGCTGGACGCCGTCGGCCCCGCCGAGGGCCAGCCCGTAGACGTAGGGGCGGCCGAGCAGGACGGCCCGGGCGCCGAGCGCCAGTGCCTTGACGACGTCCGCGCCGCTGCGGACGCCGGAGTCGAAGAGCACCTCCGTCTCGTCGCCGACCTCGGCCACCACGTCGACGAGCGCGTCGAGGGCGGCGACCGCGCCGTCGACCTGGCGGCCGCCGTGGTTGGAGACCAGCACGCCGTCCATGCCCGCGGCCACGGCCCGGCGGGCGTCCTGCGGGTGCACGATGCCCTTGAGGACGATCGGGCCGTCCCAGTGCTCGCGGAGGAAGCCCAGTTCGTCCCAGGTGTGCGCCTTGCCGCTGAAGATCGGCAGCCATTGCAGGGCCGCCACCTGCGGGTCCTCCTCGGCCGGGCGGTCGAGCCGGGAGCGGAAGACCGGGTCGGACAACGGGATGGCCACGCCGTTGCCGCGGATGAACGGCAGGTACGCCTGGTCCAGGTCGCGCGGGCGCCACGCCAACTGCCAGGTGTCCAGCGTGACGACGAGGGTCGTGTAGCCCGCGGCGCGGGCCCGCGCCAGGATGCTGGCGGTCACCTCGTCGTCGTGCGGCCAGTACAGCTGGAACCAGCGCTGGCCGTCTCCGTTGGCCCGGGCGGCCTCCTCGACGGTGTGCGAGGAGGCGGTGCTCAACACCATCGGGACGCCCGTGGCCTGCGCCGCCCGGGCGGTGGCCAACTCGCCGTCCGGGTGCACGACGGTCTGCACCCCGATGGGGGCCAGCAGTACCGGGGCGGCCAGTTCGCTGCCGAGCACGGTGGTGCGCAGGTCGCGTTCGGTGGCGTCGCGGAGCATGCGCGGAACGAGGCGGTGGCCGTCGAACGCGGCGCGGTTGGCGCGGGCGGTGGCCCCGGTGCCGGCCGCGCCGGCGACGTACCCGTAGGGCTGGGGGCCCATCCGGTCGCGGGCCACCTCCTCCAGGGCCGACAGGTCCGTGGTGAACGGCGGGACCTGGTCCTGAAGCCCCCTCAGGTAGATCTCGAACTGGTAGTCCGCGAATCCGGTGCGGGACTCTGCCATGCGTGCTCCTCCATGTGGCGTCAGGGTTCGTGTGACGTGCGTTCCTCCCGGCCACCCGCGGTCTGGTCCGGGCGACGGGTCATGCCGATCAGAAGCAGGGCCAGTTGGGCACCGGCCGGCCCCAGTGCCTCGCGGTAGCCACGCAGCACGGCGTTCTCCCGTGCCAGGTCGGTGCGCGGGAGGCCGGCCGCGCGGCGGGCGCCCTGGAGCAGCCGGTCCTCGCGGACGCGCAGCTGGATCAGCCTGATGATGTCGCGGTCCAACTCGCGCAGGCGCTCGCCGTGCCGCTCGGGGTCCTGGTCGGCGGCTTCGCGGCGCGCGGGGGCGGGGCGCTCGCTCATGTGGGGTCCGCCCCGCCGGCCAGTTCCCGGAGCAGTCGCCGGTAGACCGCGGCCACCTCGGCGACGAACCGGGCGGGGGTGCCCGGTTGGTGTCCGAGCAGCACTTCCGCGCCGCCGTCGTCCTCCGGCCACACCTCCACCTCCAGTTCGTGCAGGGCGCGGTCGGACCGGGGCCCGACGAAGGCCGTCAGGCAGCCGTCGAGCGCGAGGTGCTGGGGCGGGGCGCTCTGCACCGCGAACAGGGTCTGGAACAGCGGGTGCCGGGAGCGGTCCCGGGCCGGGTCGGCGGCCAGCCGCACGACCTCCTCGAACGGCACGTCCTGCGCGGCCAGCGCCGCGTGCACGCCGGCCAGGAGGGCGGGCACCCGGTCCGCCGTGCCGTCGCCGGCCGGGCGCATCCGGAAGCAGACGACGTCGATGAGGCAGCCGACGGCGTCGGCGGTGTCGGGGTGGTAGCGCTTGGCGAGCGGGGCGCCGATCGCCAGGTCGCGGTCGCCGGAGACGGCGGCGAGCGCCTCGGCGTAGGCGGCCAGCGCGACCGCGAAGCGGGTGCTGCCCCAGCCGTGGGCGCGGGCCTCCAGCGCGGCCCAGTCGGCGGCCGGAATCCGGAAGGTGGGCCCGGGTGGCGCGTCGCCGGCGGCCGGTCCCGGGACGGTGAGCGGCGGCACGCCGGTCAACTCCGCGCGCCAGAAGGCGCGCTGCTCGGCCAGCGCGGCCCCGTTCACCTGGGCCCGGGCACCGGCGAGGACGGCTGCCAGCGCGGGCGGCGGCGCGGTGTCCGGTGCCCGGTGCCGCAGGCGGGCGGCGTAGGCCGCCGACAGGTCGTCGGCCAAGGGGCGGACGGAACCGCCGTCGAAGGCGATGTGGTGGAGGACGAGTCCCAGCAGCCACTCGCGGCCGGACGCCAGGGGTGCGACGGCGCAGCGCCAGTTCTCGCCGGCGGCGATGTCCAGGG
>LIQL01000392.1 GCA_001418405.1 Streptomyces diastatochromogenes | reverse complement strand
GTGGAGGGGAAGGCGAGCAGCCAACGGGCGAGCCGGACGCCCTCCATGTGCTTGTCGGCGGTGAGGTCGGCCATCCGGCCGACGGCGTGCCGGGCGGCCTCCACGGCGACCACGAACAGCACCGGGATCACCGCGTGCATCCCGACGCCCAGGGCGTCGGGCCAGGCGGCGGCGCCGTTGAACGCGATGGTCGCGGCCGTCAGCAGCCAGGCGGTCTGGCGCAGCAGCGGGAACGGGATGCGGATCCAGGTGAGCAGCAGGTCCAGGGCGAGGAGGACCACGATGCCGGCGTCGATGCCGATCGGGAAGACCGCCGCGAAGGCGCCGAAGCCCTTCTTCTCGGCCAGGGCGCGGACCGCCGCGTAGGAGCCGGTGAAGCCGATCGCCGCGATGAGGACCGCGCCGGCGATGACCACGCCGATCAGGATGCGGTGCGTACGGGTCAACTGCGCGGTCTGTGTCGCGGACACCCGCGGTCCCTCCCCGGACTCGGCGAATTGGCGCGCATAGCGTTGCACACCCGTTCCTGCCGGGTCGGGGAGGGCTCCGGGCGCGGGAGGGGTCCCGGGCGGTGCCGCCGGCCCCGGGCGGGTCAGCCCTGGTTGGCCTTGGTGGCGGCGGTGACGGCTTCCTTGGCGGCGGCCTGGGCGGCCTTCAGCAGGTCGTTGCCGTTGGGGGTGTCCGCGCCGGCCATGCCCGCGCCGTTGTAGTTCAGGGTGACGACGATGTTGGCGGTGCGCGCCACGATCGTCGTGTTCTTGAAGTCGTTGTCTTCCTTGTTGACGTCGTAGCTGATGGCCGTGGCCGCGTCACCGGTGCCCGCGGTCGGCACGGCGGCGACCTTCTTGGCGCCCTGGGTGGCCTTGGCGTCGTTGATCTGCTGGGTGTAGAAGTCCGTGGCCCGCTTCTCGCCCGAGCCGATGGTCGGGTCGGAGTCGTAGCGCTGGAAGGCGACGTCCAGCCAGCGGAACTGGGTGCCGTCGACGCCCTGGTCGTCGGAGCTGCTCCAGGAGCAGGCGCCGCGGGAGGTGGTGTCGGTGGACTTGCCCTGGCTGCCGGCGGCGTCCTTCACCTTGGGCAGCAGCTTGTTGAGGGTGTCCTTGGAGAACGCCTCGCAGGGGTTCGGCAGCTTCTTGAACTTCGCGGCGGCGACGGTCGGCGAGGGGCTGCTGGCGGCGGCGCTGGACGAGCCGGAGGGAGTGCTGTCACCGGAGCTCTTGCCGTCCGAGCCGGAGCACCCGGCGACGAGCAGCACCGGTACTGCTGCGCAGGTGAGGAGGCTGGCGAGTCGCTTGGCGGATCGGTGCATGGTTCCTTCGCTGTTCGTCGTCGTCGAGTCGGTGCGGACCCTTGTGGAGCGTGCTGGCCCGGCCCCGGGGTCGGGGCTGGTCCTAGGGCACGGTACGCGGCGGAGCGAGGGGCGTGGCCGATTCATAACGATTGAGCGGCGGGACGAATCGGGCGATTCGCGAGTGAACTGCCCGATCCGGATTAACGGCATCAACGGGGTCTATTCGCTGAGGCTGTCGGCCAGTTCGCCGGCCAGGGAACGGGCCTTGTCCTGCAGTTCCTGGCTTTCCGGCAGCTGCGTCTTGTCCGTGGACCACTGGTCGTAGGTGAGCGTCACGATGACGTTCGACGTGCGAAAGACCACAGTGATGTCGCGGTGCACGCCGGAGTCCGTGGTGATCAGTTGGTCGTTCAGGAAGGCCGCGTCGCCGAGGCCGTCCAGGACGCGCGGGGCGAGCGGGCTGCCGGCGCCCGTCGTGGGGTCGGACGGGGTCGCCGACGGGGAGCCGGACGGGGTGGCCGGGGGGCTGGTCGCCGCCGCGGCACCGTCCGCCTTCTTCCCGCCCGCGGCGGCGTCCTGGCCGCCGTTCGCGTCCGTGGCGCCGGCCGACGGCTTCTGCTGGCCCTTGGGCGCGTCCTTCGGGCTGGCCGACGCCGAGGGGGTGTCGGAGCCGGCGGACGGGATCTTGGCGGCCTGCTCCTTGCCGAGGTAGAGCTCCTGCGCCCGGTCGTCGTCGCTGACCGCGGCGTTGTACGAGACCACGCGTTGGATGTCGAGCGTGAGGTGGCGGGTTCCCGCGGTGGTCTCCCGCGTCCACTGGCAGCCGACCCGGCGGTCGGTGTCGTAGGTGATGTCGGCCCGGCCGCCGTAGATCTTCTGCGCGTCCGCCTGCGACAGCTGCTGGTCGTCGCCGGGGAGCATGGCGCGCAGGGTGCCGCGGGACGGCAGGCCGCAGGCTTCCGGCAGGGTCTGGTAGCGGCCCGGCTGCGCGGACGGGCTGGCCGCGGTGGCGTCACCGCCCTTGCCGTCACCGCCGCTGGTGCCCGTGGCGGAACCTCCGGAACAGCCGGTCAGGCCGGCGGCCAGGGCCACGGTGACCAGCAGTGCGGCACCGGGTACGAACGACTTGCGCGGCATCGTTCACGGCTCCTTCCCTGCGGAAATGCGGTTGCCGCCGGGCGGCGGCCGATGGACACAATGTCTACCGCACGTTTCGCCGCGAACGCCGGTTCGCCGTCCAAGATCGGGCATATTGTCCGGCTTTTGCGTTTTTCAATTTTCCGGGGGAAAGAGACAGGTATGTCGTACACCGAAGTGCCCGGCGCCCAGGTGCCGATCCGGATGTGGGCCGATCCGGCCACGGTCGAGGGCGTCGCGATGCAGCAACTGCGCAACGTCGCCACCCTTCCGTGGATCGAGGGGTTGGCCGTGATGCCGGACGTGCACTTCGGCAAGGGGGCCACCGTCGGATCGGTCATCGCGATGCGCGGCGCGGTCTGTCCGGCCGCCGTCGGCGTGGACATCGGCTGCGGGATGAGCGCGGTCAAGACCTCGCTCACCGCCGACGACCTGCCCGGTGACCTGTCCCGGCTGCGCTCCCGCATCGAGCAGGCGATCCCGGTGGGCCGGGGCATGCACGACGACCCGGTCGATCCGCGGCGCGTCCACGGGTTCCCGACCGCCGGCTGGGACGACTTCTGGGGTCGCTTCGACGGCGTGGCCGAGGCGGTCAAGTTCCGGCACGAGCGGGCGGCCAAGCAGATGGGTTCGCTGGGGTCCGGCAACCACTTCATCGAGTTCTGCCTGGACGAGACCGGCGCGGTCTGGCTGATGCTGCACTCCGGTTCCCGCAACATCGGCAAGGAACTGGCCGAGCACCACATCGAGCAGGCCCGGAAGCTGCCGCACAACCAGGGGCTGGTCGACCGCGACCTCGCCGTCTTCGTCGCGGACACCCCGCAGATGGCGGCGTACCGCAACGACCTGTTCTGGGCGCAGGAGTACGCCCGGCACAACCGCGACGTGATGATGGCCCTGTTCCAGGACGTCGTCCGCGCGGAGTTCCGCAAGGCCCGGCCGACCTTCGAGCCGGTGATCTCCTGCCACCACAACTACGTGGCGGAGGAGACCTACGAGGGCGTGGAGCTGTTGGTGACCCGCAAGGGCGCCATCCGGGCCGGCAGCGGTGAGTACGGGATCATCCCGGGCTCGATGGGCACCGGCTCGTACATCGTCCGCGGGCTGGGCAACCCGGCGTCCTTCAACTCCGCCTCGCACGGCGCCGGCCGCAAGATGAGCCGGAACGCGGCGAAGAAGCGCTTCTCCACGCGCGACCTGGAGGAGCAGACGCGGGGCGTGGAGTGCCGCAAGGACTCCGGGGTCGTCGACGAGATCCCCGGCGCCTACAAGCCGATCGAGAAGGTCATGGAGCAGCAGCGGGACCTCGTGGAGGTCGTCGCCAAGCTCAAGCAGGTGGTGTGCGTGAAGGGGTGAGCTCGGCGGTGAGCTCGGCACCTTCGCGGATGCTGCTGCCTGCAACTGCCTGATCCGGAGCGGCCCGCCGCGCCCGCCTCGCCCGCCGCGCCCACCGGTCCGGTGGGCGCCGGGCCGTCGGGGCCTACGCGCCGTGTTCCCCGCGGAGGGCGCTTGCCGCGGGGCGGCGTCGGGCCGGTCGTCGACGTTGGATCAGGTACTCGGCGGCGATCAGGTTCAACAGC
>LIQL01000391.1 GCA_001418405.1 Streptomyces diastatochromogenes | reverse complement strand
CGCGGCGCCCGTCGGGCCGCCGCGGAGGAGATCCTGGCACCCCTGACCGCCGCCCAGCGCGAGGTGCTCGGCGGCCTGCTCGCCACCCTCGTCGACGGACCGGGGGAACCGCACCGCTCTGCCGCACCGGCCTGATCCGACGGGCCGTCGCGCAGCCAACCGGAGGTGACCGTGCCCCTGCTGGAGCCCACGCCCGAAGCCCTGCGGCCCCGCACCACCCACCCCGCACCGGACCGGGTGCCCGAGCGGTTGGCGGCCGGCACCCCCGAGCCGCTGCGCGGCGACCTGCTCGCCCTGCTCGGCCCGGAGAAGGTCCGGCACACTGTCTCCGACCTGGTGCGCTACGCCTCCGACGCCAGCCCCTACCGGTTCGTCCCGCAGGTCGTGGTCCTCGCCGAGACCGTCGAGGACGTCGCCGCGGTCTTCTCCTACGCCCGCGCGCACGGCCGGCACGTGGTGTTCCGGGCCGCCGGGACCTCCCTCAACGGCCAGGCGCAGGGCGAGGACGTCCTCGTCGACGTGCGCCGCCACTGGGCCGGCATCGAGGTGCTGGACGACGGCGCCCGGGCCCGCATCCGGCCCGGCACCACCGTGCTGCGGGCCAACGCCGCCCTCGCCCGGCACGGCCGGCTGCTGGGCCCCGACCCGGCCAGCGCCGTCGCCTGCACGGTGGGCGGCGTGGTCGCCAACAACGCCTCCGGGATGACCGCCGGCACCACCCGCAACTCCTACCGGACGCTGGAGTCGCTGACCTTCGTGCTGCCGTCCGGCACCGTCGTCGACACCGCCCGCCCGGACGCCGACGTCCGACTGGCCCGGTCCGAACCGGTGCTGTGCACCGAACTGCTGGCCCTGAAGGCGGAGATCGAGGCGGACCCGGACCTGGTCGCCCGGATCCGCGCCAAGTACGCGCTCAAGAACACCAACGGCTACCGCCTGGACGCCCTCCTCGACGGGCGGACCCCGGTGGAGATCCTGCGCGGGCTGATGGTCGGCTCCGAGGGGACACTCGGCTTCCTCGCCGAGACGGTCTTCCGGACCGTGCCGCTGGACCGGCACACCTCCACCGCCCTGCTGTTCTTCCCCGGCCTCGCCGCCGCGGCCGCCGCCGTCCCGCGCTTCACCGAGGCCGGCGCGCGGGCCGTGGAACTCATGGACGGCAACACCCTGCGCGCCTCGGTCAGCGTGCCCGGCGTCCCCGCCGACTGGGCGGAGCTGCCCAAGGAGACCGCCGCCCTGTTGGTGGAGTTCCGGGCGCCCGACGAGGCGGCGCAGCGGGCCCACGAGGAGGCGGCGGCGCGGGTGCTGGCGGAGCTGACGCTCATCGCCCCCGTGCCGTCGGTCAGCAACGCCGTCACCCGGGACCCGGCCGTGATCGGCGGCTACTGGAAGGCCCGCAAGGCGTTCGTCACCGCCGTGGGCGGCTCCCGGCCGGCCGGCACGACCCTGATCACCGAGGACTTCGCGGTCCCGCCGGCCCGGCTCGCCGACGCCTGCACCGCGCTGCTGGAGCTCCAGGCCCGGCACGGCTTCGACGCGGCGGTCGCCGGCCACGCCGCCCACGGCAACCTGCACTTCCTGCTCGCCTTCGACGCCGCCGACCCCGAGGACGTCACCCGCTACGCCGCCTTCATGGACGACTTCTGCCGGCTGACCGTCGAGCGGTTCGACGGCTCGCTGAAGGCGGAGCACGCCACCGGCCGGAACATCGCGCCGTTCCTGGAACTCGAATGGGGCCCGCGCGCCACGGAGTTGATGTGGCGGATCAAGGAGATCGTCGACCCCCGGGGCATCCTCGCCCCGCGGGTCCTGCTCGACCGCGACCCGCGGGCGCACCTGCGCGGCCTGAAGACCATCCCCCAGATCGAAGCGGTCGCCGATCCGTGCATCGAGTGCGGCTTCTGCGAACCGACCTGCCCCAGCGAGGACCTGACCACCACGCCCCGCCAACGCATCGTGCTGCGCCGCGAGATGCTGCGCCAGCCACCCCGCTCACCGGTCAACGACGCGCTGCTGGCCGCCTACGGCTACGAGGCGGTGGACACCTGCGCCGGCGACTCCACCTGCCGGCTGGCCTGCCCGGTCGGCATCGACACCGGCGCGCTGATGAAGGACTTCCGGCACCGGCGGCACTCCCCGCGCGAGGAACGGATCGCCGAGCGGGCCGCCCGGCACTTCGCCGCCGTCGAGCGCGCGGCCCGGCTGGCGCTGGCCGTCGCACCCCGGCTCGACGACCGGCTGCTGGCCCGGGCGACGGGTGCCGCCCGCAGGGCGATCCGGCCCGACCTGGTGCCGGAGTGGCTGCCGCAGATCCCCGGTCCGGCGGCCCGGCGACCGCCCGCGACCCGCCGGACCGCCGCGGCCGCCGTCTACTACCCGGCCTGCGTGAACCGCATCTTCGGTGCGCCCGCCGACCACCACGGGCCGTCCCTCCCCGAGGCGGTGGTGGCGCTGGCCCGCCGCGCCGACCGTCCGGTGTGGATCCCGTCGGACGTCGCCGGCACCTGCTGCGCCACCATCTGGCACTCCAAGGGCTACGAACGGGGCAACCGGCTCATGGCCAACCGGATCGTCGAGGCGGCCTGGCGCTGGACCGCCGGCGGGCGGCTGCCGCTGGTCGTGGACGCGTCGTCCTGCACGCTCGGCCTGGCCCGCGAGGTGGTGCCGTACCTGACCCCGTTCAACCGCTCGCTGCACGCCGCGCTCACGGTCGTCGACTCCGTCGTGTGGGCCGCGGACCTCCTCCCCCGCCTGGAGGTCCACCGCACCCTCGGCTCCGCCGTCCTCCACCCCACCTGCTCCATGCAGCACTTGGGGGACGAGGACCGGCTGCGGCGGGTCGCCGAGGCGTGCGCCCGCGAGGTGGTCGTCCCGGACGACGCGGGGTGCTGCGCCTTCGCCGGCGACCGCGGTCTGCTCCACCGGGAACTGACCGAATCGGCCACCGCGAAGGAGGCCGCCGAGGTCACCGCCCGCCCCTTCGACGCCCACCTCTCGGCGAACCGCACCTGCGAGATCGGCATGGACCACGCCACCGGGGGCCGGGGCTACCGCTCGGCCCTCCTGGCGTTGGAATGGGCGACGCGCCCCGGCAACCCCTCGATTCCGTACGGCACGTGAGGCGGCGCGTCCGGCCGCCCGGCCCGTCGGGACGGGCGGCCGTCAGCGGGCGACGTGCAGGGCCACCGCGCCGTGGGCGGGCACGGTGAGCTGCGCCTGCCCGTCGCCGCCCACGGTCACCGTGTGCCCGTCGCACGAAGACGGGTCCGCGGCGACCACGTCGCAGTACGTCCCGGCCGGCAACGACGTGGTGAACGTCCGGTTCACCGCCCCGTCCCCGGCGTTGAGGGCGACGAACCCGGCGGAGCCGCGCCCGAAGGCGATCGCGTCGCCCCCGTTGTCCCACCAGTCGGTCAGCTCCGCCGACCCCACCGCGTTGCGGAAGCCCACCATGCCGGTGATCTCGCGCTTGGCGTGTTCGCCGGTCCAGGCGGAGCTGCCGGAGGCCGGCGGGCCGGCGTCCTTGTCGGTCCACTGGTAGCCGGAGTAGACGTTCGGGGAGCCGTAGGGCGAGGCGAGCATGAAGACGTTGGCGAGGGCGTAGGTCGCGCCGTCCTTGTAGGTCAGCGTGGAGCCGTTGCGCTCGGTGTCCCAGTTGTCGACGAACGTGCGGGCCCGGTCGCTGCCGAGCTTGCCGTCGGCGACGGACTTGAGCTGGGCGAGGTTGCGGCCCTGGAAGGCGCTCTTGAGGTGGGTGCCGTAGCGGAACTCGTCGACGTCGCCGGTGCCGGTGTACTCGTCGGGTTGGACCGCCTCGCCGGCGCCGTGGATGACCTCCTGCACCCAGTACCCCGGGTCCTTCATCTTGCCCTTGATGGCGGCGAGGTCGCCGGCGGCGATGTGCTTGGCGGCGTCGATCCGGAAACCGTCCACGCCCAGGGACCGCAGGTCGTCGAGGTAGGTGGCGAGGGTGGTGCGGACGTAGTCGCTGCCGGTGTCGAGGTCGGCGAGCCCGACCAGTTCGCAGTTCTGGACGTCGTCGCGGTTGGTGTAGTCGGAGATGCTCCGGCGGCAGCCGTGGAAGTCCCAGTCCTGGTAGGTGCCGGGGTAGGTGTACTTGGTGTACCGGGTGCCGCCGGTACCGGTGCCGGAGCCGGCCGCCATGTGGTTGATGACGGCGTCGGCGATGACCTTGACGCCGGCGGCGTGGCAGCTGCCGACCATCGCGGCGAACGCGGCGCGGTCGCCCAGCCGGCCGGCGATCTTGTAGCTGACCGGCTGGTACGAGGTCCACCACTGGTCGCCCTGGATGTGCTCGGAGGCGGGTGAGACCTCGACGTAGCCGTAGCCGGCCGGGCCCAGTTGGTCGGTGCAGGCCCGGGCGACGTCGGCGTACTTCCACTCGAAGAGGGTGGCGGTGACGGTCCGGTCGCCGGGCGGGGTGGCCTGTGCGGGCCAGGGGGCGAGGGCGGTGAGGCCGACGGCGGCCAGCAGTCCGCCCAGCGCCCGGGTGCGGGGCCGGCGGTGCGGCCGCCCCGTCGCTGCGTGGTCGCGGCTCCTTCGTCGTTGCACTGTTGCGGCTCCTTCGTCATGGGGCACGGGGACCGCGCCCACGAGAGCAGCCACGCGCCAGGCCGCCATGGGGGGATTCCGCTTCGGAGCCTGCCGTTTCGTGCGTGGACACGTCAAGGTCTTCGGCAAGGCTTTTCAGGCTCTTGCGAAAGACACCGGCACGGGGGCGGGCGGGGCACCACGTCCCGGTGGCACCCGAGGTGTACGAAGAGTCCAAGTACGCGCACCAAGAGTCCAATGGGCCCTCTTGTGCCCCAGGCCACCCAACCGTCAGGGTCCTCACCGAGGTTCACGACTGTCCCGCGTACGATCCGCTCCTTTGGAGGACCGATGCACGAGGCAACACCGCAGAACCACGAGCCCAACGAGTCCGGGCCCAGCCGCCGTTCGGTGCTGTGGACCGCCGGCGCGGCCGGCGCCGGACTCGGACTCACCGGTCTGGGCACCTCACCGGCGGCCGCGGCCGCACCCCGGGCACCCGCGGCGGGCACGGACTCCGCCGCGGCCCCCGAGCGGCGCGGCAAGACCATGATCGGGGTGCCCTTCGAGCCGCGCAGCACGGTCCGCGTCGGCATCATCGGCCTCGGCAACCGGGGCGGCAGCATGATCGACCTGTTCCTGGCCATGCCGGACGTCCAGGTCGTCGCGCTCTGCGACCCGGTGAAGGACAAGGTCGCCAAGGCCGCGGCGAAGGTCACCAAGGCCGGCCAGCCCGCACCCGCCGTCTACACCAACGGCGACCACGACTTCGCGAACCTCTGCAAGCGCACCGACGTCGACTTCGTCTACGCGGCGACGCCTTGGGACTGGCACTTCGAGATGGCGAAGACCGCCATGCTCAACGGCAAGCACGTCGGCACCGAATGCCCCCTGGCACTGCGCCTGGACCAGTTGTGGGAGTTGGTCGACCTCTCCGAACGGACCCGCAGACACTGCCTCCAGTTGGAGAACTGCTGCTACGGCAGAAACGAGATGCGGGTGCTGCGGATGGCGCACGCCGGCCTCTTCGGCGAACTGCTGCACGGCGCCGGGGCGTACGTCCACGACCTGCGCGGCCTGATGTTCGACCCGACGTACTACGAGGGGCCCTGGCGCCGGCTGTGGCACACCCGGCTGCGCGGCGACCTCTACCCGAACCACGGCTTCGGCCCGGTCGCCAACTACATGGACGTCAACCGCGGGGACCGGGTGGTGCGGATCTCCAGCTTCGGCACGCCGGCGCTGGGGCTGGCCGCCTACCGCAAGCAGCACATGCCCGCCGGCGACCCCAGTTGGAAGGAGTCGTACGTCGAGAGCGACCGCACGATCAGCCTGGTGCAGACCGCCAAGGGCCGGGTGATCCGGCTGGAGCACGACGTCTCCACCCCGCACCCGTACAGCCGGATCAACAGCCTCGGCGGGACCAAGGGGCTCTTCGAGGACTACCCCGAGCGGATCTACCTGGAGCCGGACCAGAACAACGACGAGTGGGGCGACTTCGGGAAGTACGCCCAGTGGGACCACTGGTTGTGGAAGGAGCACGCCAACCCGCCCGGCGGCCACGGCGGCATGGACTACATGTTGGTCTTCCGACTCACCCAGTGCCTGCGGCTGGGCCTGGTACCGGACTTCGACGTGTACGACGCGGCCACCTGGTCCGCCCCGGTGCCGCTGAGCGACCGCTCGATCAAGGCCCAGGGCGCACCGCAGGAGATCCCGGACTTCACCCGGGGGCTGTGGCGGAAGGCCCGTCCGGGGATGGATTCGGACAAGCCCGCTCAGTAGCCGGGGCGCGCCCCTGAGCGCCGTCCGGGGCCCGGTGGCAGGCCGTCCGCCACCGGGCCCCGCAGCTCACTTCTCGCCGGGCGCGACGGGCGCGCCGTCCGCCTCCTCCTCATCGGCGGGGGCGGTGGCCGCCGGCGGCTGCTGCGGTCCGGCCGGGACCGCGCCGGCCAGCACCTGCTTGGCCGTCACCCGGTCCAGCGCGCCCTCCCAGCGGGACACCGCGAACACCGCGACGCAGTTGCCCAGCAGGTTGGTCGCCACCCGCATGGAGTCCATGATCCGGTCGACGCCGAGCAGCAGGGCGACCGCCGCGGCCGGAATGACGCCCAGCGCGGAGGCGGTCGCCGACAGCGCCAGGAACGCCGAACCGGGCACGCCCGCCATGCCCTTGCTGGTCAGCATCAGCACCAGGACCACGGTGATCTGCTGACCGAGCGAGAGGTGCACGCCGATGGCCTGGGCGATGAAGAGCGTTCCGATGGAGAGGTAGATGGACGCGCCGTCGAGGTTGAAGGAGTAGCCGGTGGGCAGCACCAGGCCGACCGCGTCGTCCCGGCAGCCGGCGGCCCGCAGCTTCTGCATCATCCGCGGCATCACCGTCTCGCTGGAGCCGGTGCCCAGCGCCAGCAGCAGTTCCTCCCGGGTGTAGCGGACGAACTTCCAGAGGCTGAGCCCGGTGACGGCCTTGAGGGCGAGCCCCAGCAGCACGAGGAAGACCAGGGCGACGCCGTAGCAGACCGCGATCAGCTTGCCGTAGGTCGACATGGCGCCCAGCCCGTACTGGCCGACGAGGTGGGCGGTGGCGCCGAAGACCGCGAGCGGGGCGAGCTTCATGAGGTAGCCGACGATCGTGAAGACCACGTCCTGCACCTGTTCGATCAGCGGCAGCAGTTGCGGCACGCGCTGCTGGCCGAGGTGCAGCAGCGCCGCGCCCACCAGGCAGGCCAGCACCAGGACCTGGAGCAGGGAGTTCTCGGCGAACGCGCCGACCGCGCTGTTCGGCAGCGCCTCCAGGATGAACTGGCCCGCGGAGGGCAGCTTCCCGCCACCGGTCGTGGCGTCCACCGCGCCCTTGTCGAGGGAGGCCGGATCGACGTGCATCCCGGCGCCGGGGCTGAAGATGTTGCCCGCCAGCAGGCCCACGACCAGGGCGATGCTGGTCGCGACCTCGAACCAGATCAGGGCCTTGACGCCGATCCGGCCGAAGGACTTGAGGTCGCCGGCCTTGGTGATGCC
>LIQL01000390.1 GCA_001418405.1 Streptomyces diastatochromogenes | reverse complement strand
AGACCCTGCCCGGCGCCGCGGTCCGCGGCGCCGGGCAGGGTCTGGGTGACGCGCCACAGTCGACGCGGAAGAGCGCCTTCCTCGAAGCCGTGGACCTCGGTCAGCTGCCAGCCCACCGCCAACTCGTCGACCAGCGCCCGGTCGAAGAAGTGCACGGCGAAGCCACCGTGCTCGTAGATGCCGTCCCCGTGCGCGACGCCCGTGCCGTAGTGGGCGTCGCCGGTGTGCCGCACCGTGTAGACGAACGCGCCGCCGGGCCGGAGCACGCGCCGCACCTCGGCCAGCACGTCCCGCAGCTGCCGCGTCGACAGCGCCATGCACAGCAGCATGTGCGCGAAGACGGCGTCCACCGAGTCGTCCGGCAACGGGAGCGGAGCGCGGACGTCGTGCACGGCGGTGGTGATCCGCCCGTCGAGGCCCTGGTCCTGCGCGGCGCGGCGCAGCTGGTCGAGGCCGGTGGCGCTGAAGTCGGTGGCGTGTACCGAGAACCCCGCGCGGGCGAAGGCGAGGGCGTCGCGGCCGTGCCCCGCACCCAGCTCCAGCACGTGCCGGGCGTCGGCGGCGCGGAACGCCGCGACGGCGTGCCGGGCCGCGGCGGACGGCTCGACCCCGTACATGCCGGGGTGCGCGGAGTACGTCTCCTGCCAGTGGCGCCGTTGCTCCGCCGCCAGCTCCGGCTCACCGCTTGTCATCGTGCCTCGCCTTGCCCGTGCCGTGTCCCCCCCACCCTAGTGCCGGCGTCCGACCAGCCGGAGGTCGCGGTTCCACGGCGCCGGCGACGTCCGGCCGACGTCGGGCGCGGGTCCGCCCCGGGGGGAGCGCCGCGTGAGAGCCTCGAAGTGCTGGCTGACGGACGACAAGGAGTGCACCCGGTGAGCGGTGAGGAACGACCGGAGCGCCATGCCCAGGCCGCCGGTGAGACCACTCGCAGCGTCTGGACGGAATCGATGTACGCCGACGCACGGCCCTGGCCCGGAATACGGGTGCTGGTCGACCGGAGCCTGCCGCTGGGGCGCAGGTCAGGGGTCAGCTACCCGGACGTGTGGCTGGCCGCCGTCGCTCCCTCGGCCGCGCTGTGGCGGTGGTACGGCGTGCACGAGGCGAGGTACGCGGCGTTCGCCGACCGCTACGAGCGCGAGCTCGGGGAGCCCGTGCGCGCCGCTGGGCTCCGGCGCCTCCACGGGCTGGCGCGGGGTGGTCCGCTGGTGCTGCAGACCGCCGTCACGCCGATACACCTCAGCCACGCCCGGGTCCTGGCGCGGCACCTGCGGGCCGGCCGCCCGGCCGAGGAGGGCGGCGAGGGCGCCTGTTGGCTGGGCCGGGTCTGTCCCGATTGCGGTCGCCACTGCGCCGCCCGAGGGGTGACCACCTGCCCGCACTGCCGAGCCCCGATGGCGGAGTGACGGAGGCGTCGGCGGGCGCCCGTTTCCGGCCGACCGGGCGGTGCTGTCTGCGGCGCCGTCTGCGGACGGAAGCGCGGAGCGCGAAGAATCGGCACGCACGGGTGGTCGACATGAGCGAAACAACGCGAAAGAGGGAATTGCTACCCCTTGCCTCAATGCTGGCGATCTGCGTGCCGAAGGGAAGAGCAGCGAGCGGCAGTGGGCCGCTTGGAACGAACGAAAGGTTCGGAATGTCACGGATCACTCGGATTACCGCCGTGGCCGCCCTCGCGGCCGGAACCGCTCTGGGCGGGAGTTCGGTTGCCTTCGCCGACGGTCACGCGGCGGGCAGCGCTGTCGGTTCGCCCGGTGTGCTGTCGGGCAACCTCATTCAGATCCCGGTGCACGTTCCCGTGAACCTGTGCGGCAACACCGTTAACGTCGCGGGCCTGCTGAGCCCGGCCTTCGGCAACGTGTGCATCAACGGCCACTTCAAGCACCACAAGCACCACAAGGGTCACCACGGCGGCCGGCGCTGAAGCAGCCGTCACCGACCGTGTGAGCCACGGTCTTCGACGCAACGGACCCGTCCCGTTCCCGTTCCGGTGATCCCGGTGCGGGCGGGGCGGGTCCCGTCGTTCGTCGTGCGCGATTCCCCGCGGCTCAGGAGCGCGGCGTGGCCGGCGGCCTGGTGGCGGGCCGGCGCAGCCCCTCGGCCGCCGCGGAGACCCGGTGCAGCAACTCCAGGAAAACGTCCTGCTCTTCGGGGTCCAGGGGGGCCAGGAAGAGCTGGTTCATCCGGGCGGTCCGACCGGCGAGCTTGTGGTGCAGCCGGCTGCCCTGGGCGGTGAGCCGCAGCACGGAGCGGCGGGCGTCCTCGGCGTCACGGGTCTTCTCGATCAACTCGCGCGCCACCAGGCGCCGGACCACCTCGGCGATGGTCGAGCGGTCGAGGCCGACCCGCTCGCCCACGGTCCGTTGGTCCAGGCCGTCCTCGCCGACGAGGGTGTTGAGCACGGCGAACTGCGGGGAGGTGACGTCCTCCGAAACGATCGTCGTCCACAGCAGCGTGTGCGCCTGCTGGAGCCGCCGGGCCAGATGGCCGGGGTGGGTGCTGAGGTCGAGTGCGGGCACGGCGCCTCCCTGCTCCTCTCGCCAATGCTCTGCGTACGGAGGGTCTTGCCCTCCCTCACTCATCATGTCACGCTTCGAAACTGCCGATAGATAGTCAGTGTACTGAGCAATCTGGTGGCGGCAGGGGAGAGTTGAGCATGGACAAAGTGGTGGGCTCGGCCGCCGAGGCGGTGGCCGACGTGCGCGACGGCGCCTCCTTGGCCGTCGGAGGGTTCGGCCTCAGCGGCGTGCCCGAGGTGCTCCTGAACGCCGTGCACGAGACGGGCGTCGGCGGGCTCGGCGTCGTCTCGAACAACTGCGGCGCGCTCGACCGGGGGCTGGCCGTGCTGCTCGCCGCCGGCCGGATCGCCCGGGTCACCGGCTCGTACATCGGCGCCAACAAGGAATTCGCGCGCCGCTACTTGGCCGGCGAACTGGAGGTCGAGCTGATTCCGCAGGGGACGCTCGCGGAGCGGCTGCGCGCCGGCGGCGCGGGCATCCCCGCCTTCTACACCCCCGCCGGCGTCGGCACCCAGGTCGCCGACGGGGGACTGCCCTGGCGGTACGACGGCGCCGGCGGGGTCGCCGTGGCATCGCCGCCCAAGGAGGTCAGGGAGTTCGACGGGCGCCCGCACGTCTTGGAACGGGGGATCCGCACCGACTTCGGGCTCGTCCGGGCCGCCAAAGGGGACCGCCACGGGAACCTGGTCTTCGCCAAGTCCGCCCGGAACTTCAATCCGCTCGCGGCGATGGCCGGGCGCGTCACGGTCGCCGAGGTGGAGGAACTGGTCGAGCCGGGCGCGATCGACCCGGACCAGGTCCACCTGCCGGGCGTCTTCGTCCAGCGGGTCGTGGCGCTCACCCCGGAGCAGGCGGCCGACAAGCAGATCGAACGGCGTACCGTCGCCGTGCCCGGGACCGCGGGAAGGGAGCGCCGCTGATGCCGTGGAACCGGGCCGAGATGGCCGCGCGGGCGGCCGCCGAACTGACGGACGGTCAGTACGTCAACCTCGGCATCGGACTGCCCACCCTCATTCCCAACTACCTTCCGGCGGGAGTGGAGGTGATCCTGGAGTCGGAGAACGGGATCCTGGGGACCGGGCCTTACCCCACCGAGGACCAGCTCGACCCCGACCTCATCAACGCCGGCAAGGAGACCGTCACGGTGCTCCCCGGTGCCGCCTACTTCGACTCCGCCCTGTCCTTCGGGATGATCCGGGGCGGTCACATCGACGTCGCGGTGCTCGGCGCCCTGGAGGTGTCGCACCGCGGTGACCTCGCCAACTGGGCGGTGCCCGGCAAGATGATCAGCGGGATCGGCGGGGCGATGGACCTGGTGCACGGCGCCCGCACCGTCCTCGTCGCCATGACCCACACGGCGAAGGACGGTTCCGCCAAGCTCGTCGCGGACTGCACGTTGCCGTTGACCGGCCGGGGCTGCGTCGACCGGATCATCACCGACCTCGGCGTGCTCGACACCGCGGCCGACGGGTTCGTCCTCGTGGAGCGGGCGCCGGGCGTCACCGTCGAGGAGATCGTCGCGAAGACGGCCGCACCCGTGCGGACCGCGACCAACGAGCCGCCTGACCGGAAGGGTTGAGGACGCATGGCAACAGCCACCCAGAGCGAGATCGACCACGAGATCGCACAGGCGCGGGCGACCTACGAGGCGTCCGTCGCCGGCGGCGCCGCGCGCACCGCACAGCCGGCGCACGCCTACCCGCCGTACCGCTCCACCGCACTGCGGCACCCCCGACAACCCCTCGTCACCGTGGCGTTGTCGCAGGATCCCGAGGCCGTCGAACTGGCCTCACCGGCGTTCGGCGGGACCGACGTCACCGCACTCGACCACGACCTCACCCGCCAGCACCAGGGTGCACCGCTCGGTGAACGCATCACCGTCAGCGGCCGCTTGCTGGACCGGTCCGGCCGTCCCGTGCGCGGCCAACTGATCGAGATCTGGCAGGCCAACGCCGCCGGCCGGTACGCCCACCAACTCGACCAGCACCCGGCACCGCTCGACCCGCACTTCACCGGCGTCGGCCGGACGCTGACCGGCGACGACGGCGGTTACGCCTTCACCACGATCAAGCCCGGGGCCTACCCCTGGCGGAACCACACCGGTGCCTGGCGTCCCGCACACATCCACTTCTCGCTCTTCGGGACCGCGTTCACCCAGCGGCTGATCACGCAGATGTACTTCCCCGGTGATCCGCTCTTCGCGCACGATCCGATCCTCCAGTCGGTCACCGACGCCGCCGCCCGCGAACGGCTGGTCGCCCGCTACGACCACGACCGGTCGGAGCCGGAGTGGTCCCTGGGCTACCGCTGGGACATCGTCCTAGACGGCCCCACCGCCACCTGGATCGAGGAGGGCCGCTGACGTGACGACCCCCTCCGCACGGCCCACGCCCGCCCAGACGGTCGGCCCGTTCCACGGATGCGCCCTGCCGTTCCCGGGCGGCGGTGACGCGGCCCCGGCGGGCCATCCGGACACCCTCGTCCTCCACGGCCACGTCCGCGACGGCGCGGGCGCCCCCGTCCCGGACGCGCTGCTGGAATTCTGGGGACCGGGCCCGGACGGCGAACTGCCGCGAGCCACCGGATCGTTGCGCCGCGACCCGATGACCGGTGGCTTCCTCGGCCGGGACGGTATCGGTTTCACCGGTTTCGCCCGGGTTGCGACCGATGCGGACGGCCACTGGGCGGTCCGCACCCTCCGCCCGGGCGCCCGCGGCGGGCACGCGCCCCACCTCGCGGTCTGCGTCTTCGCCCGGGGCCTGACCCGGCACCTGTTCACCCGGGTGTACCTGCCGGCGGCGGACCGGGAGCCGATCACCGACCCGCTGCTGGCCGCACTGCCACCCGAACGGCGCGCGACCCTGGTGGCGGTCGCCGAGCCGCGGGGCAGTCATCGCTTCGACATCCGGTTGCAGGGTGCGGCGGAGACGGTGTTCCTGGAGTTCGCATGAGTGTCGACCACGACGGCGACGACGTCGATCACGAGGCCCACGACGGCGCGTTCCCGTCGTACGACGAGCCGGACGCCGGACTGCTCGACCCGGTGCGTGTGGGCTCCGCGGCCGAGGCCGCCACGGGCGAGACCGCCGTCCTCCAGGCCCTGTTGGACGCCGAGGCCGCGCTCACCCGGGCGCAGGCGGCACTCGGCCTGGCGCCCGCCGCGGCGGCCCGGGCCGTCACCGAGGCCGCCCGCGCCGACCGCTTCGACGCCCGCGAGCTGGCGCTGCGCGGGCGGGACGGCGGCAATCCGGTCATCCCGCTGGTCACCGCGCTGACCGCGGCGGTGCCCGACGCCCACGCGCCGTACGTGCACCGTGGCGCCACCAGCCAGGACATCCTCGACACGGCGTTGATGCTGGTGGCCCACCGGACCACGGGACTGGTCGTGGCCGACCTGGAGGCCGCGGCCGGCGCCCTGGCGCGGATGGCCGGCGAGCACCGCGACACGCCCGTGGCGGGTCGCACGCTCACCCAGCACGCGGTCCCGACGACCTTCGGACTGAAGGCCGCGGGGTGGCGCAGCCTGGCGCTGGACGCCCGGGACCGTCTGCTCGCGGTGCGCGGCACCCTGCCGGCCCAACTCGGGGGAGCGGCAGGCACGTTGGCCGCCTTCCAGGCCGACGCGCAGGCCATGGACGCCGCGTCGCCGGCGGACGCGTTGCGTCTGCTCGACGCCTACGCGCGGGAAGTCGCCCTGGCCGCACCGGAGTTGCCCTGGCACGGCCTGCGGACCCCGGTGGCCGATCTGGCCGGCGCGCTGGCCTTCACCGCCGGGGCACTGGGCAAGCTCGCCGCCGACGTGCTGCTCCTCTCCCGCACCGAGGTCGGCGAGGTGAGCGAGGGGACCGGCGGCGGCTCGTCGGCCATGCCGCACAAGGCCAATCCGGTGCGGGCCACGCTCGTCGCCGCGGCCGCGCGCCGGGCGCCCGGGTTGGCCGCCGTGCTGTACGGGTGCGTCGCCGCGGTGGACGAGCGGCCCGCCGGTGCCTGGCACGCGGAGTGGGAAACCCTGCGGGACCTGCTCCGTCTGGTCGGGGGAGCGGCCCGGGACGCGGCGGAACTCGTCGCCGGCCTGGACGTCCATCCCGCACGCATGCGCACCAACCTGGACCTGACGAACGGGATGGTCGTCTCGGAGCGACTGGCCGTCGTGCTCGCCGCTCGGCTGGGCCGGCCGCGGGCCCGCCAACTGCTCGCCGAGGCGGCGCACACGGTCCGTGCGGGAGGCGGCGGCCTCGCCGACGCGCTGGCGGGCGAGCCGGCCCTGACGGACCTCGACCTGGTCTCCCTCGCCGACCCCACCGGCTACACCGGTGCGGCCGCCGCCCTCACCGACCGTGCGCTCAGGCGGCGTTGACGTCCCGCCTGACGTTCGCCACCGCCGTGCGGAACCCCTCCGCCGGCCCGCATCGATGACGGCTCGTCAGGGGGCGGTGGCGGTCGCCGCCCGCTTCACGGGGGTCAGGGCTGGCCGGTGACCGTGCGGAGTTCCTCGACGACCTCGGCGCCGGACGGTGCGTGCTCCGGATCCACCAGCCACTGCAACATCAGGCCGCTGAGCAACGCGAGCGGCACCGAGCCGCCGAGGCCCTCCCGGCCCTGACGCTGCCCCTCGGCGAGGTGTGCGCGCACCTCGGGTGACCGTTCGGCCTGCACGGCGGCCTCCAGTTGCGCCACCCACAGCGCCCGGTGCGTGGTGAAGCTGTCGATCAGCGCCTGCCAGCGTTCTTCTGGTCGGTCCGACGAGGTGCGCGGGCGGAGCTCCTCGTCGAGTTCGTCCACCGCTTGCACGAGTGCCTGGGTGAGCAGCGCGTCCTTGGAGCCGAAGTGGTAGCCGATGGCGGCGTGACTGACTCCGGCGGCCGTGGCGATGTCCCGGACGGTGGTGCGTGCCCAGCCCCGTTCGATCAGGCACTGCTTGGCCCCGGCGAGCAGATCCTCTCGGTTTCCCATGCCGCACAGCATAGCGGAGCGTTGTCCAATTGGTTCATCCAAATGGTTTGACCAAATGGGCAAGAGCTGGCTAGCGTGCCGTCCATGACGAAGCCGAAGGTTCTGATCTCCGGTGCCAGCGTGGCCGGCCCGGCCCTGGCCCACTTCCTGTGCCGCGACGGTTACGAGGTCACCGTGGTCGAGCGCGCACCGGCCCTGCGGGACAGCGGGTACGCGGTGGACTTCCGCGGTGCGGCGTTCGACGTGCTGGCCGAGCTGGGCGTCCTCGACGAGGTCCGCGGGCACGACACGCGGATGGGCGGCACCACACTGGTGGACGAGGCGGGGGCGGAGGTCGGGGAGCTCCCGGCCGAGGCGTTCGCCGGCGACCTCGAAGTGCCGAAACGGGAGCTGACCCGGATCCTGCACCGGCTCACCGCGGCGGACGTGGAGTACGTCTTCGACGACTCCCTCACCGCGCTCAGCGAGGACGACGCCGGCGTGGCGGCCACGTTCGAGCGGACCGCGCCCCGGCGCTTCGACCTCGTCATCGGTGCGGACGGGGTCCACTCGATGGTGCGCCGACTCGCCTTCGACGTGCCGCCCGACGCGGTACGGCACCTGGGGATGTCCGGTGCCGGATTCACCACGGCCAACCGCCTCGGCCTCGACCGCCGCGGAGTGCTGCGGCCGACCGAGGGCACGGCGGTCTACGCGTTCAGCGCGGGTGACCCGGACCGGATGGTGGTCAGCCTGTCCTTCGCCACACCCTCGGCGGAGCTGGACCGGCGGGGCCGGGACGTGCAGGAGCGGGCGGTGCGGGAAGCGTTCGCCGGGCACGGCTGGGAGGTGCCCCGCCTGCTGGAGGAGATGGCCGCGGCCGACGACTTCGCCTTCTCCTCGGCCTGTCAGATCCATCTGGACGGCTGGTCGCGGGGCAGGATCGCGCTGGTCGGGGACGCCGGCTACTGCGCCGCGCCCACCAGCGGCATGGGCACGTCGCAAGCGCTCATCGGGGCACGCTCGCTCGCCCGCCAACTCGCCGCTGCGGCCGGTGACCACCGGACCGCGTTCCCCGCGTACGAGGCGGAAGTGCGGCCCTACGTCGCCGAGAACCAGGCGAAGGGCCGGGACGCCGCGGCGATGTTCGGCGCTGGCGCGGCGCGGGACGGGGATGGAAGCGAGTAGGCGCGGACCCGAGCAGGTCCTGCGCCGCTTCACCCGCGGCGGGCCCAGGCGCCCCACCTACCAGGCAGTCGAGGAACTCGGGCGGGCGGTACGGACCGCGTTCGTCTGCGACTACCTCGCCGGACAGGACAAGCAGTCCCAGGAGGTCCATGCTCGCACTGCACCTGCACCTGCACCTGCACGTGCACCAGTCCGCGCTGGTGCACGTGAACACGCTACTGATGCAGGAGGTCCTGGCCGAACCGAAGTGGACGGACAGGCTCACTGATGCCGACCGGCGGGCGCTGTCGCCGCTGTTCCGGACGCATGTGAACCCCGCCGGAACTTCGAGCCGGACGAGCCCATATCTCGCTGCTCATCGAAGATTCTTGGAGCGGAGCCAGGTGCGGACGGCTTCAATGTGTTGAGCCTTGTTCTCAAGCGGCAGCCAGTGTCCTGCAGGCACCCGCGTCACGGTGAGATCTGCGCAGGCCGCGCTCATCGGGTCGCCTTGGCAGTTTCCCGAGATGTTGCAGATCGCGTCCCACTCGCCGTTGACGAACAGCACCGGCTGCGTCAGGCGCCCGCCGTCGGGTGCTTTGCGCGCGTAGGCGATGTTGGCGTCGTCGTTTGTGTACCACGCAGAGGGAGGACGAAAGCCGTGAGTTGCGAACGCCTGCACCAGGGTGTCGAAGTCCGCCGGTGGCCAGAGAGCCGGATCGGCCGGCGTCGGCGGTGCGCGGTGCGCGGCGCCGAAGCGTCCGCCGTCGCGTGTGACCGTGGCCGTCGGTGAGATGGCGCCGATCGCGGCGGGGCTGCCCGGTTGATAGACCGATGCCAGCGTTGCCGCCGGAGCCGCGTCCAGGTCGGCGACCGCCGCTTCGAAGTGGGTCGTGTAGTAGCGGTAGTAGTCCCACTGTCCGTCCGGATACCGGTCGGCCGGGTAGAGCTGCCGGTCGACCAGGGGGACGAGCGTGGCCAGGCTGTTGGCGGTGGGGTAGTAGGCCCACGAGGTCAACACCACGCCGCGGCACCGCTCCGGCTCGTGTGCGGCCACTGCTCCCGCCACGACGCTGCCCCAGTCGTGGCCGATCCAGACCGCGGTTCCGCCGCCGAAATGGTCGTGGAGCTCCGTCAGGTCCATCACGACCTCCTCGACGGTGTAGGCGTCGGTATCCGCCGGGGCGGAGGATTCGCCGTACCCGCGCAGATCGGGCGCGACGCAGTGCCACCCGTCGGCAGCGAACGCCTCCATCTGGGCCCGCCACAACAACCCGATGCCCGGCCACCCGTGGAGGAAGAACATCAGCGGTCCATCGGCTGGTCCGCACTCCAGGTAGTGCGTGGTGTGGCGAGGCGTGCCGAAAATGCGCGAGACCAACGGCGGTGCGATATCGCGCCGGACATCGTCCTCGCCATCCCGTCGACGCGCGTGGGCGGTCCCGGCAACGAGAGCGAACAGGACCAACGCGATGTCCAGGGCTCCATACGCGACGGCGGTTGGTTTGAGCCCGAATCGCTCGACAGCGAGCCCGGCGGCGAGCGCAGGCACACTGAAGGCGAGATAGCTGACGATGTACATCGTCGCGAACACCTGGCCCCGTCGGGCGATCGGTGCCGCCTCACCGAGGGCATGGACGGCGAACCGGAACGTCGCCCCGAACCCGAATCCCGCGATCAGCGACCCGACGACGTAGAGCGGCAGGACACCCGTCGGCATGGCTGCGATGGTGACCAGGACGCCAATGGCGAGGGGCCCGAGGCCGAACCATGCGCGGTGTCGTTGCGGAGCGAAGGCCGACGCGACAGTGCCCGCCGTCCCCGCGACGAAGAAGACGCCGAGGATGACGCCCGCGACGAAGTGGCTGTGCACGTCGAGGACGGTGGTGAGGATCGACGATCCGAGCGAGAGGTACAAGCCGCCAAGGGCCCACGTCGCACTGATCGACGGCAGCAGTGCGACGAAGACCGGCCGGGTGGCCCGCGGGAGTTGAGCGCTGGGCAGCAGTGACCGCCACATCCTTTCCCGGGTCGGCGAGTCGGATCGAGCTTTCTCGGGAACCAGCCAGACGAGTGTCGCGAGCACCAGGTACACGACGGTGAGGATCCAGAAGACGAGTTGGCGGGGCAGCGGCGCGAACTCCACCAAGGCGCCGGCGAGGACAGCGCCGATCGCTATCCCCAAGGAAGGGACCGCGCTGCTGATGGTCGAGCCGAGCCGGGGGTTGGGCGCGGACTCCATGATCAGCGCCGTAGTGGCGCCGGCGGCTGTCCCCACGGCAAGCCCCTGCACAATGCGCGCGGCCATCAGGCCGCCGACGCCTGTGGCGACGGCGAAGAGCAGCATGCCCAGAGCGAGCAGCACCAGGGCACCGCAGGCGACAGGCCGACGGCCCACCCGGTCGGAGATCGATCCGACGGTCAACAGGGCGGCGAGCAAGGCGAAGACGTAGACGGCGAAGACGACCGTCAAGGTGAACGTGGAGAGGTCCCACAGGCGCTGATAGACCGGGTAGAGGGGGGACGGCGCCGAAGCGGCAGTGAGCGTGGCCGCGCCCACGGCCCCGGCCAGGAAGAACGAGACTGAACGGTTGAGCACGCGACCTCCATCGAAAAGCAATGATCTTTGCTTTAGTCCGAGCGGCCCATCGTAGTAGAAGCAAAGATCTTTGCGTATGCTGGTGACGTGTCTCACCATGCAGCCGTCAGCCGCCCCGGAGGGCGGAGCAGTCGAGTACTGACCGCGATCTACACCTCGGTCGGTGAACTCGTGGGCGAGGGCGCCGAAAAGATCACGTTTCCCGTGGTCGCCGAACGGGCCGGGGTCAACCCGACGACGCTCTACCGGCGCTGGGACAGCGTCCACGCTCTCCTTGAGGAAGTCGCCGTCGCCGCCCTGACCCGGGACGGTGAGTCAGCGCCCGACACCGGATCCCTCCAGCAGGATCTGACCGAGTGGGCGCAGGTCATCGCCCGCGACATCACGCGTCCCCACCGAGCCCGATACCTGCGCGCGATGGTGTCGGCCCGCACCGAGACCGTCGCGAGTTGCCCGGTCACGGAGAAACGGCGCGAGCAGGCATCGGAGGTGGTGAGCCGGGCCCGCGAACGCGGTGAGAAGACACCGAGCGTCCCGCAGATCCTCGACCATGTCATCGCGCCTCTGTACCACCACGTCGTATTCGCCTTGCCCGTCGATCGCGAGTACGCGCGACGTCTGGTCCGCGATGTGCTGGCGATGGCTGAGTGACGGGCTGTCCCGCACATGCTGGACGCGCTGCTGGACCTGGACGGCGGCGTGAGTCGGAGACGGTGGCGCCTCGGTACCCCGGTCCCGCTCGCCTGCGCGCCGGACACCCCCACCGCCGACATCCGCATCGGCTACGCCCACTGCTCGACGCCCGCCCAGGAACTCCGGTCGCGGCTCGACACCCTCGCCAAGCACGGCATCCCGCGCGACCAGGTGTTCTCCGAGAAGATCAGCACCCGCGTCCGCCCACAGTTCGGTCTACCTCCCCGCCGTCACCTCACTCGATGTGGCCGCAGGCGGAACAGACGAACTGGCTCTCCTGCGTCGGATTCCCGTCCCCGTCCGTCTCGACGGTCCGGTACATGGTGCCGCCGCACTTGCCGCAGCCTCGGGTCTGGATGAGCTGGCCCATGGGCAGGTCCTCCCTAGGGGCGCGCGTGCGGCACTCGCCGCGCAGCGCCATCGCGTAGTCGAGCAGGACGAACGCCTCTTGCCGTCCCCGTTCACGGATGGTGATGTCGTCCACGGTCTCGCCCGTCGCCGCGACGCGACCGCAGCGGTAGCAGCAGTGCCGGTTGCCCTGCGGCCCCGGCTCGACCATCGACAGGTCGCAGTCAGGACAGTCCACCGTCGGCCTCCTTGACGAATCCGCACCGCGCACAGACCGAGATCGGCCGCCCGTCCCGGTCGCGTTGGCCCCACATGGTGTTCCGGCACCGCGGGCACCCGCTGGTGTGGATGCCGCGCGGGCCCAGTGGCGGCGGCTCGGGCGTGGACTCCACATAGGCGATGATCAACGCCCGGTCCCGCTCGCTGTTGCCTGCCATGCGCAGCAGATTCGCCAGCCGCGACCGTGCTTCGTCGGCGAAGGTCCCCATGGCGCGGAGGGTATCGGGCCCGCGCCCCCGAAACGACGACCTCCCGCGGAGTGCACTCGATCAGTTGAGATGACCAGCGGCGTCGCAGGGACACGGCCGGGTCGGAACGGGGTTGCGTTCTAAGTCAGTTGCTTGACTTAAGGGCTGGTGCGGCGTTGACTGCCCACCGACCCCAGGACGAAGGGAGACGGTGGTGAGCCACGACGACGGCACCCCCGCACCGGCCTATCCGTTGACGGCCCCCGGCGCGTTGGAAGCACCGGCCGAATGGCGGGAGTTGCGCACCACGTGCCCGGTGGCCCCGGTGACGCTGCCGAGCGGCGACCGGGCCGCGCTGCTGACCCGCTACGACGACGTCAAGCAGGTGCTCTCCGACCCGCGCTGCACCCGGCAGCTGGACGCCGAAGGCGCCGCCCGCATCTCCGCCGACCCCTCCGGCGGGGTGTTCAACAGCGCGATGGCCGCGTCCCTCAACGGTGCCGGGCAACAGCGCTGGCGGCGCATGCTGACCAAGTGGTTCACCGCCAAGCGGATGAACGCCCTGCGCCCGGCGATCGAGGCGATGGCGGAACAACTGGTCGACGAGATGGTCGACCGGGGCCACCCGGCCGACCTCAAGGCGAGCGTCGGCTTCCCGCTGCCGGTCTGGGTGATCTGCGATCTGCTCGGCGTCCCCGCGGCCGACCGGGACCGCTTCTCCCGCTGGTCCGACATGCTGCTCAACCTCACCCGCTACGGACGGGACGAGATCGACACCGCCCAACGGGACTTCCACGCCTACCTGACCGAGCACCTGGAGGCCAAACGCGCGGAGCCGGGGGAGGACCTGCTCAGCTCCCTCATCACCGCGACCGACGCCGACGGCGGGCGGCTGACCGACGACCAACTCGCCGCCACCGGCCAGGCCCTGCTGATCGCCGGCCACGAGACCACCGCCAACATGATCGGCAAGATGATGGCGCTACTGCTCGCCGATCGCCGCCGCTGGCAGCAGCTGGTCGCCGACCCCGCACTGGTGCGCACCGCCGTGGAGGAGGTCCTGCGGTACGACGCCAACGCCGGTTTCGGCATGCCCCGCTACGTCACGCAGGACATCGACGTCGCCGGCACCGTCCTGCCCCGCGGCGCGACCCTGGTGTGCAGCATGGCCGCCGCCAACCGGGACGGGGCGGTCTTCGCCGCCGCCGACGACCTGCGGCTGGAGCGCAGCCCCAACCCCCACCTGGCCTTCGGTGCCGGGCCGCACTCGTGCCTGGGCCAGGCGCTCGCCCGCACCGAGCTCCAGGTGGTGCTCGACGTCCTGCTGCGCCGCCTCCCCAGTCTCGAACTCGCCGTGCCCGTAAGTGAGTTGCGACGCATCGAGGGACTGGTCGTCGGCGGCCTGTGCGACGTTCCGGTCCGGTGGTGACGATGCCCGTGAAAGCCGCGCGGGCCGCGGAGACCCGGGAAGCCATCCTGACCGCGGCGGAGCGCCTGTTCGCCGAACACGGCGTGTTCGCCGTCTCCAACCGGCAGATCAGCGAGGCCGCCGGCCAGGGCAACAACGCCGCCGTCGGCTATCACTTCGGCACCAAGACCGATCTGATCCGGGCCGTCGTCCGCCGGCACGCCGACCCGATCGACGCCCTGCGGCAGCACATGCTCGCCACGACCGGCGACTCCCGCGACGCACGCGACTGGGTGGCCTGCCTGGTCCGGCCGGGCGCCCGGCACCTGGGCCAGCTGGGCAGCCCCACCTGGTACGCGCGGTTCGCCGCCCAACTGATGACCGACCCGGTGCTGCGCGAGGTCATGGTCGACGAGGCGTTCGGCCCGTCCATCGCACGCAACCTCGACGGACTCAACCGGTGCCTGCCCGACCTTCCCCTGCCCGTGCGGATCGAACGCGGCGACATGGCACGCCACTTGATGGTGCACACCCTCGCCGAGCGCGAACGCGCCCTCGCCGACGGCACCCCCACGGTCCACGCCGACTGGGACGCCTACGCGGACGGACTCATCGACGCGATCACCGGACTGTGGCTCGCCCCGTGCCCGACCACGCCGTGACCGTCCCCACCCGCACTCCGCACACCCCACTCGAAAGGCGGTCGTCCGTGCCCGACGCAACCGGCCCCACCCCCACGCCCACCGGCTCAGCGGAACCACACCACCCGTCCGACGTACCCGAGTTCCCGATGCCGCGCGCGGCGGGTTGTCCGTTCGACCCACCGCCGACCCTCACGGCGCAACAGCAACAGGGCCCGCTCACCAAGGTCCGACTCTGGGACGGCAGCACGCCGTGGCTGGTGACCCGCTACGCCGACCAGCGCGCCCTGCTGGCCGACCCACGCGTCAGCGCCGACGTCACCCGCCCCGGCTACCCCAGCGCGGCCCCGGTCAGCGGCAACACCATCGGCTTCATCCTGATGGACGACCCCGAGCACGCCCGGCAACGCCGCATGGTCACCGCCCCGTTCGCCGTCAAACGCGTCGAGGCGATGCGGCCGCGCGTGCAGCAGATCGTCGACGAGCGCATCGAGGCGCTGCTCGGCGGCCCCCGGCCGGTGGACCTGGTGGAGGCGTTCGCCCTGCCGGTACCCTCCCTCGTCATCTGCGAACTGCTCGGCGTGCCCTACGCGGACCACGACTTCTTCCAGGAGAACAGCCGGATCCTGATCAACCGCAACGTCACCCCGGAAGAGCGCACCACCGCCCACGGACGGCTGAGCGACTACCTGGACGACCTGGTCGGCGAGAAGCTCGCCCGGCCCACGGACGACCTGCTCTCCCAGCTCGCCCAGCGTGTCGCGGACGGCGAACTGACCCGGCTCGACGCGGCCCGGATGGGCGTCCTGCTGCTGATCGCCGGCCACGAGACGACCGCGAACATGATCGCGTTGGGTACGCTCGCCCTGTTGGAACACCCCGGACAACTCGCCGCCCTGTGGGCGTCCGACGACCCCAAGCACGTGGCGAACGCCGTCGAGGAACTGCTCCGGTACCTCCACATCACCCACAGCGGCCGCCGCCGGGTGGCGACGGCGGACATCGAACTCGCCGGGCGGACCATCCGGGCCGGCGACGGACTGATCTTCCCGAACGACATCGCCAACCGTGATCCGGACGCCTTCCCCGACCCCGACCGCCTGGACCTGCAACGCGCCGCCCGGCACCACGTGGCCTTCGGCTTCGGCGTCCACCAGTGCCTGGGCCAGACACTGGCCCGCCTCGAACTCCAGGTCGTCTACGGCACCCTCTACCGCCGCATCCCGACCCTGCGACTGGCGGTGCCGCTGGCGGACGTCCCGTTCAAGCACGACGGTTCCGTCTACGGCGTGTACGAACTGCCGGTGACCTGGTGACCTGGCCTGCCCCGGCCGCGACCGGTGCGCGGCGGGGCAGGCGCGCCGACCGTCAGACGTTCTGCCCGATGGCGGCGATGTACCGCTTGATCGAGTGGTCCCGGATGCCGTCCGCGGCGGGCGCGAAGGCGTCCGCGGTCAGACCCTTGGCCCGGTCCGCCAGGTTGCCCAGCAGCCCCATGGAGTCGTGCAGCTTGCCGCCGGAGTCGATGTAGCGCAGCGACTCGACGTGGGTGAACGCGGGCTCCGGCGGGAGCTGCGGAACGATGTCGTTGTTGTTGACGAAGCGGTACATGCGGTTCTGGAAGCCCTTGTTGTACGCGGCCGCCAGGATGCGGTCGCAGGTGCGGGGCTGCCCATAGGTGTAGACGCCGTCCGCCTGGAGCCGCGGGTCCTCCAGGTACATCCGCGCGCCGGCGAGCATGGCGAGCGCACCGCCCAGGCTGTGCCCCGTGAACCACACCGTCTGCCCGTTGGTGCGCAGCTCGGCCAGTGTGTCCTTGACGTCCGGGAAGACCGACTGGAGCGCCTCGGCGAAGCCGTAGTGGACGTAGCCGGTCTTGGCCGGGCCCGGCCACGGGGGCGTGCTGGCGTCGGACAGCCAGTCACGGATCTGCGCCGGCTCCGTACCGCGGAAGGCGGTGATGATCATGTGGTCGCTGGCGACCGTGTACGCCTGGGTGTCCTCCAGCGGGAACGGCGGCGTGAACCGCGTCTGGTGGTGGCGCACCTCGTCGAAGCCCCAGGAACGGGCCTCGGACTCGATGGTGGCCTCGTCCTTGTAGGCCAGATCGGACGCCTGGGCCAGCCAGTAGGCCAGGGGCAGGCTGTACCCGGTGGGCGAGCGGTGGTCGATCGCGGTCGGTGCGGACATGCGGGCTCCTTCGGCTCGGTGTCGTTCGGTGCTGGGGTCACGCCGAGCGCGGGACGGTCGCCCCGGCGCGAGACCGGTCCCTTCGTAATGCCAGCGGCCCGCCCGGGGGTTGTCGCCGCGCCCGTAGTCCCTCGAACGGCGGGGCCGCGGGTCCGACGCCGGTCGTGATGAACGCCGAACGGCACCTGCCTGGCGCATCCGGCGGCCCGGACGGGCGAGCAGCGCGTGCCGCACGGCCCGTCAGGTCGCACACTGGCGGCCGGGGACGGTCTGAGTCGGAGGGCGCCATGGTGTCGCAGTCTCGGCTGGTCGTGGGGCTCACCTACAACCTGCGCGGTGAGTCCGTCGAGCACTTCGGCGCCGGCCCGCCCAGGGAGGGGTACGACGCGGAGTTCGACGAGTGGGAGACGGTGCAGACCGTCGCCGGCGTCCTCGAAGGGCTCGGCTACCGGTGCGTGCTGATCGGTGCGCTGCCGGCGTTGATGGAGCGCCTGCTGCGCGGCGAACGCTGGGACGTCGTCTTCAACCTCGCCGAGGGGCACCACGGCTACGGGCGCGAAGCCCAGGTTCCCGCGCTGTTGGAGGAGTGGCGGATCCCCTTCACGTTCTCGGACTCCCTGTGCCTGTCGCTGTGCCTGCACAAGCCCACCACCCAGCTGCTGCTGCGGCAGGCGGGGGTGACGACGGCACCGTTCGCCGTCGTCCGGGAGCCCCACGACATCGACGGGATCGACCTGCCGTACCCGTTGTTCGCCAAGCCGGTCGCCGAGGGCACCAGCAAGGGCATCGGCGCGGACTCCCGCGTGGACGACGCGCGGGAGCTGCGGTCGACCTGCACGCGGCTGCTGCAACGGCACGGCCAGCCGGTGATGGTCGAGCCGTACCTCCCCGGCCCGGAGTACACCGTCGGCATCCTCGGCGCCGGTGCGGACGCCCGGGCCATCGGCGTGTCGCAAACCCTCCACGACCGGCGGACGACGCCCTTCCTCACCGATCTGCGCAAGCGCGACGCATCGGGTCAGCCGGTCCCCGTGCGGGCCCTCCAGGACACCGGCGCCGCGCAGCGCCTCGCCGGCCTCGCCGTCCGGGCCTGGCGCACGCTCGGTTGCCGGGACGCCGGCCGGGTCGACCTGCGGTGCGACGCAGCCGGTGAGCCCCACGTCCTGGACGTCAACCCGCTGCCCGGCCTCAGCCCCACCTACTCCCCGTTGCCCCTCCAGTGGGCCGGCACCGGCCGGCCGTACCGCCAGCTCATCGCGCGCATCATGACCGCCGCCGAGCACCGCCTGCCGTGCGCGTCGTCCGCCGTGCCGGCGTCAACGGCCGCACGCCGGGTGGGGTGTTGAGGGTTCGCCGGCGCGGGCGATCGGCCTAGCCGCCCTCGCCGGCTCGTCCCGGGGCCGGGCGCAGGATCAGCGGGAGGTAGACGTCGTCGACGATGTCGGTGATGGCGTCGTCCGAGACCGGGGCCCCGAACAGCAGGAACTCGTTGCGCAGCAGGTCGGTGGCGACCGTGGCGCGCCGGGAATCCAGGATCCAGGGTTCGATCTCGCCGCGTTCGACGGCGCGTTCCAGGATGGCGCGGAGGCTGACCGGGCCGACGGTGTGCACGCTCTCCCGGACCAGCTTGGCGAAGTCCGGGTCCCGGGTCATTTCGGCCAGCAGACCGCGCAGGATGCCGCCGAGCGGGCTTGCGACCTTGGCGGCGATCTGCTGCATCAGATCGATCACATCGGTGCGGAGCGCGCCGGTGTCGGGTGGGTCGATCTTGGCGACGCCGGCCAACCGGCAAGCCTCCACGACCAGTTCGGCGCGGTTGGACCAGCGGCGGTAGAGGGCGGCCTTGCCGGTGCGGGCCCGGGTGGCCACCCGTTCCATCGACAGTGCGGCGTAGCCGGTCTCGCTGAGCTCCTCCAGAGTCGCCATCAGGATGGCGTTCTCCAGCTCCGCACCGCGGCGGCGGGGGCCTTTGCGGTGGTCAGTGGCGGGGGCGGCGGTGGGATCGGCGTTGGCGGACAGGGTGACTCCTGAAGATGTCTGATAGAGGCCGTTGCGTTCTCTACGGGGGCAAGTCTATGCTCCGAAATAGAGAACATGGCGTTCTTTAAAGGTGAGAGTTCTTGAATCGGAGTGGACCGATGACCGATACCGCCACGACGCCCCAGACCACGGACGCACCCGCCTTCCCGAGTAACCGGAGCTGTCCCTACCAGTTACCGGACGGCTACGCCCAGCTCCGTGACACCCCCGGCCCCCTGCACCGGGTGACGCTCTACGACGGCCGCCAGGCGTGGGTGGTGACCAAGCACGAGGTCGCGCGCAAACTGCTCGGCGACCCGCGGCTGTCCTCCAACCGGGCGGACACCAACTTCCCTGCCACGTCACCGCGCTTCGAGGCCATCCGGGAGCGCCCGCAGGCGTTCATCGGCCTGGACCCGCCCGAGCACGGCACCCGGCGGCGGATGACGATCAGCGAGTTCACCGTAAAGCGGATCAAGAACATGCGCCCCGAGGTCGAGGAGATCGTGCACGGCTTCCTCGACGAGATGCTGGCCGCCGGCCCGACCGCCGATCTGGTCAGCCAGTTCGCGCTGCCGGTGCCGTCCATGGTGATCTGCCGACTGCTCGGCGTGCCCTACGCCGACCACGAGTTCTTCCAGGACGCGAGCAGTCGACTGGTGCAGTCCACGGACGCGCAGAGCGCGCTCACCGCGCGGAACGACCTCGCGGGTTACCTGGACGGCCTCATCACCCAGTTCCAGACCGAATCGGGCGCGGGCCTGGTGGGTGCTCTGGTCGCCGACCAGCTGGCCAACGGCGAGATCGACCGAGAGGAACTGATCTCCACCGCGATGCTGCTGCTCATCGCCGGCCACGAGACCACGGCCTCGATGACCTCCCTCAGTGTGATCACCCTCCTGGACCACCCGGAGCAGTTCGCCGCGCTGCGCGCCGACCGCAGTCTCGTTCCCGGCGCGGTGGAGGAGCTGCTCCGCTACCTCGCCATCGCCGACACCGCGGGCGGCCGCGTCGCCACGGCAGACATCGAGGTCGAGGGGCAGACCATCCGGGCCGGCGAGGGCGTGATCGTCGTCAACTCCATCGCCAACCGGGACGGCACGGTGTACGAGGACCCGGACGCCCTCGACATCCACCGCTCCGCGCGCCACCACCTCGCCTTCGGCTTCGGCGTGCACCAGTGCCTGGGCCAGAACCTCGCCCGGCTGGAGCTGGAGGTCATCCTCAACGCCCTCATGGACCGCGTCCCGACGCTGCGACTGGCCGTCCCCGTCGAGCAGTTGGTGCTGCGACCGGGTACGACGATCCAGGGCGTCAACGAACTCCCGGTCACCTGGTGACGGGGGAGAGGGGCAAGTACATGACCATGCGGGTGAGTGCGGATCGGACGGTCTGCGTCGGTGCCGGGCTGTGCGCGCTGACGGCGCCGGGCGTCTTCGACCAGGACGACGACGGGATCGTCACGGTGCTGACGGCCGAACCCGCCGCCGACGACGACCGGCGCACCGCGCGCGAGGCCGGCCACCTCTGTCCGTCCGGTGCGGTCCGCGTAGTCGAGGACACGGAATAGGGTCAAGGGCACCGAATAGGCGAGCGGGGATTCCGGCCGTCGGCCGGGGCGGTCTCCGGCCGACGGGCTGGGGCCGCCCGCGGTGCCGCCGCGCAGGCGAGGCCGCCGGTGGCGCCCGGCACCCGCGGCGGCCGTCAGATCCACCCCTTCCGCGCCGCGTACAGGGCGAG
>LIQL01000039.1 GCA_001418405.1 Streptomyces diastatochromogenes | reverse complement strand
CCGAGTCCCTCGCCGCCGAGGTCGCACCGCTGGGCATCCACGTGACGATCGTCGAACCCGCCGCATTCCGCACCAACTGGTCCGGACCCTCCATGCGCCAGTCCGCCACAACCATCGACGACTACGCCCCCACCGCTGGCACCCGACGCGCCAGCACCCTGGCCACCTACGGCCACCAGCCCGGCGATCCGGCACGCGCCGCCCAGGCCGTCATCGACGCCGTCACGGCCGAGAAGCCCCCGCTACGCCTGCTACTGGGCAAAGCCGCATACGACATCGCCACCGCCAAGCTCGACTCCCTCAAAACCGCCTTCGACGACTGGCGGGAGGTGACGCTCAACGCCGACTTCCCCACAGAGCACCCCGCGACGACGTCGCCCAGTGGCGGGCGGCCCACGAGGAGTTCTTCCGGAGCGATGACGTGAGCGCGTACCTGGGACGCACCCCAGTCATTGATGACGACACTCTGGTCGTCGCGGAACGCTTCCGAACGGTCGAGCCCGAGCACTCAGGTGATCGGTGACCCGCCGGCGAGCCGAGTGACCACCGAGCCGGGAGCCCTTGGAGGGCGCTGCTGAGGCCCGAGGCCCAAAGGTGCTCCGCGTGGTGTTCCGACTCCATCGCATCCGGCCACTGAGCCCGCGCAAGAAACCGTTTGGCGGAGCACGGCTACCGCTGCTACGTTTCCGGAGGCCGTGCGAGAGAACGAGGAGGTGGTACCCGTGAACGCAGTATCGACATGGGTGCTCCCCTCCGGGGTCACGGTCGGGCGGTAGGTCGTCCGGGAGCGCCGTTCAAGAGCTCTCCCGAAAGGCACGACCATGCACTTCACTTCCGAACGACGCCTCGACGACGGCGTCGTCGAGCGCGAATTCACCCTCGGCGAGATCCCCGGCACCCTGTGGACGCCTGGGTCCGCCGCATCGGCGCCACTGATCCTGATGGCCCACAACAACGGCCTGTCCAAGGGGGAACCCCGGCTGGTGGCCCGGGCCAGGCACACCGCGGCGAACGGCTACGCGGTGGCCACCATCGACGCCGCCGGGTGCGGTGACCGACCCCGTTCCGCCGCCGACCAGCAGGCTCGCGCCGACCTCCGCCGGGCGATGCAGGCCGGCGAGCCGGTCGACGAGATCTTCGAGTCCTTCATCGGCCCGCTGGTCGAAAAGGCGGCCCCGGAATGGCGGACCACCCTTGACGCCCTCCTTGCACTGCCCGAGATCGGCGGCCCGGTCGGGTACTCGGGGTGGACCGCACTCGGCATCCGGCTGGCGGTGACCGAGCCCCGCATCGCGGCCGCCGGATTCTTCGCCGGCGGCTACGTGCCCCGCGCCCAGCGCGAGGAGGCCCGGCAGGTCACCGTTCCGCTGCTGTTCCTGCTGCAGTGGGACGACGAAGGGAACCCGCGGCAGCGGGCGCTGGACCTGTTCGACGCCTTCGGCACCAAGGAGAAGACGCTGCACGCCAACATGGGCGGGCACGTCGGCACCCCGTGGTTCGAGTTGGAGGACGGGGGCCGGTTCTACGACCGGCACCTGAAGTAGGACCGGGCCGCCAGGCCGACGGCAGACGGTAGGTGCTTACGGCCGGGATGCTGCTCGTCGAGGGCAGCTTCCGGCCCTCCTCGGCTCTGTCGCCACCGCGGGCTCCTGCCACTTCGGCGGGGCCCGCGGTGCTCGATGCCATGAACTGTTCGTTCCCGCCGGGGCTTCGAGCGCTTGCCAAGCTCGTGTAGCGGGCTGTCGGCCCTGCCGCCCCGCGCGGGCGCCGCCGCGTAGCCGCGCGCGCAGTTCGGCCGGAGCCACAGGCGCTGTTCAGCGTTGACTGATTCCGGTGATGCGGCCGCGGGCGAGGACGGGTGCGTCGAGGGAGGCCAGGAGGCGGCGGGGGCGGGTCTTGGTGAGTGCGTCGCGGTCCGGGCGGTCCAGCAGGCTGGTGCCCAGCGCGTAGAGCTCGAAGACGTAGCGGTGGGGTCCATGGCCCTTGAGCGGCTCGGGTCCGTAGTAGCCGCGGCTGATGAACGAGCGCAGGAGCGTCACGCCCGGCGCGGGGGTCTTCTTGCCGAGGGCGCCGGGCGGCAGTTCGTGTGGGCGCGGCAGCCGCGTCTCGTCGATGAGGGCGAGGCAGTGAACGGCGGGGTTCGCCCCGAGTGGGACGTCGACGTCCTCGACCACGAGCAGGAGCTCGGATGTCCCGGTGGGCGGTGCGCTCCAGGTCAGGTGGGGGGAGATGTTCTGGCCGCCGACGCGGCTGCCGCTGTGCTTCAGGGGCAGGGTGCCGTCGTCGGAGAAGTCCCGGCTGGTGATCGTGAGGGACTGCGGGCCGAACAGGTTGGCCTGGTTCCAGGCGTGGTTGCGTTCGTCGGGGCGGCGGTTGCGCAAGAGGGTGCCGAGTACGGCCATGGGACCTTCTCTTTCCTTGGTGTGGGGGCCGGTCAGGGTCGCTCGGCGGCCGGTGCGGAGTCCGCTGCTGAGTTCAGCGTGGTGAAGATGCGGGCGAGCGCGGCGAGGTCGTCGGCATCGAGCTCGGTGAAGGCGCGGGGCGGCTCGGTGAGGAGGCGCTCGGCGGCTGCGGCGGTCTGCCGGCCGAGGTCGGTGAGGTGGACGACTTTGCGGCGCTTGTCGTCGGGGTGGCTCTCGCGGCGCACCAGGCCCCGCCGCTCCAGCCGGTCGACCGCGACGGTGGCCGCGGAGGGGTCCACCGCGGCGGCTTGGGCGATCTCGCGCATCGTCATCGGGGCTCGCGAGAGGTTGATCAACTGCTCTGCGTGCCCCGGGCCGAGGTCCAGCTCCCTGCGCAGCGCGCGGCGTCGGTCCTGGCCGGTGATGAACGCGTGGACGGCGGCCCATGCCTGTGCGGACGAGGCACTGTTCGAGTTCGAGTCGGGGGTCAGGGCGTCCTCCAGTGGCCGGGAGGCCCCTGGAGGACCTCAAAAAGATTGTTGCATATCAACTACTTCTTAGTGCGGCGGCCTCGGCTTGGGAGTCTCGTTGCCCGGATCACCACCACCACGTGCCGGCTGACAACTGTCTGGGCGAGATCGGAGTGGCATGCCACAGTGAGCGCCCATGACGGCGGATGTGACGATCTCAGCGGCAGGCGAGGCGGAAGGACTGGCGACGGATGCGCTGCGCTGGCTCTTCCGAAACGCGCGGGAGAGCGGAGCCGACGGACTGGCCTGGGCTGCCGCACCGTCCGACCGGGAAACCTCCCCGACGTTCTACAGCGGCACGGCAGGCGTCATTGCCGCTCTCCTGGAAGCATGGCGGCACTTCGGCGACGACCGGTACGGCGATGCCGCCGTGCGCGCCGCCCGCACCGTGTCCGCCTGCGTCGACGGCCATGAAAACAACTCCCTGTACTTCGGCCTGACCGGCATGGCACTCGTCCTCCGGGCGGTCCACGACGAACTTGGCGCTCCGCAGGCCGGTGCCGCCGCGCGTCGGGCCCTGGACCAGGTGCGCGCACGTTTCGATGGCACACGCTGGGGCGACTGGTTCGACCTGATGGTCGGCAACGCCGGGATAGCCCTGGGTGCTCTGTCATTGGGTGATGCGGATCTGGCGATACGCGCGATGGAGCCCTACCTGCGCGCTGCCGAGCAGACCCCGGCAGGCGTTCACTGGGAGTCGGAACGAGGCCGGACCTCGCGTCTGCACCACATCGCGCACGGCACGCTCGGCATCGTCTACGGACTGGCCCGCGTTGGGCGCGCCACCGGTCGGACGGATCTGGTCGACCTGGCGCGGGCGGGGGCCGCGGACGTCGTGGCACGCAACGAAGCCGGCTCGACCGGCTTCCTCGTTCCTCACTCCGACCCGCAAGACCATCCGGACCTCACCGCGCGCTACAGCTACGGCTGGTGCCACGGCCCGACCGGCGACGCGCACGTGTTCCGGCTGCTTCGCACCGTCCTCGACGAACCCACGTGGCAGACCTACGTCGACAACTGCTGGCGCACCGTGACCCGGTCCGGACTGCCGCGCCGGCTGCGGCCCGGCTTCTGGGACAACAACGGACGGTGCTGCGGCACGGCTGGCGTGCTGGCGCTGGCCTGCGACCGCATCGCCGAACAGGAGGACCGCCCCGACTTCGCACGGCTCCTCGTCACCGATCTCCTCGCCCGCGCGACCCGCGACCAGGACGGAGCCCGATGGTCCAACGTCGAGCACCGAACCACACCAAGCGCCCTCGAACCCCGCACCGGCTGGGCATCGGGCAACGCCGGGATCGTTCGCGAGCTGCTGCGCTGTGTGCGCGTCTGGCGCGGGGCCGATCCGACCTATGCAGTCACCTGGCCGGACCAACCGCCGCCGGCACGGCGGTAACCCCACAGATCCTTCCTGGCCCGAGGCTCGGTGCGGTCGACGGTGCGCTGAGCTGGGAGGCTGGACCTGCGGTGGTCTGTTCTGTAGGGCCTGGTGTGAGGCGCTGAGCGGCCCAGGCACCTGTCGCGCAGCCATCGGCGGTACTGCCGTCGACGGCGGCACTGCCGATGGCTGTGGCACTACGGAGGTGGGCAGCCTCGCACGATTGCGGTCGCACGAGGCTGCCCAGGCGTTCCAGTTGAGCGCTGTGGCTCAGCGGAAAGCGGCGATGTTGCGGGCGACCCAGTCGCTGAAGGGGCGCGGGGCGCGGCCGAGGACGCGTTCCACGTCCGGGCTGATGCGGAGTTCGGCCGGGTTCGGGGCGGAGATGATGTCCAGGGTGTCGTCGGCGAGTTCCACCGGCACGAACTGGGTCATCGTGGCCTTGGCCTCGTCGCGGGTGAGTTCGTGGAACCGCACGGGCGAGCCGAGCACGGCGGCGATCACCTCGGCCTGCTGACGCGGCGTGATGACCTCCGGTCCGGTCAGCTCGTACACCCCGCCGGTGTGCCGGTCGTCCAGCAGGCAGGCCGCCGCGACTTCGGCGATGTCCGCCGGGTCGATGACGGGCACCCCTACGTCGCCGAAGGGTGCGGCGACCGTCGCTTGCGTGCGGACGGACTCCGCCCAGGCGAAGGCGTTGGATGCGAAGCCGCCCGGTCGTACGACGGCCCAGTCCAGGCCGGACCCGCGCAACGCGTCCTCCACCGCGCGCATCGCGACGCGCGACGCGCCGAGCGGCCGGGTCGCCACGCCCTGCGAGGACAGCAGGACGACCCGGCGGACCCCACGGGCCGCGGCCAGGTCGATGATGTCGGTCGGCCTTGCTTCGGGGGCGTGCAGGTCGCCGGACAGCAGGAGGAACAGCGCCTTCGCCCCGTCCAACGCGGGGGTGAGGCTTGTCGGCTCGGCCAAGTCGGCCGCCACGTGTCGGACTCCGTCAGGCATCGCCGCCGCGTGCCGCGACACCGCCGTCACCTGCTCCCCCGCCTCGGCCAGGGCCTGCGTCAGGGGTCGGCCCACATTCCCGGTAGCCCCGGTCACCACAATCATGTCCAGCTCCTAGTTCGTTGTGCACTGCGGGAATTGACGCTAGGAGCCCGGCTTACTTTTCGTAAGAACATACCTAGAGGTAAGCTCCAGACATGAGGGAAGGTGTGCAGCTGACGCAGGTTGAGGCGGGCAAGCGGTATGAGGTGTTTCACACTGACTGCCCCGCGCGCGACATGGTCGACCACGTCACCAGCAGGTGGGGCATCTGGGTGCTGATCTCCTTGCGGAGCAACGACCTTCGGTTCTACGAGCTGCGCGACAGCATCCAGGGCGTCAGCGAGAAGATGCTCGCGCAGACCCTGCGCGCACTGGTCCAGGACGGCCTGGTCTGGCGGGAGGTGGAGCCGACGACGCCGCCCCAGGTCACCTACGGGCTGTCCGGGTTCGGTCGGGAAGTCAGCGAGCCGCTGAAGGACTTGTTCGACCGGATCACCCAGCGGCTGCCGCCGCGCAGCCAGGCATAGTGCGGTGGCGGTCGGCCTCGCAGGCGAACTCAGCGTCACCTGGTGACCTGATGACCGTTGATGCGGTGACAGTCACTGGCCGGGTCGTTGGCTGACTCATGCCGGCCCACCACGGCGTTCGCGCACTGGCTACTGCTGCTCCCACTGCTCCCTGGTGATCTCGTACCGTACGCCTCCGTGCTCGGCGCCCTCGATCATCTCCATGTCGGAGGGAATGGGGATGGCATTCGCGAGCGTCATGTCGAGCTTCTCCATGATGTTGCGCGAACCGTGGTTCACCGTCATCGTCTCAGCCCAGACCATGCGCACACCGAGCTCCGTGAACGCCTTGCCCAGCAAGGCCCGCGAGCCCTCGGTGGCGTATCCCCTGCCCCAAGCCGCCTGCCTCAGCCGGTAGCCGAGTTCGACCTCGTCCAGCGGGCCGTTCGACTCGGGGCGCAGGATGAACCAGCCGATGAACGCGCCGCCGTCCTTCTCGTGCGCGGCGAACAGTCCGAGGTCGCCGCCCCACTTCTCGTAGCCGGCGAGGATGTTCGGCAGGTGGCGCTCACGGACGAGCTCCGGCGCGGTCGGACGGCCGCCGGTCAGGTAGCGCATCACCGCCGGGTCGCTGTCCAGCTCGATCAGCAGGTCCGCGTCATCGGCGGTGAAGCGGCGCAGGGCCAGGCGCTCGGTCTCAAGGTAGGTGTCCATACGTCGATCATGCCCGAAGCGAGTCGGGTGCCACTCCTGCGCGCCCCACAGCCCCTGGACGGCTCCGAGCGAACGCCTCTTGCGGGACGGCGGATTCCGTCAACCAGGCGCAGATGAGAGGGACTTCGAACCGGAGCCGGCCGAACAGGACCCTGACAGAGCCACGGTGGCCGCCACGACGAACCCGCGGTGAACCGCGCGGCCGTGGACGGTGGTCGTGCCCCGCCCACGGCCGCGCTACTGACTCAGCGGACCTGCACCGTCACCACCTCAGAGGCGTGCAGGCGCACCGGGTGCTGGTCGTGCGTGCTGGTCAGGCCGTAGAGCACGGCACGGAACTGCAGGTCGCCGCGGCGCGCGGCAGTGCCACGTGCGGTGACCTTCGCATCGCCCTTGACGGCGGCGCTGCAGTTTTCCTGGTGCCATCCCTCGCCGAAGCCGTTCTCTTCCAGGCACAGCTGATGCAGGTAGCCGGCGCTGTCGTCGTCGCCGTGCGCGCTGACCGTGATGGTCTTGCCGACCTTCGCCGTGTGCGGCGCCGTGATGTCCACATTGCCCTTGGCGAACGCCGGCCCGGCGGCCAGCGTCACCGCGGCCAGACCCAGTGCACCGACCATGGCCGCCCGGCCACCGCGCGTCATCATCCCGGTCTTCTTCGTCCTGGTCATGGACTTCCCCTCCCATGGATCTCCCCGAGACCCATCCGTTCGTCAAAGCGCCTCGTGCGCTTCGCTGATCATCCAGACGGGCCGTTCACCTCGCTCGTTGCGCCCCACCCCCGCCCGTTACAAATCCACGACAAAGCGCGCCGCCGACGCCCGATCAGACCGGCAGCCGCCACATCCAGTTGGAGTCCGGTCCCGGCACGTTCGCGTCGTCGCAGCGCAGGCGGGGCGGCAACGGGCCGGCGACGACGATCTGGAGGGCACGGGTTCGGCGAGGCGGGGTGGGTGCTGGGAGGGTCAGTGGTCCCGGCGCTCCTCCTCACGTGGGGGAAGGCCGGCGAGGCCGGTGTCGTGCAGGATGCGGTCGACCGTCTCGTCGAGGGTGCTGTCGGTGCCGATGACGGTCTCGACGCCGTCGGGGAGCAGGTCCAACTCCCGGTACCAGCTGCGCAGCGCCTCCTCGCCGACCTCGTGCGCGATCGGTTTGGTGGCGTGGCGGACGAGCGTCTGCTCAAGCGGTACGTGCAGGTAGTAGGCGTGTGTCGGGCCGCGGTGGTCGGCGCGCAGTTGGGCGAGCATGTCGCCGTAGTGGTCGGCGTACAGGATGCCTTCGACGATGACGTGGAACCCGGCGTCGAGCGCGTAGCGGGCGGTGATGTCGATCAGGCCGATGTTCGCAGCTCCGGGCCGGTCCCGCTCACGCAGCACGATCCGACGCAGGTTGTCCTGCCCGACCAACGCCAGACCGCGGCCGAAACGGTCGCGGACTGCGGCCGCGACGGACGACTTGCCCGATGCGCTGTTGCCGCGCAGCACGACCAGCCTCGTGTCTTCGGTGCCCACCATCACCGCGGTAAGGCTACCCATCGCCGGCGACCTCACCAGCGCCCGGCACAAGCTGGCCTTCGCGGACCAGCCGCCCCTGCCCACGCTCGCCGCCGCACGCCCCTGCTCGCCGTTGGACGGCGTCCAGGTGCACGGCGGCGTTCCGTGCGATCGTCAGGTCGACTGGCGTCGACGTAACCCGGTGAGCCGGCGGTGAGCTTCCGGTGAGGGCTGGCGGCGATTGTGGGGGCATCGCCGGATCCACCGCGGACCGGCCATCGAACAGGGGGCGACGATGAACGTTCTGACTGGCAAGACGGCGCTGGTGACCGGCGGCTCGCGGGGAATCGGCCGGGCGGTCGCGTTGCGGCTGGCGGCAGAGGGCGCGCTGGTCGCCGTCCACTACGGCGGCAACGACCGGGCGGCCGAGGAAGTCGTGGGGCGGATCGAGGAGGCGGGCGGCCGGGCGTTGGCGATCCGGATGCTGCGGAACGCGGGCGGACCGGACCCGCAGGGGGCGTTCGCGCTCGTGTCGTCCCAGCGCGACTGTCCCGAGCCGTGGGCCCGGGCCGCCGCCCACTACGTGTCGGGGTTCGGGCACCTCGGCCAGCGGGAGGCCGCGACGGCCGAGGACGCCTTCGAACAGGCCCTGGAGGGATTCCGTTCGCTCGGGGACCGTTGGGGAATCGCGCTGGCCCTGGACGCGCTGGCCGGCGTCGCCGGCGCGCGCGGCGACCGGACACGGGAGGCTGCACTGACCGACGAGGCCCTGGAGCTCACCGAACGGCTCGGCGCCCTGGAGGACAGTGCCGACCTGCTGGTCAACCGGGGCGATCACCTCGCCCCCGACGACGCGGCCGGAGCCCGTACCGCCTACGCGAAGGCTGCCGCGCTCGCCCGCCGCGCCGGCAGCTCCACCTACCTGGCGGCTGCGCTGCGCGGGCTCGGCGACATCGCCCTGGAGGAGGGCGACCTGGCAGAGGCGGAACGGCTCTACAGCGAGGCGCTGGAACGGATCGATCCGCACTGGATCAAGAGTCTTGGGCCCCGGGTGCGCACGCTCATCGGCCTCGGCCGCGTCGCCGCGGCCCGGAGCCACCACACGGAAGCGCGCGAGCACTACCGGCAGGCCGCCGAGGTCGCCGCCGCGGTCGGAGCGCGCGTCCCGGAGGTGCTGCACATGCTGGGGTTGTCCGGGAAGGCCGTGGAGTCCGTCCTCGGAGCCGCGGCCGCGGACCGGTGAACGCGCGGTGCGCGCTCCCGCAGAAGAGAGAAGATCCGCAGCATGACGAACCTGAGGGTACTGATCCTCGACGGCGAAGCCGGCCCGCTCGCCCGCTCGCTCGCTCGCGGTAGGGCTGCCGGAGTTGGTTCAGCTCCCCCTCGTGGCGCCGTCGTGGCACCGTCGTGGCGGGACGCCCTGAGTCGCACGGTCGCGGAACTTCAGGCGGTCGCTGACGGGTTCCGCGAGGATCCGCCCGACCTCGACCGGCGATGCAATCGTGCGGCCCGGCAATCGCTCTCGGCCTGGCCGGCGGGAACCGGCTGGCCCCCGGCCGCGGGTAGGGCAGTCGGCAACCAGCGACATGGTGGGCTGACGGCGGCCGACGGCTTACCACCAACTACCCTGATGGACCTGGTTGGCGGCTACGGACGGCAAGCCGACAGGCAGTGGTCTTCACCCCGCTTGGTCATCGCCCCGAGTGGTCATCATCCTGAATGGTCATCGCCCCGTGCGGCGAACCACTGACGTGCGGCTTCCAGCCCGGCCTCGTTCACCTGCGGGCCGTCTATGCCCGTGAGGTCCCCACGAGCGATCCGGCCGGCGAAGTAAGCGGCTTGGCCGGCCCAGCGGTAGTCCAGCAGGGGGTGGAGCGCTCGCTCGACCTCTTCGTGGGTCAGTGCGCCACCCGCCACATAGGCGTCGATCAGTGGCCGCATGGAATCCGGCCCGCGGTACATCACGAGCGCCGCCAGGTCGTACACCCGCGGCAACACACCGGCCCCGCTCCAGTCGATCATTCCGCAGACACCACTGACCGGGTCGAGGCGGAAGACGTCTGGAGCGGGGTCCCCGTGCACCGGCCCCCAGGTCAACGACCGCAGGTCGAGTGCGTCGAGCCGGGCCATGACGTTGGTGATCACGGGCCTGAGCCAGGGGCGTACGTCCAGGTGCTCCGACGGGAGATACAGGCGGGTCGGGCCGGTGCCCTTGCCGTCCTGCGTGCCGAGCGCGCGATGGGCTCGGGCCAACGTGGAACCCGTCACGCCCAGTTCGGTGTGCGACTCGCCGGTCAATCCGCGACCTTCGACCCAGCGCAGCAGCGCCATCACCTGGCCGCCGAACGGCACGACCGACCGACCACGGGTCGTCGCCACGGGAGCCCCCGCAGGTATTCCGTCGCGCTCCAGTCGCTTCGCCAGCCCAAGTCCGAACACGAACGCGTCCTCGGCTTCCGGCGGTACCACCTTCACCACCCAACGGGTGCCCCCTGAGCGGGCCTCCCACGTCAGGGAGTTCATTCCGCCTTCGAGGAGGGTGACTTCAGCCGCGTGAAGTGCCCAGTGGTCCGCAAGCAGCTGGGCAACCGTCTGCGGATTGTGGGGCGTCGGCTCTGCTTGGGTGGCGTGATCGGGCGAGGCACAACGGCCAGCCATCGTGGCAATCCTAGCACGGAACTCGGGCCCCCAGACTAGACCGCCACGCTCACCAACTCACGTCATTTAAAAGACTGTTGTCCCCCTGATGCGACGGGTGCGCTTTGGGGCGCTCCGCTACCACCGTCGCGCCGTTCTCCTGGACTGTCCGGTTTGATCACTTGGTGTCCAAGGCGGCCCAGGATGCAACGGGTGACTGGCGGATTCGCCTGAGGAAATGAGCGGCAGGGCCCCTGGAACGCGGTACGGTGCGCCGATGTCAGAGATCAAGAAGTTCCAAGTGACTTTTGACTGCGCAGAACCTGAGCGCCTCGCTCGCTTCTGGTGTGAAGTGTTGGGGTACGTCATACCGCCGCCACCGGAGGGGTTCACCACCTGGGACGATTTCAACCGCACCCTGCCTCCTGAGAAGCAGGGATCATGGTTCGCCTGCGGTGATCCCTCAGGCGTGGGCCCGCGCCTGTACTTCCAGCGTGTCCCCGAAGGAAAGATCGTTAAGAATCGGGTGCATCTCGACGTCCGGGTCGGCACCGGGCTCGTGGGGGACGAGCGCCTCGCCACGCTCGAAGCCGAGTGCGCACGACTGGTCGCGCTCGGTGCGACCCACGTGCAAACGCTGTACGCCGATGAGGAAAACGAGTCGTGCATTCCGATGCTGGACATCGAGGGCAACGAGTTCTGCATCGACTGAACACTCTCCGAGCCAAGGAGGCGGGGAGCCACCTCCTTGGACCTCCCTGGGCTCGTATGGGGCGGGAGTTACCCCTTTCGGAACCGCTTGCAGGACGCAGCGCGAGCAGAGGTCCGAGGTGATCGACGATGCGGTCGGCCGCGGACTTCGAGACGCCGAAGAGCGGAGCGAGCTCGCGCAGCGTCAGGTTGGTACGCGAGTAGGCGGCGACCAGCAGGACTCGGTCTTCCAGCGGAAGGCTCCATGGTCGGGCCCGCCTTACTGTGTCCGCTCCTTCGCGCCGAAGCATGGTCACCGACTTGCCGAAACAGCGCGCACTCAGCCCGGTGAACGGCGATATCCAGGACGGTTCCGATGCCGTGGTCACTCCAGCCACGCCGTGATCATCCCATTCCCGGCCCGACTGGGCCGGAACATGCGTCAGACCTCCGGGATGAAGGCCGGGTCGATACCCAAAGCGGTGATTCCCTCGCGCACGGAGCTGTCGAACTGCCGGATCTCCGCCACAAGAACGTCCCAGGCCACGGGTGAAGACCAGAAATCTGGCGTGCAGATGGAGCCAACCCGCCAGCCCTCGCCTGAGCACACAATGCGGATCAGCCCCTCCTCCGCCTGCATCGAGTCGAGTTCGAAGTCCTCCTGGCCTGCGTTCGAAGACTGGAGCCAGAGCGCCAGATGGTAGGCCAGTTCGGCCACGGGGAACGCCTCCTCGGACCACACCATCTGCCCCTCTTCCCAGATGGACAGCTCTGCCTCGATGTCGAGGAGAAGCACCGCCAGGGGAGCTTCCTGCGGGGTGAGACCGCGTCGCGGTAGGTCCGACAGTCCAAAGTTTCGGCAGACAAGCCGCACTGCTTGGCCTCCATCAGATTTGAGGCCCACTACGCGTTCAGGCCACCCAAATGGGTGCAATTTCACCAATGTGCGCCAGGCGCCCGACCCAGCCCCCCTCATTAAGGCTCTCGGCGAGGGCCGGCAGTCCCCGCTCCAGTGCAATGAACCGGTTTGTGCGCTCCTCGACCATCGTGCACATCAGCTTCAGGGCCGCGGTGCGCGAGCATCGGCGCTCGCCTTGGAGCAGGAGCACCAGGTTGATGTCGCCGACAGCTTCCCCCTTCTCCACCGACACGATGTCGTTGTTGCGCCGGGAGCCGCGAGTCTTGTCGGCCTGCACGCGGCGCGGGCGCTTGCGAGGCCGCCCGACTCCCGGTCGGCGCACCTGAGCTTCCAACACCGGTTGAACTGCGGGGAGTCACACCACTGGCCGGCAGTGCCCCACGATAGGCAGACGCTTGTGCCGCTGCTCGACGCCGAGATGGATCTCGGCCGCCAGCCCACCCCGGCGGGGGCGGGTAGGCCCGGCAGACCGTGGAGGCGACGTTCACCGAGATCCACTTTCGTAACAGATCCCAGCCACGCGGGACCGACAAATTGAGCGTATACATCGAATGTATATTCGCGACATGTCCGTTGATCTTGACTCCACAGCGCTCGCCGTCGGCGAGCGAAGAGCCACCCCGGCCCGCGCCGGAGCGCACTTGTGGACGACCTGGCTGGTTTCCGGGGCGCCCGCTCTGCTAGCACTCGCACTCGGCTTGTGGGGGCTACCCCGCCAGGGCGCCATATGGCGGGACGAGGCCGCGACATGGGAGGTGGCCCAGCGGTCTATACCCGAGATCTGGCACATGACCGGGCAGGTGGATATCGTCCACGGCCTCTACTACCTGCTGATACACACCGTGTTCGAGGTCTTCGGAGCAAACCTGGCAGGGCTGCGGCTGCCCTCGGTGCTGGGTGCACTCATCGCTGCGGCGACGACCGCGGCAATCGGCCGCAGGCTCGCTGGCCCCATGGGCGGCCTCTCGGCAGGTCTGGTGCTGGCCTTGCTGCCGGTGATGCAGCGGTACGCGCAGGAGGGGCGCTCGTTTGCGCTGGTGGCTGCCGGAGTGGCGGTGGCAACCTGGCTGCTGGTCGGCGCGGTGTTCCCGGCGGGCCCTGCCGGGAACACCGCGCCGCGCGACGGGCGTGGGCGCAAAACCGCATGGGCGTGGCGCTGGGGTGCCTATACGGCGGTCATGCTCGCTACCGCACTGCTCAACTGGTTCTCACTCTTCGCGTTGGCGGCTCACGGCGCGACCGTCCTGATCTGCAGGCGCGGCAGCCAACGTGCTTTGCTGACAAGGTGGTTGGTGACAGCAGCCGTGATCGTGGCGGGAACGCTCCCACTCGCACTCGCCAGCCGTCTGCAGGCGAAGCAGGTGGCATGGATACCGTCAGTCTCGGCCGCCAGCTTGCTGGGGGTGACCGCGATGCTGGTCGTCGCCCTGGTATGTGCCCGCGTGCCGCGCGGCGCGCGTACCGTTCCGTCGCCGGTCTCGGTGGGGCTGCCGCTGCTCGCCGTCCCGCAACTCGGGCTGCTGCTGGCCTCCTGGCTCGTCAAGCCGCTCTATGTCGACCGCTACGTACTCTTTGCATACATCGGGCTGTCGCTGCTCGTCGGTCCCGCCGTCGCCCGGGCGGTGCAGGCGGTGCTGTCGTACGGCCGGGCCCGCGGCCGTCGCTGGGGACGGGTGCGTGGCGAGACGCTGCTCGCCGGGGTCGTGGCGGTCGTGTTCCTGGCACTGTTGCCCTTGGAGTTGGGCCTTCGGGCGCCGAAGAGCCGGACGGACGATGTGCGGGTTGCCGCCGACAAGGTCGCGGCGCTGGCCGGCACAGGTGATGGCGTCGTGTTCATACCCGACCAGCGGCGTGACGCCGCACTCGTCACACCGTCCTCGTTCAGCGGGCTCGACGATCTCGCGCTGGCCAAGGGCCCGGTCGCTTCCGGAACACTGTTTGGCGTAGAGGCCGTACCCGAACGCATACGCGCCGCCATGCTGACCCACAAGCGCATCGTGGTGGTCAGCGACAGCAGTTCCTCCCCGGAGACGTCGACGCCTCGCGACCTGACCAAACTCACCACCCTCGCCCAGCACTTCACCCTCATCACCTTCGGCGAGGCCGGGGGACGCCGGGTGACGGTCTACGAGAGGACGTGGTGAGGGCTGGGTTGGGTGTCTTGTGAGGTCTGACCACCATGCCGCGCGACCGGCTGGGGTGCAGCGGAGATTCGCCTGCGCCGAGAGCGGCTGGGCCGTACTGTTTCACGCGCTCGCCAGAGCCAGAGATGGAGGAACCGTGCCGCAGACACCGAGGCAGTTACTCGAACGCTTTCAGCAGGCGATGCTGGACTTCTCGCCAGATGCGCTGGCTGACCTGTTCGCCGAGGACGCCGTCTATGAGTTTCCCTTCCTTGCCCCGCAGCGCGAGGCATCCCGCTACGAGGGGCGCGAACAGATCCGTGCAGGTTTCACCCGGGCTTGGGCTTCGCCGCATCCGTCACCAGTGGTCGGGTTCCCCGACGTGCGGGTGCACGACACGTCGGACCCGGAGCTGATCATCGCCGAGCACGAGTTTGACGCTGTCAACCACGCCACAGGAGAGACTTTCGCATCAGGGTTCGTACTTTTCCTGCGGGCCCGCGGATCACAAATTGTCCACGTGCGGGATTACGCCGACGTTCTGAGGCTCTCAGCCGGCTTCGGGCGGCTACCCCAACTGTTCGAGCAACTGCGGAACACCGACCAGATGTAAGGCATGGGATGGCTGACCATTCAGGTGGTGTGTCAGTTCGAAACCCCAGATGGACCACATCAACTGAGATGGCAACAGGCATCCGCCTTCCTGGGGCCCGGTTCAAACGAGATGCTCGGCATCCTCACGTCTCACTCGTTCTGGTCGGCCCAGGTTGCAGCAACCACCGCGGACCAGATCACCTGCGACCGATAACAGGCCACCCCTTGGCAACGAAAAATGGCCAGGTCGTCCGCATTTTCCAACTTCCCGCAAGGGAGCATGACGGACACCAGTAAGATGCCAGCCAAATCACCCAAGCATCGAGGATTTCTACGTGCGCTCATCATTCTCGACTTTATTGATTCCCCTTGCAGGCGGTTTGCTGGTTGGAATATCCGGTCCGGTCCTCGAAAAGGCGGGCGGGCCGGTAGCTCATGCCGCAAGCGTGATCCTGGTCGCGGGCTGGACATACGCGCTGCTGGGGTTCTCGTCCGGGCTTCTAGCCAAGACCAAGGTACAAGCCGTCACCCTGTCCATAGTTTCACTATGGGTGACAGTTTCGGCCTACTATCTAACGAAGGCCACTCAAGGTGACTTTACGCAAGCCAGTTATGAAGAACCGGCTGGGCCTACCGTTTTCGCCTGGAGCGATTTTCTCTCCATGCTCGCCGTGTGGTTCTTCTTCGCTCTCCTCCTCGGATCTCTTTGCGGAATAGCCGGATACTTCGCACGTACCGGCCACTACCGGCTGCCTTTCAGGATCCTGGTTCCAGCGGTGGCTCTCGTGGAAACTTCCATGCGGCTGTCAGCAGAGGCAGACGTCCAGGAGGCGCTGGTGGGAGCGACCTGGAGTGTCACACGCATTCTGGCGGTAGCAGCGATCCTGCTTCTCGTTGGCGTCTCGGCGTTGGAGGCCCGGAAGCAACGGTCCGCCGAGCGAGCGTGATCGTGCTCGTGCTCGTGCTCGTGCTCGTCTGAACTCAAGATCCATCTCACCGCCGACGGAAACTGCCGTCCGCCGGGCTTCGTACTCGCAGCGGGCAAGCCAGAGACGCACCATGAGCCACCGGCCTGCGATCCATCTGGCCAGGCATATCCGTCTCGTCCGCGCCCCCGCTCCCACGGGTTGTCCGTCATGCCGTACGACGAAGATCGCGACCTGCACTGCACGCACCTCCCGCACGAGTACGGCGACACGCTGAGCGCGTGCTTCACCGAGAAGGACCACATCGCCTCGCACGGGGACCAGCGACGGCCCTGCCGGGCTGCCTCTTTCGTCGCCGCCCAGTAACTTCTGAGCAACCGTCCCTCTCCCTTAGGGGGTTGCCGTGGCCGTCGTACCTGCCGTTGTCGCGCTCTCAGCCGTCCTGCTCTCCCTGCCCCCGCTCGGCAGCGGTCCGCCGCTGCCGGACCGGCTGGCCGAGACCGGCGGGGGCAGTCAGCTGATCATCGCCGTCGCGCCCCGCACCGATGCCACGACAGGGGCACTGACCTGGTGGGACCGGCAGGGCGGCAGGTGGGTCATGGTCGGCGGCGCGCCCGCCCGGTTCGGAGCGAAGGGTCTCGTGGAGGGCAGCAAGCGCGTTCAGGGCACCGACACCACCCCCACCGGGCTGTACGACCTTCCCTACGGCTTCGGGATCAAGGCCGCGCCGAGCGGGACCTCGGTGTCGTACCGCCGGGTGAACCGGAACTCCTGGTGGTGCCAGGACGAGCACTCGCGCGACTACAACCGCTGGGCCGAGCCGCTGCCCGCCGACTGTCGTGCCGCCGAGGCGGAGCACCTCGCCGACTACGGCACCCAGTACGCGCACGCGCTCGTCATCGGCTTCAACTACGAGAAGCCGGTTCGCGGCCGGGGCGCGGGCATCTTTCTGCACGTCAACGGGCGTGCGGCGACGGCTGGATGCGTCTCCGCGCCCGCGGACGCAGTGCGCCGGATCCTGGCCTGGATCGAGCCCCGGCAGCGGCCGCACATCGCGATCGGGACCGCCTCCGGGCCCACCGCGATCACTCGCTATTAGGGTGCGTCACGGAACCCTCCTCGGCCGCGTTCCGCACGCGGTGCGCGCGGCCGCTTCGTGGCCCCGCCCCGTACCGACCTGGACCGACGTGGACCGACGTGGACCGACGACCAGGCCAGGCACCTCCTCCCCCACCTTCACCGGGGCCCAACCCCACTCCGCCAGGCAGCCGATCGGGACAGCGAACTCCCGCAGTCGCCAAAGCCGTTACGCGCCAACCTACTTGTCCTGGTGATGGCGTTTTCGACGTCCACGGGAAGTGGCAACACCAGCTCAGGGGCGCCGTTGCTGGCCGGCGTCTGCCTCGTTGTCAGGCGGTGGCGATTCAGGGGCATCAGGACGTCTGCGGTCGTTGGAGTCCCTGGAGGAGGAGGGCGACCAGGCGTCGGGGGTCGTACCGGGGGTCGTTGTCGCGTCCGATACAGAGGTTGCCGATGCCGCGCATCAGCTCGTAGGGCTGCACGCCGGGCTTGATGTCGTCCGACTCGACCGCGGCGTCGAGGAGTTGGGCGCACACGGGCAGCAGGCGGTCGAGGAAGTAGGCGTGCAGTGCGGCGAAGCGGTCGCTGTCGGACTGCAGGGCGTCGGCGAGGCCGTGCTTGGTGACGAGGAAGTCGACGAAGAGGTCGACCCATTGGTGCAGTGCGGCGAGTGGCGTGTCGGCTTCGGCGAGCAAGTTCGGGCCGGCTTCGGCGCATGCCTCGATCTGGTGCTGGTACACGGCGGTGACGAGGTCCGCCCTGGTCGGGAAGTGGCGGTAGATCGTGGCCATCCCGACGCCTGCCCGGGCGGCGATCTGGCGGATCGGTGCGTCGACGCCGGCGGTGACGAAGACCGCGGCCGCGGCTGTGAGCACCGCCTCCCGGTTGCGCTGGGCGTCGGCCCGCCTGCTTCGGGACGGCGGTTGCCCGGCAGGGCCCTCGGCGGCCATCGCGTTCTCCTTCAACACCGATTGACAAAACGGAACAGCGCTCCGGATACTAAATGGAGCAGCGTTCCGTTTCAGCTTAGCCGAAGCGGGACGCCCCTGACCCCGCCTTGCCCGCCCGCCGGCCGCAGGAGACCGCCGGGCGGCCGGCGCCACCGAAAGGGAACCCACACCATGAGCGCACCCACTACCACCGACGCCTTCGGCGCGCCCGCGCCGGTCCTGTCCTTCAGCCCCGTGGTCCTGCCCGTGCCCGGACGTCCCGTCGATCTGCAAGTACGCGTCTCCGCACCCGCGACCGGAACCGACCTCCCCGTCATCCTCCTCTCCCACGGCCACGGCCCCTCGAACAACCTCTCCTCGCTCAACGGCTACGCGCCGCTCGCCAACTTCTGGGCGGCACACGGATTCGTCGTCGTCCAACCCACCCACCTCACCTCCAGCACCCTGACCCACCTGGTCGCCGACGCCCCCGGCGGGCCCGACTTCTGGCGCTCCCGCGCCGAGGACATGACCCACGTCCTCGACCGGCTCGACATGATCGAGAACGCCGTGCCGCAGCTCGCCGGGCGGATCGACCACGCCAAGATCGCCCTCGCCGGACACTCGCTCGGTGGCTTCACCGCCGCCCTCCTGCTCGGTGCCGGGCTCACCGACCCCGACACCGGCAACGTGGCGCACCTCGTCGAGCCGCGGATCAAGACGGGCGTGCTGCTCGCCGCGCCCGGCAGAGGCGGCGACGTCTTCAACGGGCCCATGGCCGCGCAGTGGCCGATCGTCGGGGCCGTCGACTTCTCCACCATGACCGCACCCGCGCTGGTCGTCGCCGGCGACAAGGACGACTCCCGGCACTTCACGGACATGGGGCCGGCCTGGCACAGCGACCCCTACACCCTCGCTCCCGGCCCCAAAACCCTGCTCACCCTCTTCGACGCGGAACACGGACTCGGCGGGATCGCCGGATACGACGCCGCCGAGACCACCGACGAGAACCCGGCGCGCGTCGCCGCCCTCGCCCAGCTCACCGCGGCCTACCTCCACTCCCAACTCCACCCCGATTCCCTTATCTGGCAGACCACTTGTGAGGAACTGACGAGCGGCCCCGACGCAGTAGGGCACGTCGAAACCAAGTAGCTCCGCAGTCACGCCCCGCGTCGGACCGGCCGCGGCGCCGTCGTCCGATCTGCCGCGCCGGCCCACTGCCGCGCCGGACGGCTGCCGGGCGTGCTGGCTCCGTTCCCAGGCGGCATCCGTGCGGCATCCGGAAGCGGTCAGTTTTCAAGAAGCGCCGGTCACCCGGCCGGCCCTAACCTCGACGGCATGAACTCCATCGACACCGTCACCTTGGAGGTGGCCGACCTCTCGGCCGCCACCCGCTTCTACTCCACCGTCCTCGGGCCCGACTCGCCGCACCTGCGCCTACGGGCAGCCGGGGACCCTACGACCGGCTTCCGCGGGTTCGCACTGTCGCTGGTGGTGTCCCAGCCGGGCAACGTCGACGCCCTCGTCGACGAGGCGCTCGCCGCCGGGGCCACCGCGCTCAAGACCCCCTCGAAGTCACTGTGGGGCTACGGCGGCGTTGTCCAGGCACCGGACGGCACGATCCTGAAGATCGCGACGGCGGCGAAGAAGGACACCGGCCCGGTCACCCGGGACATCGACGAGTTCGTGCTCCTGTTGGGCGTCGACGACGTGAAGGCCACCAAGCAGTTCTACGCGGACCGGGGCCTGAGCGTGGGCAAGAGCTTCGGCAGCAAGTACGTCGAGTTCGCCAGCGCCCCCGGTCACGTCAAGCTCGCGCTGTACAAGCGCCGCGGTCTCGCCAAGGACGTGGGCGTCTCCGCCGAGGGCACCGGATCCCACCGCCTCGTGCTCTCCGGCGCCGCCAGTCCCTGCCGAGACCTGGACGACTTCGTCTGGGAAGCCAGCTCCCATGCGCCACTGGCCACGACGGCCTGACCGGGGCCAGTCACCTTTCCCGACCGTCGGTACGCCTCCCCGTGCGTCATGCGGGCTGCGAGGCCGCTGGCCGAGGAGGTGGTCGGAGAGGTGGTCGGGGAGGTGGTCGACGAGCACTCGGGCGGCGTGCTCGACCGGCCGCCTCTCGCTCGTGGCACCAACGTCGTCGGCGCCGGCCCGGGCGGCGGACAAATCCGTTCAGCCGTCTGTGGTGAGGACGGCCTTGCCGGTGAGGGCGCGGCGTTCGAGGTCGGTGTGGACGGCCGCGGCCTCGGTCAGCGGTGCGGTGGTGATCTGCGGCGCGGTCGTGCCGGCATGGGCCAGGGCGAGGAGTTCGGTCAGCGCGGCGCGATAGCGGGCGTGGTCGGCGCGGATCTCCCGGACCATGGCCAGGGCGGTGCGGCGGCCCTGGCGCAGGTTCAACAGCGTCACGCGGGCCGCCGCTCGCAGCGTGTCGCCGACGATCCGGCCGGGCCGGCCGCTGGCCGCGTAGCTCACCAGCACCCCGCCGGGGGCCAGTACCCGGTATCCCTTGCGCAGGGCCGGGCCGCCGATGTGGTCGAAGACGGCCTGGACGCCGCCCGGTTCGCGGTCGTTTTGGTCCAGGGGGACGGCGGCGGCGATATGGGGGTCCAGGCCGTCGGGGAGCGGAACCAGCTGCCACAGCGGCAGGGTGACGTACTCCGCGTAGCCGCCCATCCGGGTCAGCGCGGCGGCCACTCGGGCACCGGGCCGCAGCCAGGAGGGCGCGGGCGTGTCTGCGGTCGTGAAGTCGACGACTTCGCCGGCGAGTTCGTAGCCCGGGGTGAAGGGTGTCCTGCGCTGCAGGAGGTAGTCGCCCGAACGGGCCATCGCGTCGGTCAGGCCGACGCCGGCGGCCAGCACCTTGACGCGGGCGTAGCCGGGCGCGGGTGCGGGCAGCGTCGCCCGCACGGTGCGCAGCACGTCGGGTCCGCCGAAGTGCTCGACGAGGATCTTCCGGAAGGCGATCTCGTCCATGGTTCCTCACCACTTCCCATGTCGCGTCATCAAGTTATACGACATCTATCGGGAGGGCGAGGCCCTCAATGCCGGACCCGGTGGCTCGATGCCGTATCAATCAATGCCGTGTAATCTTTTGGATATGGATGCGATGGATGCGGTGGAAGAGGTGCGTTATCTGGTGCTCGCCGCTCAGCGCGAGGGCAACCGGATGCTGGCGGCGGCCCTGCGACCACTGGGCGTGACGCCCGCCCAAGGTGAGGTGCTGCGGCTCCTGGCGGAGCGTCAGCCGCTCACCCTGTCCGGGCTCGGCGCGCTGCTGGTCTGCGAGAGCGGCGGCAACCCCAGTCGACTGGTCGACCGCCTGGTGGCCGCCGGCCTGGTCCGCCGCGAGGAGGGCGCCGAGGACCGGCGGCACGTGCAGCTCACACTCACCCCGGCCGGCCATCGCACGGCCCGCGGCGTCACCGAGGCCGAGGCGGAGCTGAACGCACGGATCGCCAAGGCCGCCGCCGGCCACGACCTCGACGCCGTCCGGGGCTTCCTGCGCGCACTCGTCGCCAACCAGGGCGCGGGCCAGGCCCTGGCCCGTCGAACAGGCCGCGAGGGATAGCCGCGAGGGATAGCGGACACGGAAGCCGATTCACGCAGGCCGGGGCTGCCGAGCCGCCGCACAGCAGCTTCACGACCGCGCCGGCCTCGGCATCCGCCACCGAGGTGAACGGCCGCGCGCCACGGGCTGCGGTGCCGGGCCGCGCCGTGGCGCGGCAGAGGACCGCGGGACCGGGCGACACCGGCGCGGCCCGGGACGGCGAGCATCGAAACCGTGGCGGCACGCCAAGACCGGCCGGCGACAAGCGGCCCGACTCCGGCCCATCAGGGCGCTTTGTCTGCTTTGTATAGATATTCTGTGGAGCGTGACTGGGTCTGGGCGGCAGCGGCTCCTTCGATACGGCCGGTGGAGGCTCGTGCGGCTCTCGCCGGTCGTCCTCACCGTCGTCATCGCCAGCCTGGCCTACACCACTCCCCCGGAGATGGCCTTCAGCCGTCTCCTGCCCGCGGCACCGGCCCTCGCCGCCGCCATGTGGCCGGTGCTGCCCACCGTCCTGCTGGGGACGGTCTGCCTCTTCCTGATGATCGGCCTCAGCATCGTGTTCCCCGGTCTGGGGACGTGGTGGACGGCCGGGGGGATCATCGCGGTCACCGTGGCGGCGGCGTACGGAAGCCACGTCCGGCTCCAACGGGAGCGGACCCTCTTTCAGGTGCGGCTCGTCGCCGATGCGGCGCAGCAGGTGGTGCTGAGCCCGATGCCGCGCCGCTTCGGGAACATCGAGATCGAGTCGCTGTACGTCGCGGCCGCGGCGGAGGCCCGTATCGGTGGGGACTTCTTCGAGGTGGTCGACACCCGATACGGGGTCAGGATGCTCATCGGCGACGTGCGGGGGAAGGGGCTGCCGGCCGTGGGGGCGGCCGCGGCGATCGTCAACTCCTTCCGGGAGGCGGCGTACGGCGAGGCCGACATGGTCAGCGTGGCGCGCCGCCTGGACGCCAGCTGCGCCCGCTACAACGCCGCCTTCCCCGCCGAGGGGCCGGTGGAGCGCTTCGCCACCGCCCTGCTCGCCGAGATGCCGCACAGGGGCGGGCGCATCGAGATCCTCAACTGCGGACACCCGCCGCCGCTGCTCCTGAACCACGGTGAACTCCGCGCCCTCGAACCCACCTCCCCCTCGCCGCTGCTCAACCTCGCGGAGCTGATCGGCGATCACTACACCATCGACGCCTTCGACTTCTCCCCCGGCGACCTGCTGCTCCTCTACACCGACGGGGTCACCGAGGCCCGCGCCCGCGACGGCGAGTTCTTCCCGCTGGCCGCCTGGATGCGCCGACAGCTGCCGAGGCAGCCCCACGAGCTGCTCACGGCTCTTCACCGCGACCTCCTCCGTTACAGCAAAGGACGCCTCGACGACGACATCGCCGCCCTCGCCGTGCGTCTGCGCGACCCCTCGGAGTAGGCCCGGCCCGGGCCACGGCCAGCGGGCGGCCGGGCTGTGGTCGTCGGCCATCCATCCGGACGGTCGAGACAACGTCAAGGAGGTCGCCGATCCGGGCGTGCGCATCGCCCTGGGCAGCGACACCTTCAGCGGCCGGGGCCTGTTCCGAGCGAACGCGTGGCAGGGGCCGCGCTGGTCGCAGCGGGGATGGTGCGCGTCCCGTCGCGCGTCGCGGGCACCAGCGGGCACCAGCGGGCACCAGCGGGCACGGCCGAGAAGCCCACGGAGGACAGTCGGACACCGGCGGCGTGTCGGGCGACGAGCCAGGAGCGGGGCAGCGGGCAGGTGGGCAGGTGGGCAAAGGCCAACTCCTGCCCCCTCACCCCCCATTCCTGGCGCGCCCTCGTGTCTGGAGCAGCGCTTGGCCATCGTTTCGCCTCGAAATCGCCAAGGGCGTCCCAAGCATCTGTCGATCCCCGAACTTCCCACCCCGGCTCGCCATCTTGACCAGCACAGATCATCCCCACACCGCAACGGGAGCCCCCAGTGGATCAGGTCAGGAACCGGACGCGCAGTCGCCGGTACGCGTGGGCGTCGGCGGGGGCCGTGGTCGCCGGGGTCGCAGCTGTCGTGATCACCCAGGCGGCGGCCCAGGGCAGCCCTGACACAGGTACCGGGGCCGGGAAGCGTTCGGCGGCGTCCGCTTCCCCCGTCGGTGGTACGTGGATCAGCACCAAGGGCGGACGGCTGGTCTACGGGCGGGACGCACAGGGCAACCGCGTACCCGACTACTCCTACGCCGGCTACGAAGGCGGGGGCGTCCCGCTGCCGAAGGTCGCGACTCGGGTGACCGTGTCTGCCCCCGGCGCCGGCGATGCGACCGCCGCGATCCAGGCCGCACTCGACAAGGCGTCCGCCCTGCCCGTGGGCAAGGACGGTGTGCGCGGCGCGGTCCAACTAGCGCCGGGCAGCTACCACATCGCCGGCCAACTCCACCTCGACGCCGGCGGAGTCGTCCTGCGCGGGGCCGGCAGCGGGGCCTCGGGCACCACGCTGGTCGCGGACACGGCTACCGCTCGGACGCTGATCACGATCGGCAAGAAGTCCTCGTACACCCGGGTCGGTGACGCGGAGCCAGTCACCGACGGCTACGTGCCCGTCGGGGCGACCGGCCTCACCCTCGCCGGCACCACGGGACTCAAGGTCGGCGACGAGGTGGTGGTGGAGCGGCCCACCACCCAGGCGTGGATCGACGCGATCGGCATGCACGGCATCTTCACCCCCAACTGGAGCCTGCGCTTCGAGCGGAAGATCACCGCGATCAAGGGGCGGCGGATCACCCTCGACGTTCCGCTCACCAACGCCTTGGAGAAGCAGTACACCCGCGCCACCGTCTACCGCTACTCCTTCCCGCGCATCGACCACGTCGGCATCGAGGACCTCTCCCTGGACGGCCGGGCCATGGCCGCCGCCCCGGACTACGCCAAGACCTTCTACAACGCCGCGCCCTGGGAGTTCAACGCCGTCCAGGACTCCTGGATCGCCGGCGTCACCTGGCGGCACTTCGGCGGCAGCGGTCAGACCGCGCTCGGTCCCCAGTCCCGTCGCATCTCCGTCCTGCGCACCCAGGCCCTGGACATGCTGACCACCGACAGCTCCGCCCGCTCCGAGGCGTACCTGCTCCAAGGTCAGCAGAACCTCGTCCAGGACTGTGCGGTGACCGCCACCAAGGTCCACGCCTTCACCACCTACGGCCGCCAGGCCGGCCCGAACTCCTTCGTCGACTGCAAGGCCACCCTGGTCAAGGACACCTACGACGCCGGCGGCCACCAGCGCTGGGGCAGCGGCACCCTCTATGACAACGTCACGCTCGACGGCTCGCTGCTGTTGGTCAACAACGGCACCCGCGGTGGCGGTCACGGCTGGTCCGACGCCAACAGCACCGCGTACAACTGCACCACCCAGAGCTACATGGTCCAGGAACCCCCCACCGCCCACAACTGGGCCATCGGCTGCACCGGAGCCCTCCAGAGCGGAAGCGACGGACAGGTCCAGTCACCCGGCCACCACACCCTCCCCACCAGTCTCTACGCCCAACAGCTCGCTGACCGCGGGCTCTCCGCCGACGCGGTCACCCGCCGCTGACGACGTCCGAGGCGCGGCCTCGACCGAAGCCGCGCCGGTCCTCCCCCGCAACGGCCGCCGCCGCGAGGCAAGCGACGGCGGTCGACGCCCAACTCTCTTTGTTCTTACGGTCGTCAGGGTCGCTGCGTAACGAAAGTCAGTGCCCCTCACGGACGATCGGGTCGCCGGTGCGCCGTGCGAGCTCCGCCCAGCGCAGCCGTCGCCCACCGGGGTCCGGCCGGCAGTGGACACGATCTGCCACAGGGCGGATGTCTCGGACCTGCGCCGCACCGTCTCACCCGGTCACCCGCTGCCACGACCAGCCGCAGTTCCTCGTCCCCGCCGGTCAGAGGATCGTGATGCCCAAGGGGCGGTCGCCCGCGGCGAGGCGCCGGACGGTGCCGGAGTCCACGTCGACGACGGAGATGCCGTTCCAGTAGCCGTCGCGGGTGAAGCCGCCTGTGACGTAGGCGGTGCGGCCGTCGGGCGAGACCGCGACGTCCTCGTGGGGACCGTCCAGCGGGATCACCTTCTCCTGGCCCTGCGGGGCGCGCACGGTCAGCGACGGGCCCTTGTCCCGGGAGGGGTCGATGGGGCCAATGCCGACGGCGAACAGCGTGCCGTCGTCGGTGATCGTGACGCCGTGCTGGTGGGTGTCGGCGGTCATCCGCTCGATGCGCGTGCGGCCCGTCTCCGGGTCGACCACGGCCAGCCGCTCCCCTTCGAACGGCAGCAGCAACCTGCCGTCCGACGGGCGTACGGCGGTGTAGTGCGGCTTGAGCCAGGATCCCAGGCCGCCTTCGGTCCCGTAGGGGGCGACCTCGATGCGCCGGGTACGGAGGGAGCCCGGGGTCACCACGGTGACGTCGAAAGAGTCGTGATCCGTGGCGTACACCTCGTGCCCGTCGCGTGCGACGTCCACGTCGAACGGACGGCGGCCCACCTCGGCGACCCCGGTGACCTTCAGGCTGCGGGTGTCGATCGCCTCGACGGTGCCGTTGCCGCCGGGCCGGTTGACTCCGACGTACGCATGACGGCCGTGAGGGGCGAGCGCGATGCCCATGCCGCCGCCGCGGTATTCGCCGTGCGTCGGCTTGCCGATGCCCTTCGTCTCATACGGGATGCGGGTGATCCGCCGGCGTTCGGCGGTGTCGACGACGGCGACGCCCTCGGCGGTGGCGACCCAGGCACGGCCGTCGTCGCCGACGGCCAGCCCGTACGGGGCGGTGCCGACGCGTACGGAGTCGAAGGCGCCGCGGGCGGGATCGACGAACGTCACGGTGTCGGCGCCGAAGTCGGCGACGAGCACGGTGCCGTCGGGCGTCCGGCCGGCGGGCGCGGGGACCCTCTTCGCCACGGCGGACGGCGTACCGTCGTGCGGTGCCGCCGCGCCGTCCGCCCCACCGGCGGTGCACCCCGTGACGACGAGCGCGAGGGAGGCGACGACGGCCGAGGCGCGGACGGCCGACAGAGCCCTCCGCCGGGGCACGGCCCGCGTCACCGGATGACCTTGAGCAGGTCGGCGATCTCGGTGTACCCATGACGCACGGCGTGCCTGAGGGCGGTGACGCCGTCTTTGTCGGGCAGGTTCAGGGTCGCGCCGGCGGTGATCAGCAGCTCGACGATCTCCTGGTGGGCGCTGCCGCCGTCGCCGAGGATCACGGCCTCCAACAGCGCGGTCCAGCCGAGCCGGTTCACGTGGTCGACGTCGATGTCGGTCTCTCGGAGCACGGCACGCACGTAGGCGACGTGACCGCGCTCGGCAGCCGGGATGAGGGACGTGCCGCCGAAGCGGTTGGTCACCGTCAGGTCGGGCCCGGCCGGGAGCAGGGCACGCATCATGGCGACGCTGCCGGTGACGCCGGTGACCAGCCACGGACTGTCGTCCCGGGCGTCCTGGGCGTTCGGGTCGGCGCCGGCGGCCACCAGCACCTCGGCGGCCGGTACGTGGTCGCCGAGCGCGGCCAGCAGCAGGGGCGTGCGGCGGTGTGCGTCACGGGTGTCCACCGCGGCACCTCCGTCGAGGGCGGCGCGCACGGCATCGGCGTCGCCGTGCCTGGCGGCCGCACTCAAGGCACGGTCGAGGTCAGTCATCGTGGTGCTCCTTGAACTCCAGGGGGTGCGGGTACGGGTGCGCAACACGGACAGCTTCGTCGCCGCCTTCGTGCGGACCGCGATCCCGATGCCCGCCCGCAGCCCGGCGCGGATGCGGGCTGCGGACAGGCGGGGCCGACGGCCCACGGCACGTGGGGTTCCGTGCGCCGTCGGCGTCGGAGAGCTGACGAGGCCGGAAGCAGAAACTCCGATGACGGCCCGGACACGCTTGGCGGCCTTTTCGCCATCCTTCACGGGGCTCACATCCCATCAACTCCGATGCCTGTCATATGTGTTGGGACTTCCGGGCCCTATCCGTATCGGTATCCCTATCCCTATGCGTATGCGTATGCGTATGCGTATGCGTATGCGTATCCATCCTGGGCCGCAGCCGGCTGCGTGGCGTCGTCGGACCGGCTCACCGCGACGCGCGGATCGGTTGACACCGGTGTCAACCGATCGGTTGACACCGCCGTGGCCGCGCCTCCGAGGGCCTCGGCGCCAGCTCCACGGCCCTCGACGAACGGGGTACCCCAGGAACCGTCGAGCAGGTCGGTGCCCCGACCGGCCGCTCTCCAACTACCGTTGCTCCGCATGACAACCATCGACTCCACGAGGGACATCACAGCGGACATGGTCCGTGACCTGTTGCGCGAGCAGCACCCCGATCTGGCGGATCGTCCGCTGAAGCTCGGGGCGCTCGGGTGGGACAACCAGATGTGGCGGCTCGGCGACGACCTCGCGGTGCGGTTGCCCTGGGCGACGCAGTCCGCGGACGCGCTGCTGCGCAAGGAGCACGTCTGGCTGCCCGCCCTCGCCCCGCACCTTCCGTTGCAGATCCCCGTCCCGCAGCGCCTCGGTGAGCCCTCCGAACGGTTTCCGCGGCCCTGGCTCGTCACCACGTGGGTGCCGGGCGAGCCTGCCGACCGCGCCCCCGCGACGCGTTCCGCGGAGGCGGCGGTCAGCCTGGCAGCCTTCCTGACCGCTCTTCACCGGCCCGCCCCCGACGGGGCGCCGGCAGGCCGAGACCGCGGGGGACCGTTGACCGGCCAGGCCGAACGCTTCGCCCACGGGCTCGCCGCGGCCACCGAACTGGGCTTGATTCGTGACCCGGACGCGGTCCGTGCGGTCTGGGCGGACGCCGCCGCGGCGCCGGAGTGGACAGGTCCGCGCCTCTGGCTCCACGGCGACCTGCACCCGGCCAACGTCCTGACCGAGAACGGCACGTTCTCCGGTGTGATCGACTTCGGCGACCTCTTCGCCGGCGACCCGGCCTGCGACCTCGCCGCCGCCTGGATCCTGCTCCCGGACGGTGCCGTCGACCGCTTCCACGAGACCTACCGGCCGAGCCCGGACGCGGCGACCCTGCGTCGCGCCCGCGGCTGGGCGGTGCTGCGCGCCCTCGCCGGCATCCACATCGCGGACGCCGGCGTACGCGGCCGGCCGGGAGGCAAGCCCAGTTGGGGCCCGCCCGCCCACGCCGCACTGCGACGCCTCACGGCGACGGTCGGCCAGACGGAGCGGGTGGCGGTCTGTCCGCCGAGGGCGTCGAGGACGACGTCGTAGCGCTTCTCGGTGTCGGTGAAGTCCTCGGAGCGGTGGTCGATGCAGGCGTCCGCGCCGAGTTCGCGCAGGAAGTCGTGCTTGGGGGCGCTCGCCGTCCCGGTGACGTGCGCGCCGCGCTCCCTGGCGATCTGGACGGCGAGATGGCCGACGCCGCCGGCCGCGGCGTGGATCAGCACGCGCTGACCGGCCCGGAGTCCCGCGGTGTCGACGAGGGCCTGCCAGGCGGTGAGCGCGGCGAGCGGCAGAGCGGCCGCCTGGACGTGGTCGATCCCGGCCGGCTTGGCGGCGAAGGCGCGGGCGGGTCCGGTCACGTACTCGGCGTGGGAACCGGCCCCGTGCGGGTAGGGCAGCATGCCGAACACCTCGTCACCGGGCCGGAAGAGGGTGACCCCGTAGCCGGTCTCCACCACGGTGCCGGAGACGTCCCAGCCGAGGGTCAGCGGCGGGGACGGCAGGAAGATGCGCAGGGCTCGGTGCTTGAAGTCCGTGGGGTTGAGTCCGGCGGCGTGCACGGCGACGAGGATCTGGCCGGGGCCGGGCGCGGGCCGGGGAAGCTCGGTCAGTTGGAGGACTTCGGGGCCGCCGAGGGTCGTCTGGTGCAGGGCGTGATCACGGGGGCGCCGTTCGGGGCGGCGCAGCCCGGAGATTCCGCGGAGTGAGGGGGGTTCGTCATGGCCGTCGCATCGGGCGCATTGAGGTCGTCGGGGGTGTGCTTCGAAGTCAACGCCGTTGCGTTTGGCTGTTCGGCGACTGGTCAAGTCCCTGACGACGAGGATGGAGACCACCTACTTCTCGATCAAGGCGACCATGCTCGACGGCAGCATCCTGCGCTCGCGAAGCGTCCCGGGCCTGGATCAAGAGGTCTACGCGCTCCTGGCGACCTACCAGGCGCTCATCCACACCGCGGCCGACGCGGTCACCACCCGGCCGGGTCTGGCCATGGAGCGGATCAGCTTCACCGTTCTGCTGCAGGCCGCCGCCGATCAGGCCACCACCGCCACCGGTATACACGCCAGCCGGTATACACGCCGCCGGGCCCGACCCCTTGCCCGGACCGATCGGCCGGATGGTCCTGGACAACCTGCTGCCCACCGCGCGCCGCCAGCGCGTCAAGGCCCGCAGCCGCGAGAACCCAACGAGCAAGTACCGGCCGAACACAGGAAAACACCCGCAAACCACCCAGACCTACGCCCTTTCTGTCGAGATCCACGTCATGGAACACGGACTTGCATCACGCCACCGCCGGTAAACGCAACGGCGTTGGTCTCCGGCTGCTGAATCGATCACCTGCTCGGGCTGCCCATCACGCCTTGGGCGACTTGTAGATGGTGGCGGCCATCGCTCCCAGTTGCTTGTTGGCCTTGAGCGCGAGGTCGATGGCATCGCTCACGGAGTCACTGGGCACCGGAATGTTGTTCACGTAGATCGCGAAGGCGTAGCGGCGGCCGTCCTTCGCATCGATATAGCCTGCGAGCGCCTTCGTGCCGAGAGCCAGCTTGCCCTGGTAGGAACTGACCAGGGTGCCAGTCTTCGCACGGATGTGTCCTGCGGCGGGATCGGTGCGCTCGATGACGTCGGCAAGCGAACCGTCGACGCCCATGCTCGGCATGGAGTCGTAGAAGACGTCGAAGTCGTCCTGTCGTGCCAGGTGCCGCAGCAGCGCCACCTGGGCAGTCGGCGTCGCCTTGTCGCCGGGGAGGCCCTGGGCGTCGACGAGGCTCACTGAATTCGGATCCACACCTGAGTGAGCGAGGAACTCCTTCTCGATCTTCATGCCGTCCGCATAGGTTCGTTGCCCGTTGTGTGCTGCCATCAGCGGCGGCAGAAGGTTCGCCCCGAGATTGTGGCTGACCTTGTTGATCAGCTGTGCGTACTCCTTGAAGGGCGGAGAAGTGTAGGTCGCCGATACGGGCAGCGAGCTCACTTCCGCCGACGGAGGAAGCTTGCTGTCGGGGTTCGCTCCCAGCGAGGGGGCGGATACGCTGACGCCGTTTCTGGCGAGTGCCTCGATGAGGACGGTGCGGGCGAACGCCGCCGGGTCGGGAACCTGGTAGGTCGTCACGAAGGGAGCCTTCACGTCCGCGGGCACGGAACCTCGGACCCGAATATGACCAGGACTCACGCTTTCGGTCGTCACCGTCGGCTTGCTTCCGGCGGGTGTGGTCGTCACCTGCGCGTCGACGCCGAAGGCGGCCGTCTTCGGGCGCCAGTCGACCTTGGCTGGCTCGCCGGGTGCGCCCGGCGTGATGAGCACGTCGATCAGGTTGTCGTTGACGATGGTCGGAGTGACCGGCACCCCGCCGATCGACACCGGATCCCAGAGTCGGTTGTCGATCACCACGTCGCCGTCGACATGGCGGACTCCACTGGCCGCGACCTGCCGAGCCAGCTCGTTGACACCCGCCAGCGGATCCTCTTCGGTGATGGTCGCCATGCCGGGTACGGCGTTGGCGTCATAGTGGTCGAAGTCGGGGACGTCCAGTCCGCCTGACGCGGTGGTCCGCCCACCGAGTGCCAGATCGCCGCTCCCGACCAGGATGAGATCGCCGGAGAGCCGCCCGTCCGCGGAGACCGTACCCGAATGCACCACGGGCGTACGGAAGCGATGGTCGTCACCCAGGACATCGAGCGCAGCACTGACCGCGAAGGTCTTGGCCGTCGAACCGGTCATGAACTGAGAATCGGCGCCCTTGGATTGGACGACCTTCCCCGTCCGCAGATCGGCGACCTGCAGGCCCCACTGGCCCGACGACCACGGCGCGGTACTCATGAGCTTCTGCAGGTCGGCGCTTACCCGTGCAGCACCCGGTGCCGGAGAGGCTGAGTTGTCCGTGGAGTTGTGGGAGCACGCCGTCATCGCCACGGCAGCCGTCATCGACGCGGCGAGCGCCAGGGCCGTACGCCGCCGTACCCGAGGTGTCGTGATTCCGGAGAGGGAGTTGCTTGACATTCGTTCTTTCCTGTTCGACTTTCGCGCTCGATCGAACGCTTCCGGCCTGGTTGCTGCGCGGCGGCTAGGACTTCCCGCCCGTGCCGATGGCGATGCTGCCGTTGCGGGTCCGGACGGCCACGGAATGGCCGCTCGCGTCGTCCTGCGCGACGTTCACGGTGACGTCGCCCTTCTTCGCGGCCGTGCGGACCGCGTACTTCGATTCCGGCAGGCCCAGCTCGACGTCGCCGTCCCTGCTCTGCACGTCGACCAGGTCGGGCACGGCGGCCAGGCCCAGGTCGACGTTGCCGTTCCGCGACGTGACGCTGACGGACCGGGCGGAGATCCCGTCGCCCTCGATGCTTCCGTCGCCGCCTTCCAGGGCCAGCTTGGCTCCGTGGAGGTCCGACAACCGGACGTCGCCGCCGGCGGTCCTGGCCGAGAAGTCCGCGGTGAAGCCGGTGGCCTCGATGCGCCCCTTGCCGCTCTCGGCGGTGACGGCGACGGCGCGCGGGACCTTCACGGTGTACTTCGCGCCGCAGTCCACCGAGATCCCCGTGCAGTCCAGCGAGAGTGTGAGCGTGCCCCCTTCGAGCTGCCAGCCGGACCCCACCTCCCCGCCAACCTTCCTGCCGCTGACCCGTCGTTCCACCTGAACGCCCTCGATGTCGGCGGCCACCAACGCGAGGTCGGCGGACCCGGAGTTGACGGTCAGGCTGCCACCGGCGAAGTCGAAGGACTTCGATTCCACGGTCGCGCCGGCCGATGCGCCGTCCGTGGTACAGGCCGTGGCGGCGAGGCCGAGGAGCGCGGCTCCGCCGAAGGCGAGAAGCGTGCGCGTGGTCGGTTCCATCGAATTCTTCCTTCGTCAACGAACATGGTGGTGTGGATTCCCGCACCCCGGTTCACGAGCGCAGCGCCCGGACCGCGACCGTGCGCGACACCCGGGCCGCCTGCAGGACCAGCGCGAGGCAGGTGGTGACCAGCGTCCCGGCGGCGAGCGCCCCGAGCGTGGCCCACGGGAGGCCCGCCAGGACGCGGACGACGTCGATCCGGGCTCCCAGAGCGATGGTGAGACTCGACACGGCGACGAACAGCGCGCCGAAGACGATCGCCGTCCCCGCGTAGATCGCCCCCTCGTAGACCATCGACCGGGTGACCACGCCCGGCCGCGCACCGGCCACCGTCACGACGGCGGAGTCACGGGCGCGCTCCCGCCCGACGAGGGCGATCACGGCGAGGCCCCCGACCCAGGACACGACGAAGACCCAGCCCAGCACGACCAGGATGTCGTCCAGCCCGGCGCTGCCTCCGGGCATGACCTTCCCCATCACCATGAAGAGGCCGACGAACGACAGGGAGAGCGCGAAGGGCAGCACCGTGGTGACGCTCCTCGTCGCGCGGGCCCGGCACGACTGCACGGCAAGGTGCCAGGCGACGCCGCGCGAGGGCACCAGCGCCGTCCAGAGCTTCATCAGCGGGGTGAGCACCCACGGCCCCATCAGCAGCAGCAGGCAGACGAGGAAGAGGTTCCCGGCGAACGCGAAGGCCGTCCGCTGGGCGAGCCCGCCCTTGAGTTCGAGGCCCAGGCCGGGGACCCACATCCCGACCACACCGGCGAGCAGGCACAGGGCGAGGCCACCGCGGGCTACGCCCGGCCGCGCCGGGGGATCGGAGAAGTCCCGGAAGGCGCGCATCTCCGGCGTCCTGGCGGCCCGCCGGGTGACGCCCCAGCCCCCGAGCAGGCACGGAACCAGTCCGAACAGCACGCTCACGCCGACGTACCAGAACCGGAACCCGACCGAGGCCCCGTGCAGTTCGAGACCCCTCCCCTTCCACTGTGCGAGGGCGACACCCGCGACCAGCAGGGCGAGCGGTGCGGCCAGCGCGCCGGCCACCGCGCCCAGCACCACCATCTCCGTCCGCAGGATGAACCTGACCCGGTGGCGCGGAATCCCGAGGATCACCCACAGGGCGTGCTCGCGCCGCTGGGTCGTCAGCGTCAGACCGACCGAGGAGGCGACGATGCCCACGGCGGCGAGCACGGTGAAGAAGACGATGTTGCCGCCGAGGGCGATCGACGCGGAGACCATCCGTGCGTCACCCGCCGCCCGCGCCGCCGAGACGGCGGTGAACATCGCGATGGCCGAGCCCGCCGAGCACGCCGCGCCGACCGTGGCGCACAGGAGCGTCCACCACCACATCGACGCCTGCAGGCGGATGTCCGACAGCACGAGCCGGATCACGACTCCTCCCCGTCCGCTTCGTCCGCCGACTGCGCCGCGAGGACGGCGTCGCCCACCGCGCGGGAGTCGCCACCGGGGATGACGGCGTGTACCCGCCCGGACCCCATCACCACGACCTGATCGGCCCGCGCGGCCGCATGAGGGTCGTGGGTGACCATGAGCACGGTGCTCCCCTGCGCGGGAAGCGCCTGCAGCCAGTCGAGCACCACATGACCCGACTTGAGGTCGAGCGCACCCGTCGGCTCGTCGGCGAAGACGATCCGCGGCTGGTTCGCCACCACCCGGGCCACCGCGACGCGCTGGCGCTCGCCACCGGAGAGGCGGTCGGGGCGTCGCCGCGCGTGCTTGGCGATGCCGAGCCGCGCCATGGCGTCCTCGACCCGCGCCCTGGGCACCCGGCGGCCGGCGAGCCGCGCCGGCAGGGCGATGTTGTCCTCGACCGTCAGCGAGCTGACGAGGTTGTACTCCTGGAAGACGAAGCCGATGTTCTCGCTGCGGAACGCGGCCTGCTTGCGGGGGCTGAGTGAGCGGACGTCCGTCCCGAGGATCTCGACGGACCCCGCGGTCGCCCGCTCCAGCCCGGCCGTGCAAAGCAGGAGCGTCGACTTGCCCGAACCGGAGGGGCCGACGACGGCGGTCAGCTGGCCTTCGGGAATCTCCAGGTCGATGTCGTGCAGGACACGCGTCGTCTCGCCCCGGCGGCCGGGAATGGGGAATTCCGTCCGAAGGCCGCGCAAACGAATGCACGCCACGGGAGCGGTAGTGGAAAATGGCATGAATCAAGGAAAGCAGGGCCGGGCAGTGGAGTGCACGGGTGCCTGCACTGCTATTGGAGGTAGACTTGGATCTACCGCCCGACCGATCCGAACTGTGCGAAAATTTTGATCATGGCGCAGATTCGTATTGCCCGGAGGATACTGACCGAATTCGTCGCAGCGGCCGCCTTTCCGATTCTCCTGATTTCCGTTCTCGCTGCGCCGGTCTCGGTTCCGGTGGTGGCCGAACTGGACCGCTCCAGGGCGCAGTGGTGTGGAGTCCGGACGATGCCGCTGCGACCCGCCGACCGCAGCTGGCCGCAGTGGGTGGCCGGTCGGCTGCGGGCACGGTCGGTGTGGAGGACCGACCTCCCCGTGTTCGTCACCGCCGCGCTCCTGTCCGCGCTCTCGCTGTTGGTGGGCTTCTTCGGATTCTTCGGCACTCTGGCGCTGGTTTTCTCCCCCGTCTTCTGGGGTTTCGGCATCGCCGCGAAAGTCGGCCCGTTCACCCCGGCCGCCCTGTGGGAAACCCTCGTGGCGGTGCCCGCGGGAATCGCCCTCGGTGCGGTCACCGTGGGCGCGCTGGCCGGCATCTCCCTGCTCCGCGACCTGCTCCTGCGGGCCTTCTCGGGGAGCCGGAACCCCGACCTGCTCGCGAAACTGGAGGAACTCCGCGCCAGCCGGGCCTCGCTGACGGCGGCCTTCGAGAACGAGCGCCGGCGCATCGAGCGTGACCTGCACGACGGCGCCCAGCAGGAACTCGTCGCCCTCGTCATGCGCCTGGGAATCCTGGAAGCCGCAGCGACGGCCACCGACCAGGAACGGATCGTCCAGCTGGCCCGCCAGGCCCAGGCCCAGGCGGAGCGCGCGCTCGAACGGCTGAGGGAGACGGTGCGCGACATCCACCCCAGCGAACTGAGCGATCTCGGTCTCATCGCCGCCGTCCGGGAACTGGTGGCAAGATCACCGTTGCAGGTCGAACTGACCAGCACCGGTACGGACGCCTGGCTCTCCTCGCCGATCGCCACGGCCGTGTACTTCACGGTCTCCGAGGCCCTGACGAACATCGCCAAGCACGCGGGCGTCGGGAGCGCCCGGATCGAGATGCGGTGCACCGAGAGCGGCGTCCGCGTCCGGGTGGCCGACGACGGCGCCGGCGGCGCGCGGATCAGCACCGGATCCGGGCTCTCCGGGCTGCGTGAGCGGATGCGAAGCGTCGGTGGGAACCTCGAAATCATCAGCCCGCCGGGCGGCGGAACGGAGGTCGTGGCATCCGCCCCGACCCAACCCCCGTGGTGACGGAATTCGACAGGGAAAAGCGATAGGAAATCGATTGTGAGAATCATCCTGGCGGACGACAGTCTGCTGATACGCGCCGGAATCCGGGAGATCCTGGTTTCCAGTGCCCACGACGTGATCCGCGAATGCGAGGACGCCGACGAACTGGTCGCCGCTGTCGACGACCTCACCGCCGCCGGAGCCGCCCCCGACCTGGTGATCACGGATGTTCGCATGCCGCCCGGGAACACCGACGACGGACTCCGGGCCGCGATCGACATTCGGTCGCGGCACCAGGACCTGCCGGTACTGGTCCTCTCCGCCTACGTCACGGGCCCGTACGTGCGCGAACTCCTGAACGGCCCGGGCGCCGACGGGGCAGTCGGCTACCTGCTCAAGGAGAAGGTGGGCAGAGTGGCGGACTTCCTGCGGGCCGTCGAGACGGTCTCCGGCGGCGGAGTGGTGATCGACCCCGAGGTGGTTCGCCACGTCACCCGCGCCGACCCGCCGCGGGGCCCGCTCGCCCGGCTCACGGCCCGCGAACAGGAGGTGCTCGCCCTCATGGCCGAAGGCCGCTCCAACCCGGAGATCGCGGCAGAGCTGTTCCTCTCGGGCGCCGCCGTGGCCAAACACGTGGGGAACGTCTTCCTGAAACTCGGCATGCCCTCCGGCGAGGACAACCGCCGGGTGAAGGCCATCCTGACCTGGTTCGAATACAACTAGGACTTCAACGCCGTTGCGTTTACCGGCGGAGGCGTGATGCAAGTCCGTCTTCCATGACGTGGATCTCGACAGAAAGGGCGTAGGTCTGGGTGGTTTGCGGGTGTTTTCCTGCGTTCGGCCGGTACTTGCTCGTTGGGTTCTTGCGGCTGCGGGCCTTGACGCGCTGGCGCCGCGCGGTGGGCAGCAGGTTGTCCAGGACCATCCGGCCGATCGGTCCGAGCAAGGGGTCGGGCCCGGCGGCGTGTATACCGGCTGGCGTGTATACCGGTGGCGGTGGTGACCTGATCGGCGGCGGCCCGCAGCAGAACGGTGAAGCTGATCCGCTCCATGGCCAGACCCGGCCGGGTGGAGAACGCGTCGGCCGCGGTGCGGATGAGCGCCTGGTAGGTCGCCAGGAGCGCGTAGACCTCTTGATCCAGGCCCGGGACGCTTCGCGAGCGCAGGACGCGGCCGTCGAGCATGGTCGCCTTGATCGAGAAGTAGGTGGTCTCCACCTGCCACCGGGGGTGGTAGAGCTCCACGAGCTCGCCGGCTGAATGACGCTCGTGATCGAGCAGACTGGTGACCAGCCGCCACGGTTCACGCCGGGTGGCAGCGTCGGCGAGGGTGACGGTGATCCGCGCCTCGATCACGCGTACCGGCAGCGTGCCGTAGCGGTGCCCGGCCCGGTAGGGGACGGCCGGGCGGGCCAGGTAGGAGCCGTCCGGCAGGCGGCGTTGGATGGTCGGGCGACGCCTCGCCGCCGACCCCGGGCAGCGACGGGAAATCACCGCTCGGGGCGCGCGAATAGCACGAACGGGCCGCACAGAGCGGGTGCTGCGGCACAGAACGGGTGGTGCGGCACGGCGAGTTCGGGTGAGCCTCCGGTTCGGAGCTCTCGACGCCTCGGCGCGGGTCCGCGGCGGCACCCGGCGCCCGGTCACCGACCCGCCGCGGGCGGTCGGGCCGTCGGACGGTCTCAGTTGGTGTAGACCTCGGCCCGGTCCACGCTCACGAAGGATCCGGTGGACGGTGCGCCGTGTTCCCCGGTGACCCGGACGCGCAGGGTGTGCTTGCCGGAAGGCAGCCGCGGGCTGAGGTACTGGAGTGTCTCGCCAGTCCGGGGCGAGGCGTAGAAGTCGACGCGCTTTTCGGGGCCGCCGTCGACGCTGAGGGCGGCGATGCCGTTGCCGGTGTCCTGTACGGACAGCAGCGCGATGCGGGTGCCGGTGAAGGTGAAGGTCGCGGTGTTGCCCGTCCGGTCGCTCCAGTGGTCGTCGCCCCAGAAGCACTGGGCCGCGCACCCCTTGCCCGAGTTCCAGGCACCCTGGTAGGAGACCTGGCCCGGCCCGCTCGAACGGCCGTCGTCGTTGATCCAGTAGTTGCCGTTGCCCGGGTCGCCGGCAGGCAGGGCCTGCGAGGCGCCCGCGGCGAGCGGCCGGCCCAGGTCCGGACTGCCGTCCGCATGCCAGCCGATCGGCTGGGCCCGGGTCGTGCGGTTGCCGTAGGTGTACGCCGAGGTCGACTTGGCGTGGTAGGCGATCCAGTCCTGGGTGCCGTCGGGTGACCGGAAGAAGGCGTGGTGGCCGGGGCCGTACACCCCCTTGGCGTCGTTGCGGCCGAAGACCGGTCCGGGGTGCTGCTGCCAGTCGGCGGGCTTCAAGGGGTCGGCGTCGTCCGGCAGGGACAGCATCCACAGCTGGTAGTCGGGCTTGCCGGTGTCGCAGGTCGAGTACGTCAGCCAGGTACGGCCGTTGCGGTTGAGGAATTCGGGGGCCTCCCGGACTTCCGGGCAGCCCCCGTCGGCCTTGAGGGCCACCGCGTCCCCGGAGACGGTGTACGGGTTGGACATCGGGGCGATGTTCAGGCCGTTGTGCTGGTAGGGGTTGAGTCCCGAATAGGCCAGGTAGAGCTTGCCGTTGTGCTGGAAGACGCTCGGGTCGATGGCGAAGTCGTTCGCGTGGTTGGGCGGGGTCAGCCTCGCCTTGAAGTGGTACGGCCCGGCCGGGTCGTCGGCGTCCGACTCCAGGACGTACAGCCGGTGGTGTTCGTCCACGCCGTCGTCGGCCGTGTAGTACATGTACCAGCGGTTTCCGAAACGGTAGAACTCGGCCGCCCATATGTGCTGGTTGCGTGTGGGATCGGTGTCCCGCCACACGGTGACCGGGTCCGCGTCGAGCAGTGTGCCGAGCGAGGGCGAACTCCACATCTTGATGCTGTCGTTCTGGGTGGTGGTGAGGTGGTAGGCCCCGTTCGCGTAGGTGAGGAACGGGTCGGCACCCGTGTTCAGCGGGTTCCGGAACGTCCCCGCGGCCTGGACCGCCGGCACCGCCCCGTGCCCCGCCTTGGTCCCCACTTCCGCCTCCGGCTGCGCCTGCGGTCGGCCCACCACCTGGTCCTGTGCGGCGCAGACCAGACCGATGATCAAGGTGAGCAACGATGCGAACAGGGCGATCTTCGACTGACGAGACATCAGCGACACTTCCTTACCGTGGCGCAATTGCTGGGCATCGGGCTCGCATCCGGACGGATGTCGGCCTACGGAGTCTGGCGCGGTGGGCGGCCGTAGGACACCCACACTCCCCCACCCGCCTGCCACGCCACTAACACCCCACTAACATCCCCGGCAGCCGGTCTGACGGCCGCGCAGGATCACCGCTGCACGGCGGCGCCCAGTTCGGGACGTGCCGCGGACGGTGGCGCCACGCAGCGCAGGCGCGCCGGATCGGTGTGGGCCAGGGCCGCCGCCGGGTCCTGGTTCCAGCCGGCCCGGTACGCCTCGGCGAAGCGGTCGTCGCCGAGCGCGCGCCGGCTGCGGCTGCTCAGCGCGCGGACCTGCGGGTCGGTGCGGTCGTGGGCGCCCCGCAGCCGTGCCGCCGCGCCGAGCAGGCCGGCCGCGTCCCGGTGCCGCCCGTGGAGCGCGGCGAGGCCGGCCACGGTCACCACCACCGTCGCGGCGAACGGCATGTCCCTGCTGTCGACCGCAGCCGCGTACGCCCGGTCCAGTGCCTCCTCGGCGCCCGGCCCGTCGCCGAGTGCGAGGCAGAGTGCGGCCCGTGCCGTGGCGACGAGGGCGCGCCCGTGGAGGCCGACGACCGGGAGCTGCTCGGACAGTCCGGCCTCGGCCGACTCGACCAGCTCGCGGGCCCGTTCCAGGTCGCCGGTCCGCACGCACAGACCGGCCTCCCGGGCGTCGAGCACGATCGCCAGCTCGGGCGAGGCCGAGCGCCGCGCGCGTTCGCGGGCCGCGGCGACCAGCCTCCCCGCTCGCGCGCCGTCGTCGAGCCGCTCGTGCACGTCGATGCGGCGCAGGTCGATGAAGACCTCGTCGTCGAGGCTGAGCGACCCGAACGTGCGGGCCAGGCGTTTGGCTTCGTCGAGGTCGGCCAGCGCGCCGTCGAGGTCCCCGTCGTACTGCCGCAGCAGCGCGCGCAGCGGCAGTGCCTTGGCCAGGGCCCAGCGGTCGCCCGCCCGGTCGAAGCATTCCAGGGCGGCGGGCACGTCGCTGCGTACCTGATCGAGGTGGGCCTCGTTCTCGGCGAAGTGGGCCCGGAACATGCGGGCCAGCCCGGCCAGCCACGGGTCCGGCCCGTCGACCAGCCGCTGGAGAAACGTCGACGGTGCGTCGTCGGCGTCCAGGGCGGCCAGCCGGGTCGCGAGCAGGGCACCGCCGACGCCCGGCAGCTCCGGGTGGTTGCGCAGGCGGCCGACGAGCGCGCGCAGTTCCTCGCCCCGTTCCTCGGACACGTCGACGACGAGCGTGCTCGGGGTGGCAAGGAAGTTGAGCAGCAGCATCCCCTCGGCGATGTCGCGCTCGACGCTCGGCTGCTCCACCGGCAACGCGACCGCCGCGCCGAGCCAGTAGGCGGCGTCGGCATGCCGGCCGAGCATGCGCCAGCACCAGATGAGGTTCACCGCGAGCCCGGTCGCGCGGTCGGCATCGCCGGTGTCGTGGAGGTGGCGGAGCGCGGCGAGCACGTTGTCGTACTCGGCGTGCAGCACGTGGAGCGCGTCGAGCTGTTCGGGGCCCCGCAGCAACGGGTCCTGGCGGGCGACGAGTTCGGCGAAGTGCCGGGCGGCCAGGTCCCGTACGTCGGTCGGAGTGTCCTCTTCGGCCAGGCGCTCCAGGCCGTACTCGCGGATCGTCTCCAGCATCCGGTACCGGCCGGTGTCCGGCGCGAGGTGCAGCAACGACCGGTCGACCAGGTCCGCGAGCAGGTCCCGGACGTCGTCGGCGGGCACCGCGGTGCCGGCACAGACCGCGGTGGCCGACGCCGGCGTGACGCCACCGGGCAGCACCGCGATCCGCTCCGCGACCGTCCGTGCATCGGCGCCCAGCAGGTCCCAGCTCCAGGCGATGACCGCGCGCAGCGTGCGGTGCCGCGGTGCGGCGGTCCGGCTGCCGGTGGTCAGCAGGCGGAACCGGTCGGACAGCCCGGCGGCCAGGTCGGACAGCGAGAGGGTCCGCAGGCGGGCCGCGGCCAGCTCAAGTGCGAGCGGCAGCCCGTCCAGGCTGCGCACGACGCGCAGCACGTCGCCGAGGTTGCGCTCGTCGACGTCGAACCCCGGCCGCACGGCCGCCGCCCGCTCGCTGAACAGCAGCACCGACGGCGACCGGCGGGCCCGTGCGACGTCCGTGTGCGGTGCGGGGAGGGCGAGCGGGCCGAGCAGGACGAGGCTCTCGCCGTCGATCGCCAACGGCTCGCGGCTGGTGGCCAGTACCCGCAGCCCTGCGCAGCGGGCCAGCAGCGCCGAGACCAGGTGCGCCACGGCGTCGATGAGGTGCTCGCAGTTGTCCACCACGAGCAGGCACTCCCGGCCGCCCAACTGGTCGGCCAGTACGTCCAGTTCGCCCCTGGCATCACCGCGCAGCTTGGCCGAGGCTTCGAAGAGCGCCGAGCCGCGCAGCCCGATCGCGGCCAGCAGCGCCGTGCCGACCTTGGTGGGCTCGGTGACCGAGGCGAGGTCGATCATCCAGGCGCCGTCGCGGTACTCGGTCCGATGGTGGCGGGCGGCCTCGACGGCGAGCCGCGTCTTGCCCGCGCCGCCGGGACCGACCACGGTGACCAGGCGTCCGGCCGTGAGCAGCGTGCCGATCCGGGCGAGGTCGTCGTCGCGGCCGACGAAGCTGGTCAGCGGCGCGGGCAGGTTGCTCCGTCTGGTCGGCGCGGTGTCGGGGGCGGGCCGGTCGGTGCGCAGCAGGCGCAGGTGGCGTTCGCGCAGGGCGGTGCCCGGGTCGGTGCCGAGGTCGTCGGCCAGGGTCGCGCGGAGCTGCTCGTACCGGGCGAGGGCCTCGGCCTGGCGGCCCTGGGCGGCGAGCGCGTCCATGAGCAGCGCGGCGGCGCGTTCGTGGACGGGGTGCTCGGTGAGGAGGGCGGTGAGGCGGACGGTGGCCGCGTCAGCGTGCCCCAGCGCCAGTTCGGCGTCGGCGAGGTCGACGACGGCCTCGATCGAGGCGTGGGCCAGCCGGGTCGCGACGGCGGGAGCCAAGTCGGCGACGAGCGCGGGCTCGACGCCGGGACGGTCGCCCCACAGCGCCACGGCCTCCCCTAGCGCGGTCGCCGCGCATTGGGGTGCGCCGGCCCGCAGGTGGTGCCGGCCGTCCCCGGCGAGCTGCTCGAACCGCAGCGCGTCCACGTCGGCGGCGTCCACGGCCAGCCGGTAGCCGCCGGCGCCCTGCGCGACGTCGCCGGCCGAGCCGAGGGTGCGGCGCAGCCGTGAGACGAGGGCCTGGAGGGCGTGGGCGGGGTCGGTCGGCGGGTCCGCGGCCCAGATCGTGTCGACCAGTGTTGCCCGTTCGACCGCGCGCCCGCCGGCGAGCGCCAGCCGCGCGATCAGAGCCTGTAAGCGGGCGCCGGGAACGGGCAGGACGGTGTCACCGCGCGACGCCTCGAAGGCGCCGAGCAGCGTGACGCGAAGCCGCACACCCCCGCCCATCTCCCCATCTTCGCGCACGCCCCGCCGGGTCCTCGTGTCAGGTCGGCACCGGTGCGCTTCCGTGTCAGCGCCGTGTGAGCCCGGTGTGAGCGGCGCCCCGCAGCCTTGGGGCGTCAACGAGTTGGTTCGTTCGAAGGGAAATTCTCATGCATGACGTGGTGATCGTGGGCGCCGGCCCGGTCGGTCTGTTCCTCGCCTGCGAGTTGGGGCTCGCCGGCTGCTCCGTCGTGGTGCTGGAGCGGGAGGCGGAGCCCGGGTCCCCGTGGCGGGCGGAGCCGCTCGGGGTCCGGGGGTTGTTCGCCGCGTCGCTCCAGGCATTCCACCGCCGCGGGTTGCTGCCCCCGCTGCTGGCCGCGTCGGGCGTCCATGACGCACCCGGTCCGGACCTCGACGCGGACGGGCCGCCGCCGATCCGCGGCGGCGTGGGCCACTTCGCCGGCATCGTGCTCGACCCGACCAAGGTGGACCTCGCCGCGCTGCCGTTCCGACTGCCCAGCCTGGCACCGGACTTCACGATGACCAGCCTCGCCGCGGTCGAGACGGTGCTGTCCGAGCGCGCCGCCAAGCTCGGCGTGGAGATCAAGCGCGGCGTCACGGTGTCCGGCGTCGCACAGGACGACGAGGGCGTGGTCGTGCGGGCCGGCGACGACGCGTACGCGGCCCGCTGGGCCGTCGGGTGCGACGGCGGGCGCAGCACGGTGCGGCGGCTCGCCGGCTTCGCGTTCGTCGGTACCGAGCCGCGGTTCACCGGCTACACCGTCGTCGCCACCCTCGCCAATCCCGAGGTGCTGCGCCCGGGGATCAACCTGACGCCGACCGGCATGTACCTCCGGCTGCGCGCGGAGGGGCACATCGGCGCGATGGACTTCGACGGCGGTGCGTTCGACCGTTCGCAGCCGCCGACCCTCGACCACCTCCAGACGGTGCTGCGCCGCGTCTCCGGCACCGAGGTGACGCTGCGCGAGGTCCACCGCGCGTCGACCTTCACCGATCGGGCGATGCAGACGACGACCTACCGGCAGGGACGCGTTCTGCTCGCGGGCGACGCCGCGCACATCCACTCCCCCCTCGGCGGACAGGGGCTCAACACCGGACTGGGCGACGCCCTGAACCTGGGGTGGAAGCTCGCGGCGACCGTGCACGGGCACGCGCCGGACGGACTTCTCGACACCTACACCCGCGAACGCCACCTGGTCGGCGCGCAGGTGCTCGACTGGTCGCGCGCCCAGGTTGCGGCCATGGCTCCGGACCGGCACGGCCAGGCCGTCCAAGGAGTGCTCCGCGACCTGCTCGGGACCCAGGACGGGACGACCTACGCGTTCGGGAAGCTGTCGGGCTCGTCGGTCCGCCACGACCTCGGCAGCGAGCATCCGCTGGTCGGCCGCAACGCCCCGGACTTCCGCCTGGGGGACGGCACGTACCTCGCCGACCTGATGCACGACGGACGGGGCGTCGTGCTCGACTTCGGCGCCGGGCGCCGGCTGCGGGAAGCGGCGGCGGACCGGCCGAGCCTGCTGCGGTACGCGGCCGGCACGGCCAAGGACGACCTGGGACTGGGTGCCGTGCTCGTCCGGCCGGACGGCGTCGTCGCCTGGGTCGGCGCGCGCGACTTCGACCACAAGGCGTTCGAGCAGGCCGCCGACCGGTGGTTCGGCAACGCCGGAACCTGAGCCGCCGTCCTGTCCCTCCTCGTCCCTCCCTGCCCCCGCCTCACCTTTCAAGGAGCACAGATGACGATCACCCTGCGCCCGGGATCCACCGTGATGTTCGCCGGCGACTCCATCACCGACAGCCAGCGGCTGGACAGCGAGGACGGCCTCGGCTTCGGCTACCCGCTGCGGGTCGCGGGCGAGTGGGACTTCCGGCACCCGGACCGGCCCGTGAACTGGCTGAACACCGGCATCGGCGGCCACAAGGTGAGCGATCTGGAAACCCGCTGGCAGACGGACGTGCTCGACGCGCGCCCGGACGTGGTGTCGCTCCTCGTCGGCGTCAACGACATGGGCTGGCACACACTCGACCCGGACGGCCGCGTGATCCCCGCGGAGGAGTTCGCGGCGGGTTACGACCGGCTGCTCGCCCCGCTGGCCGAGGCGGGCACGGAGCTGATCCTCGTCGAGCCGTTCCTGCTGCCGATCCGCGGCACCGTCATGGCCGGCCCCGGCGCGCAGATCGACGACGCGGTGCGCGAGGAGTGGCGGGCCGACCTGGACCCGAAGATCCAGGTCGTGCGCGAACTCGCCCGCAGGTACGGCGCGCACCTGCTCGCCGCGGACGGCATGTTCGCCGAACTCGCCGCGGCCAGCGACCCGGAGCACTGGTCCGCGGACGGCGTGCACCCGACTCCGGCCGGTCATGCCGCACTCGCGGCGGCCTGGCTGCGCCTGGTGGCGTGACCGTGCCGCGCGCACGCCGCCCGCGACACCGTTGAGCGTCGGAGGCTCCGCCGGGCGGCGGCCGCGGCGGCGCAGGGCGCGGTGGGCCCCTTCGACCGGTGGTCCACTGCGCCGGCCGACGTCCAGCTCCGCGGGCCTGCCGCCGACGCCGGACCCCAGCGGGGCGGCGGACACGATCTCGCCGAGCCGCCGATCGCTCAGCAGGGACAGGCGCGTGGCGAGGGTTCCGTACGTGGCGAGCCGCCCGGCGTGCCGTGGGTCTGGGCAGGCATCGGCGACTCCTCGATGGTCGGGGCCGGGGCTTCGGCGCTCTCGCGGAGCGGGGCGGGTCTACCAGCTGGGGGCGTCGACGGAACGCGGGCGCGCACGTCATCGGTCGCGGCGGCGCCGCGGTACGACGGCAGTCGCGAGCCTCTTCACGGGCGGGCCGTGAGGCCGTCCAGGGTGAGGGCGAGCAGGCGTTCCGCTTGCGGGCGTTGGTCGGGGCGTGCAGAGGTGAGGGCGATGCCTTCGAGGGCGGCGCCGAGGTCGGTGGGGCTGATGTCGGTGCGGATCGTCCCGGCGGCCGCGCACGCGTCCATGAGTGCGGTGAGGGCCGCCCGGATCATTTCCCGGCTGTGGCCGTAGGGGTTGCTGCCCGTCGCGGCGAGGGCGCGCAGGGCGTCGATCATGCCGTATTTGGCGGTGACGTAGTCCAGGAAGAGCAGTGTCCAGGCGCGCAGGGCTTCGTGGGGCGGTTTCGTTGCGAGCAGGGTGGGGGCTGCGTCGCACAGTTGGGCCACCTCGTTGCGGTAGACCGCCTCGATCAGTGCCTCGCGGGTGGGGAAGTTGCGGTACAGCGTCGCGCTGCCGACGCCCGCCTCCTTGGCGATGCGTTCCAGGTGCGCGTCCAGCCCCTCCGTCGCGAACGCGCGCACGGCGGCGGTGAGGATCTTCTCCCGGTTGCGGCGTGCGTCGGCCCGCAACGGTCGTGGTGCTCCTGCGTCAGCCATCAGCGATCGTCGTCCCCTCTCACGCGCTCCCCTTGCCAGCTGGGGCGCCCTCACTTACCAACTGGGGTCACCCCCGGTTTCACTCTAGGCCAACGCGCTGACCTGCGCACACCCCGTTGGAAGGAAGCCGGTCACGTCAGGCGTCGAGGGCGAACGGGGCGCCCGCCTGGCGCTCGGCGCCCGGCGCGAGGAACGGCCGAACGGGAGGGAGTCCCGCACCGTGCAACCCTGACGGCGTCGCGGACGGCGCACTGGCCCGTCGGTATCCGGTCGGTACCGGGCGCGCCGGTCCCTCGCCTTCGCCGTGCCCCTACCGCCCGGGCGGTGCCGGTCGATGGAGGACGGTGTCGATGATGAGGTCGATCTCCTGCGGGCCGGGCGGTTCGCCGGTGAGGAGGAAGCTCTGCAGTATGAGGGCGGGCCCGGTGCGGGCGGCCAGGGGCTGCACGGCCTCGGAGTCGAACTCGCCGCGGTGGACGCCCTCGTGGAGGAGGGCGTCGATGCTTTCCAGGCGTGGCGCGATGATCTGTTGCGCGAACAGGGCGCGGAGCTCCGGCTCGTGCAGCATGTCGACGATGAACCCGATGCCCGGTATCAGGGTTCGGCCCGCCAGCACGTCGTTGAAGGCGGTCAGGACGCCGGCGAGGTTCTCACGGGTCGAGCGCTCCGGGTTCGGCTCGGGCAGCGGGGGCAGGGCGTAGCGCAGGGCATCCAGGACCAGGGGCTGCTTGCCGGGCCAGCGACGGTAGAGCGCGGCCTTGCCCGTGCCGGCCCGGGCGGCGATGCCGTCCATGGAGAGCCGGCCGTATCCGTTCGCGGCCAGCTCGTCGAGCGTCGCGACGTAGATCGCGTGTTCCAGCTCCGCGCCACGGCGGCGGCCCGGGTTCGCACTCTCTGCCATGCGTCCGACAGTAGACGGTGACGTTCCTTCCTGCCTACACTTGTTTTAGTGAACAGCCTCGTCTACTACTAGGGGTGAGAGTTGTGGCCAATCAGCATGCGGTGCGTGACCAGCAGGGCGGCGGAGAGCCGGCGTTGGACTTCGAGGCGGTGTACCAAGGGCGCGAGGTCTCCTACGGAGCCGCCTCCCCCCAGGCGGACCTCATCCCGTGGCGGCTGGACGGTCCCCAGCCGTTGCTCGTCGAGCTGGAGGCGGCGGGCGAAATCACCGGCCCGGTCCTGGAGTGCGGCTGCGGGCTCGGGGACAACGCCGTGTTCCTGGCGAGCCGCGGCCACGAGGTGACCGCGTTCGACGCCGCGCCGGCCGCGATCGAGAAGGCCCGGTCCAAGGTCACCGCCGCCGCCCCGGTGACCTTCACGGTCGCCGACGCGACGGAACTGAACGGCATCGGCGTCCCCGGCGGCTTCCGCACGGTCGTCGACAGCGCCATGCTGCACTGCCTCACCGCCGATCAGCGGCGGGCGTACCTGACGGGGCTCCGTCGGGTGTGCGCACCTGGCGCCAAGCTCCACGCCCTCTGTTTCAGCGGCGAGTTGGCGGCCTCCCTCCAGATGCCGGCCGCCATGGACGAAGACAGCCTGCGCGCGGACTTCGACCACGACTGGACGATCCGGCGCATGGAGCCCTGCCACTACACCACGAGTTTGTCCCTACAGCAGTGGCGGAGCTTGTCGCCGGCCGTCACGGACGCCCCGGAAGGCGAGGGCCTGGTGGCCCTGGACCAGAACGACAGGGTTCTCCTGCCGTTCTGGCGGATCACCGCCGAGCTGACCTGACGGTTCGGAGTCGAGCGCCGGGTGCTCTCCGATGCAGGCCACCCGGCCTACAGCAGCGCTTTCTGGGGGCGCGTGGGCACCACGATGACCGTGGTGGTGCCGGCGCTCAGCGCCGTCGTGAACTCCCGCTCCAGGTCCTCGGCGGTCTCCACGTCGACCGCGCGGCACCCGAAGCCACGGGCCACGGAGGCGATGTCGATCCCGGGCAGGTCGAGCCCCGGCACGCCCGGGGTCTCCTCCAACTCCGCGAACGACTTCAAGATGGCGTACTCGTGGTTGCGCATGACGACGTAGACGATCGGCAGGTCATGCTGGGCCGCCGTCCAGATGGCCTGCACGGAGTACTGGAAGGAGCCGTCGCCGATCAGGCCGACCACCGGTCGTTCGACGCCGCGGTCCCGGTCGCCGAGCGCGACCCCGACCGCCGCCGGGGTGCCCCAGCCGATGCCGCCGCTGGCCGTCGCGAAGAACGACCCGGTCCTGACGGTGGGAAGCCACTCGACGTGCTGCGCCATGGTGGACGTCGATTCGTTGACGAGGACCGCGTCGGGCGGCCGCACGCGGCTCAGGGCGGCATAGACCTCCGGCGGGGTGAGCGGGGTGCTCGGCGTCTGCGGGAGAGCGTGGGGTCGCGCCATCGACTGCGGGGCGGGGCGCGCGGAGCCGTCCGCGACCATGTCCTGGAGCAGTTCGAGCGCCGTCGCGGGATCGCCCAGGAGGCTGTCGCCGACCCGCGCCGCGGCGGCGACCTCCGGATCGCCGGTGATCTGGAGGAGTTGTGTTCCGGCGGGGAGGAAGTCGCCGGGAACGTAGGGGTAGTACCGGAACACCTCGGCACCGATGACGACCACCAGATCGTGTCCTGCCAGCTTGTCGCTGACGGCCTTCACGGACATGCCGAGCGGGCCGCCGAAGAGGGGGTGGTCCTCCGGGAAGGAGGCGCGGTCCGGCAGCGGCGCACCGTAGACGGCGGCCCTCAGCTTCTCCGCCAGGTTCACGGCCGCGTCCCAGCCGCCGCTGCGGTCGACCTCCGGGCCGAAGACCAACGCCGGACGGTTGCTCGCGGAGAGGCGCCCGGCGAATCCGCGCAGGCGCTCGGTGTCGGGTGCGACGCGGTGGCTCACCGTCCGCACCCGGTCGAAGCCCGACGAGGGCCGCTTCCAGTCGTCCATGGGAATCGACAGGTAGACCGGTCCCGCCGGTGGCTGCAGCGCCTGCGCATAGGCCCGCATGAAGGCGTCCGGGACGTCTTCGGCACGGGCCGGCTCGTAGGACCACTTCACCCACGGCTTCGGCAGCGTGGTGGCCTCGCGGTTGCCGAGGTAGGGCTCCCCGATCACCAGCTCCCGGTGCTGCTGCCCGGACGTGACGATCAGTGGCGTGTTGCCGTGGTAGGCCGCGACCAAATTGCCCACCGCGTTTCCCAGTCCGGCCGAGGAGTGCACGTTGACCAGTGCGGGACGGCGGGTGACCTGGGCGAACGTATCGGCCATCGCGATGACGGACGCCTCCTGCAGCGCCAGGACGTAGGTGAAGTCCTCGGGGAAGTCCTGGAGGAAGGGCTGTTCGGTGGAGCCCGGATTGCCGAAGACCGTGGTGAGGTTCAGGGTCCGCAGGAGGTCGTAGGTGACGCTGCGGACGGTGGGCTGCTCGGACATCGTTGCCACCGACTTCCGTACTGGAGCTGCGCTCCCGGTCAACGGCCCCGACGGGGAGGTCGGCGCCGCTCGTTGAAGGCCGGCGCGCCGTCTTCCCCATCGCGTGGGGCGGAATCGGCGCGCCCGCCCGATCCTGCTTGATCGGCACGCCCTCGTCACGCACCGTGGTCCGTTCGATGGGGGTTCGGGTCGCGCATGTCCGCCGCTGCGGCGGGTACGTCCCTGTCGCACGGGACGTGGTGGAAGTGACCGGAGAGCGAGGGCTGTCGGAAGTGATGCGGAAGCTGCAAGCGGTCGCGCTGGACTGCGCCGATCCGGTACGGCTCGCGGAGTTCTACGCGGAACTGCTCGGCGGCCGGGTGGTCGCGGACCCGGAGGATCCCGGATGGGTCGAGGTGCAGGGGTTTGCGGGGACGCCGCTGGCCTGCCAACGGGTGGACGGCTACCGACCACCCGATTGGCCCGGTCAACAGCGCCCGCAACAGCTCCACTTGGACTTCGACGTGGACGACCTCGACGGGGAGGAGAAGCGGGTGCTCGCCCTCGGCGCGACCGTCTTGGAGCGCACGGACCAGATCCGTCCGGGGGCCAACTGGAGGGTCTACGCGGACCCGAACGCTCTCAACTGACCGTTCTAGCTTATCGGCTGGTCAGCGGCAGCAGAATGCCCCGATCCAGCGCCCAAGGGAAAGCGCTGAACCGGGGTCGCTGGCTACGTCCTCACCGCTTGCGCGGCACCTCAGCGAAGAGGCGGACCGGGGCGGGAGCCTGCGCACGTCAACGCAGACGGGACACGTCCTGTCCCTGGCCGGGGCTTGTCCGGTCGGAGACGTCGCCCACCCGACGCGCTGAGCTGTCTTACTCGCCATCGCTCCGCGTGCCGGACCTTGCCCGCTCCGGTGCCCTGAGTCCCCACTGAGCACACCGGAGCGGAGCCAACCCGAACCCCGCTGGGGACCACTGCCAAGGGGAACCGGCAGCGGGGTCGGGAATCTATCCAGTGCGTTTCACGCTGGCCGGGGGAGCCATCCACTCACGGCCCCCGCGTTCGGGCCAGATGAACGCAACCGTCTGCTTACGCCGCTCGCCGGGCGATTCGGCGGGGTCCTCAAAGTCCTTGATCACGTCCCGCAGGATGCCAACACGTCCCGCAGCATCCGTAACCCGCTGGCCGATATCGGCTGCCGTGATCATCCGAACGCCTCAGCGGGCAGCGTCGGACCGTTCTCGGTGACCTCGTCGTCCGGTTCTGGGATGCGCGCGCCCCGGCTCTCGGCGACCCTCAGAGCGTCGCCTAGGCATTCAGACAAACGGACCGCCGCGTACCTCACCTCAGCGTGCGGCGACATGGGGTCGTCCAGCACCTTGCACGCCGTCTCCAGAACTTCCGCGCCTGCCTCAAGCTGGACGCTTTCCATGTCGTCAGCAAGGCGGGACAGGAAGCTGTGCGGTCCGCCGTCCGTGCTGAGGTAGCACGCCTTCCCATCCCTGGCCCATGGCAGCAACCGGGGCGGTACGCCTGACGCTGCGTCGGCCAGGTCGCGCCGTCGCTCCCGGTCGCCCTCAGTTCTCTCTGTCACCTCGGCCCCCTCGGTCCGCTGGTCGATACAGGGACCGTACGAGCCAGAAGAGGGCCAATCCACGTATGCAGAACGGTAGTTCAGCGATCAAGGCCACCGAACCACCACGCTGCGCCGTACCTATCCAGTGACCCTAAGGTGAACCGCCATGCTGCGCATGTCTTCGGTCAGCGTCCGCTTGCGTGTCTTGAGTAGGTCCGTCATCACGCGCCGCGCCATGGGCTGATGGGTCAGCCACTCGCCGGACGTTCGGCGGAGCTGCAACAGCTCGTCCATAGCGTCCTGGTGGGACCCGAGCACGACGTGGGCACGGGCTACATCCAGCCGGTGACGTCCCCAGTTGTTCGCGCTCAACTTCCCATAGTTTCGAAGCCCGTTGGAGCTGAGCGGCCCGTCATCAGCTCGACGCAGGACACCCCGCGCGTCACCGATCAGTGACAGGTCTTCGATCGCCTTTGCTTCAGCGGTCACGGGGCCGAAGGCGCTCCAGTGCGCTGGGAACTCCGCGTGTTCGCTGTTCAGGGCACCCCCGGCTGTGCGCGCCATCCTGCGGGCCTCCTGCGCCTCGTCCGGCCGATTGTTCCGCATGGCTGCCGCAGCGACCCTGAGCCACAGCTCACCCCACACAGCAAGGCGCGCGGGTGTCGCATCGGACATGCGAGGTTCGACGTCCCCTGCCGTCTGCGCTGCCAGGTGCTCGCTTTCGTCGAATCGGTCCTGCCTCAACAGCAGCCAGCACAGCCCCACAACTCCCGTTGCTGCCAACTGAGTTTGGCCAGCCTCCCGGGCAAGTCGGATCGCCTCAGCGAGCGCGAAGTAAGCCATGTCGTACTGCCTGACTTGCGTCAAGTACTTGCCCGTGAGCAACAGCGCGTGGGAGCGGGCAACCATGGCGTGCTGCTGGTCTTCGCCCTCAAGGATCAACACGGCAGCCTCGGAGGAGCGCAGCAAGCCAGGTAGCTTCCTGGCAACGGATGTGTACCGGTCTGCCTGGTAGAGCGCGTGGCCGTCCTGTACGCCTTGCCGAATGGCGGACACCTCTCCGGCTTCACCAGCCTCTGCGAGGGGCGCGGCAAGCCCGATGGGCGGCATTAGGGCGCGTCGGAGCTCAGCAAGGTATCGGCGGTTCGCCTCATCCTCCGTTCCGAGCACAGACTTTGGCGCCTCACTGGCGAAGAGGGCTGAAGTGGAGACCCCCAGCGCGCGGGCGAGAGACGCAAGGGTCTCCATGCTCACGTGCCCACCCTGCTCAACCTTGCGAACGGTGCTCAGCGAGAGGTCAGCCACTTCGGCTAGACCTTCCTGGCTCAGACCGGCCGTGCGGCGGTACTTCCTGACGTTGTCAGCCAATCCTGTGGACATCAGTGCTCACCTCCCATCCAGCGTATGCCCGCCGAGGGTGCCCGGACACGCGAAAGCTCCCGCAGCCACCCCCAGCAAAGGGGCAGCCACGGGAGCCAGGTGCGCTTCGCCGGATCTACCGGCGCGTTCAAGGTGCCTACAGGGGGCTTAACAACCCCTTAAGAAGGCCGTTCTCCTGACCGGGAGACGACGAACTCCCTTATAGGTCAGTGGTGTTCATTGTCTGGAGGCCCAAAAAACAGCGTCACACCCAGGGTGCGTATTTCGAGCTGGAGCCGGGATCGCCAGCGGGCATGCCGTCTGAACTTTCAAGCCGCCCAGCCCCTGCCCAGACCTCAAAGGCAGACGATTACCGCGTCCTTCTTCGGAGTATCGCGCCGATGAATGAGCGAACCTTCCAGCACGGGCAAGCCATCAGTCCGGCCAGTCTCACGCCAGCACCCGAGACACGATGCGTGGACGTTGTACCGTTCCCTCCTGCCGCCCTTCTGAATGGGTGTGGTCCATGCCAGCACGACGGCGGACACGTGGCCTGTACCGTCGCATCGCTCACAGCGAATTGGATAACCGCGCTCGCCAATCTCAGAGAGATGGGCCGCTATTTTGGCAAGGAGCGGTTCACGCTGAGGAGAACGGCCACGCCACCGGCACAGGTTGACTACAACGGCCCACCAATCCGCCAGCGTGGCACGCACCTTCAATACCCATCTTCTCGTCACCACTTCTCCCGTGCCCAGTAGAACCGCTCATGGGACGTGTCGGAGCACGGCCCACAGACCGGAACGAACCCAGCACGGGAATTCTCCTGATTGAATGACACGCCCAGCATTCGAAGGTCCCAGGGGCGCCAGAGATTGAACAGCGCCTTGTCACTCCACTGTCCGTGGCATTCACCCTCACACGGCCACTCATTCGGACGCCAGGCCTGTTCAGCCATGATGTCCAGCTCTGCCGCTGCCCTTCTCTGTTCCCTGTTGAATCTCAGGTTCATGACTGCTCCTTGGCCCGTACACGCTGCCGCCGGACCCGGTCCTGAGTGGCCTGGTCGTCGTTAAACTTCTGGGCGGTCTGCATTCGGGCGTTCTTCTCCGCGCGGGGCAGGGCCGTGTACGCGGCATATTCGGCGGCGTGCTGGTCTTGCTGGGCGGCAATCATCTTCGGGTGATTCAGGTCGAGTTCAGGCTGATCCGCGAACGCCAGAAGGTTCGGCTTATTGTCCGGAAGCGTCGAGCTGATGATCTGAACCGATCCCGATTCCTGCACCCAAACACCCGCAACGCGAGCCAGAGCACGGAAGAGAACACGGTCTTCTGAGAAGGCACCCGGAGCGACGCGAGACACGGCGATAGAAATACCGGAGTGCAGACCCACAAAGATGCGCGAAGTGTCCGCGATGACCGCCGTGTTGGCGGGAAGGTGCCGCGTCACGACCGGCTTGAGACCATAGATTCCCTTCTCCCAATCCGTGGCAGACACTTCCCCGCGCAGGGCCTTCGCGGCGGACGGGTCAACCCACAGGACCGTTGCCTCAGCGTCGGAATTCTCCAGTCGCTCAAGAGCAGCACTGATCTCGGCAATGGACGGGGCTATGTGCTTCGTGTCGCCCTGGGCAAGTAGGCCAATTACGCGGCGGTTGTCGTTGGGGTCCGCCGGTCCGGCGCCGTTGAACAGGCCCTTGTCGATAGCGCGTGCCAGTGCAGCGGCAATCGACTGATTGATACCGGCCGTAAGGTCCGGACGCATATCCTGGAGCACTTCGGAAGTCGCCTTCTCCAGTGCCCCGAACTTGGTTGCCCGTGCCGTACGCGACGTGATTGCGGTATCCGGCTCCGGAATAGAGGTGTTCACATCCGTGTAGCCGCCGTCACCCGTTTTGATCGCCGGAAGCGTCATCGCGGCTTCATGCATGGGCAGCTTGTTGGACTGAGGAATGCTCGCCAGGAAGCGGGACTTCGGTCCAACCAGGTTGACCCACAGGGCAGCCGGTTCGGTCGCCTCCCAGTGCGCACCGGAAGCAATGCTGCGACGGTTGACCGGCAGGAAACCGGCGCCGGTACGGATAGGGGCGTCATTCATGCGGGACTCGCTTTCCATCGGGTACAGAATGTCAAGGGCGCGTGAATTCGCGCTTGTGGTCGGGTAGGCAGGGTTCGTCACGGGGCCCAACTCGTAGACTTCCATTGAGGTGATCTCACGGATGGGGAGTCCGCTCACGGCATCGATTCCGGCACGCTTCTGGCCGTCTGGCTTCACGCGGAACGTGAAAGAGCTGCCGATCACATCACGCCTGTTGATCAATTCCGCCACGTCCTCACCGGCCCGGGTATTCGGCAAATCGATTTCGTAGCGGATTCCCTCAAGGTCGCGGAACAAGCGGAGGGTTCCAGCGGAGACGCGCCCTAGAACGTTGTCGGCGTTGTGGTTGAACGTCGCGAGAACATCCGTCCGGCTTGCCGACGGGTTCCACGCGTCATAGGTGATTCGCTCGCGGAATCCGCCTAGATCGCTGCTGAGTTCGTTGAACCGGATCGCGTATCCGGTGATGGTGCGCACCCCTCCGGCACTTCGGAGAGATACGGCATGCGGCGCCGTGCGCCTGAGCACGTTGGACAAGGTGGGTTCCTCTTCTTTCCTTGGATGGGTCCCGGTGAGTGAGCGGGACACGGCACAACAGAGGGACACGGCATAGGCTGTTGACCTGCGTCTTCGTGCCGTGTCCCTGTGGTCCCTGTTGTCCCCCTCGCTCATCGGAAGAGCGAGACGGTTGCCCCTGATTCGTCTTCGGGACCGTCGTCTTCGTCGGTCTCGACCAGTGGCGGCAATGCGCGTTCCCACGCGTCCCGGAGAGCCGACCAGCGATAGCCGTACGAGCGGCCATGCGCCGTTCGGACACGGACCTGTTTGAGCCCGTGCTCCCTCAACAGGTCGGCTACGTCCGCCGATCGGAGTTCCTCGCGGCCGTCGAAGCGTTCAAAGGTCAGCGGGTCCAGGTCGATTGCCGTAGAGGCGATGTCTTCCTTACTGATTCCGACCGGCCACACCTCAGCCGGACGGGAGCTGTAATGGCGCCTCAGTGTGGTGAGGAGTCGTGCGGACGGTGAACGGTCCATTCGGTCCGCCGTGTCCTCCTTGGCTGCCTCAATTGCCGCTAGACAGCGCTCCGGCCAGACACCGCCCGCCAGAACAGCAGTCAGGAACAGGCACGACCAGATTTCATGGTCCCGCCCGTCCGTCACGGCCGTAATGCGTTCGTCCAGCAACAGCGCCAACATGTCCGCCGGTTCGCTGATCCTGAGCGCCGACTCTGCCGCCCAATCAGCCAGTGAGGCACGGACGTTGGTCAAGTCGTCTTGATGAGCGACGGGCAGGAAGGAGTCCGGGCGTTCCTCCGGTCGGGCCCGCTTCGTGTGGACGACAAAGGTACGGGTCAGCAATGCGTCCGGCAGCCGCGCTGTGGCCAGTCCAGCGAAAGCGACCGGCCCAAAGCAGGGGTACCGGATCACCTCCTGTTGCTTGTCCTTATGGGCCCTGACTACGACGGCACCGCGCTTGTATCCAGAGTTCAGAATGATCGTCAAGTCATCCTGATTTCCCGCTGAGTTCGCGGAGTACGTCCGGTCCAGTTCGTCGGGGAATAGCGTCACGGGATGGGCGCCTGGTTCGTCGGCCGTTGCTGCCGCGCCGATGATTCGCAGCATGGCGGCAGCCGACAGCGACCCCACATCCTGACCGTTGGCGGCAAGGCGACTCAGGATCTCCAGAGCGCGTGTCTTGCCGCTGCCGGGCGAACCCGAGAAGAAGCCCAGTCGCGGAGCGATCGGGAGATCAGGGCAGCGCGTCAACAGGTGCGTGTACGCCGCCCACAGGGTGACCACGTCAAAGTGACGGGGCTCCGGAAACCACACGAAGCGCCGGAGCGCCTTCTCCGCCTGCGTTAGCGCGTCGGCCCCGCCCGGAGTCACCTTGGCCTGAGCCTTGAGCGCCGCCACAACGGCCTGAGCATCCGGGGCCGTCATGCGCTCACCATCCGGCGGAGCGCCTTAGCGAACCGGAACGCCACCCCTGCCGCGTGCGTGCCAGATGAGCTCATCCGGTAGGCCGCGTGGACCAGTTCAGCGGGAGCCTGACGGCCGTTCTCGGCGTAGGTGACCAGGACCGCCAGGACCACGCTCCGGGCATCCAGGAGTCCCGCTGTGGCGTGCCTGCCGCCCAGTGCGAAGCGGGGCGCCTTGCCCGGCGTGATCTCGGCGGCGACCGGTAGACCGGTGTCGGCTACGGCGTCCAACAGGGCCCGTATGGTCCGTTCCGCGCATCCGGGAATGTGGACGGCGTGATGGTCGGCGAGATCCTCGAAGTGGGGTCCGAATTCGCCTGAACGGCCTTGCTGTGCAAGGTAGTTGAGGAGTCGTTCGCGCCTGCCGGGGAAGAAGTCCGTGGACCACTTCTCACCCTCCGGGCGGGGAGCGTCCAGCCGCTCAGTCGCGCGCCGGAGCGCTTGGGTATGGGTCATCGTCATGAGTTGGGTCTCTCTCTGTTGATAGGCGTCAGCCGGTCCATGGGCGGGACACGGGGGACAAGGGGGACAGCCCCCTGTGGCCTGTGGTTTCGTGTCCCCCTGCCGGGACTCCTGTCCCGGCTCACCACGGGTCTGGGGAGCGGGTTGCCCGCCAGTGGGGGCAGCGCCTCACGTGAGGCATTGCTAGCGATCTCCGGGTCACGCGATTCGGTGATCCTTTGCACCACGTGGTGCACTGCCTCGCCGCCTCTCTCACCCGACCTAGAGCGCAGCCGTTACCTGGAAGCGACTTCCCGCGCCGAACATACGAGTGACGCTCGCCACATCCGAAACAGGGCGTGAAAAAGCCCCGCCGGTCACCGTGACCAACGGGGCCTGTTCGGGGCTCAGTTCGGCTATGCGGCCGTCGCGTAGTCGTCCGTCTCCGACAGCCTCAGCCCCGTACCACGTGCCTGGGGCGCCTCCGGGCGGGTCTCGTAGGCAAGCTCCTCCCGGAGTGCCATGAGCGCGTCGGCGGCTTCCCGGAAGAAGCCGTTGCCCAGGGCGAAACTCACGCGGGACACATCCAGTGTTCGCCAGCCGCCCCGCGTCCCCTTCTTGATCATCAGTCGCGCGCCCGCCTCAAGGAGCAAGTGCCGCTTCCCCTGGTCCTCCGACTCCGCCCAGACCTCCCGGAGCGTGCGGCCAGTCGGCACGACTTCCCGCTTTTCCGGCCGGGCCGGGGTCTCTTCCAAGACGACAAGGCGGTTGTCCAGTGCATCCGCCCGCTCCTGCCATGCCCGCTTCGCGGCCGCCGACTTCTGCCGCCCCTTCTCTTCCTGGTGTGCGTTGAACTCAGCCAGCGTCGCGGCCAGTTCGGGCGCCGGGTCATATCCGGGCGTAACGATCGTCTTCTGAGTCTGGAGATCACCTATCAGCGCCAGGAACTCACGTTCCACGTACTCCTCCACCCAGTCGGCGCGGATGGCGACCGGCGCCGGGCACACGATGCCGGTCAGGTGCGCCGTGCACTTGTAGCTAGCGTGCTGCACACCCTTGCGCTTGTTCGACATGTGGTACATCCGGCTGCCGCACCCGTTGCAGTGAATGACCCGGAGGAGCTTGGACTTCTGGTCCACCCGGTCATGCGGGCCAAGCTTCCGGTCCTCAAAGAGCCTGCCGATCGCGTCGAACTCCTCACGGGTGAGGATCGGCGCTTCCGTCAGCATGATCGGGGCACCCTCAGCGTCCCGGACCGGCTTGCCGCCGTGCAGCTTCCACCCCAGCAACGCCGGGGAGGTCAGGAGCTTCCGGACCACGGACGGAACCCAACTGAACGCGTCCCGGAGCGTCGTCTCCCCCTTCGCGCCGCCGGTCTTCCCGCCCGTCGCGCGACCCTGGCTGAGGGACCAGTGATCACGCGGAGTCGGCACCTTCTCCGCCTTGAGTTCCTGACAAATCTTGTTGATCGTTTTGCCGGACAACAGGTCACGGATGATCCGCTCAATCACCTTCACGGCGGCCGGGTCGGGAACGAGGGTCTTGCCCGCGCCGTGCTCCTTCGGCATGTCCGCGATCATGTAGCCGTACGTCGGCCGTCCGCCCCGCCATCGGTAAGCCATCTTCCGCATAGCCGCCTGCGCGCCAAGAACGCGGTCCCGGATGCTGGCCGACTCCACCTGAGCCGCGAAGGCGAGCATCATCATCATGAGTTCGCTCATGGGGTCCATGGGGTTGCGGAAGTCGAAGACCAGTCGGCCCCCGCCGATGCCCTCAGCGAAGACCAGCATCTTCCGGTGCTCGCGCGCCCACTTCGCAAGGTCGTTCATGTCGCTCATGGAGCGGATGGCACGGTCGAAGCGCCACCAGACGATCACGTCGAACTCAGCCGGGCGGGCCAGCCACGCGCCCAGCTCCGGCCGGTCGAACGGCCCCACCTTGGACGCGCTCACGTCCAGGTCCACGGCTTCGCCCCCGTCGAAGTCGATGCCCAGCGCGGCGGCAGCGATGTCGTCCGCCTCTCGCTGCCGCTCCGGGGAGGTCGTTTCGTCGGTCATCACGGACAGGCGCACGGCACGTACGCCCCTGAGTCGGGCAACGGTCTCCATGCCCGGCGTCTGGTGAGCCGATTGCCCACCCTGGGAGATCTCAGAAGAAGAAGTCATGCCCTCGCTGGAGCGCAAGGGTTCCTTGTCCACGCTGACCTGTGTTGCTGCCGCCACGACGGGGCCTCCAGAACGCTAGTTCCGGAGCGTTCGGAGACCCGGCGGGCCATCCGTTCTGCCTCTGCCTCCACTGACCGAGCCGCCCCGCTCACGACGAACGGGCGGCGCGGAGCGGAGCCCCCTCGGGCGCATGGGCGCCCGGGCGAGTGCGCCCCCTGCATCGTCCTGCCGGCCGCTCCCCCGGCTTCGAGCGTCGGCGGCACCGATTTTCACCGCGACGGGCGCCGCGGTCCGTCGGGCACCGCACAGGCAGGCCGCTAGACGGCGACCTCCCGCCGGGCCACCGCGACCAGTTCCGCCGCCGGCCCCACCAGGCGCCGTCCGGTCGGCCAGACCGCGCGCAGGTCGCGGGTGAGGTCGACGCCCGCCACCTCGACGCGGGTCAGCCGACCCTCGACGATGTCCCCGCGGACGGCCAGCTCGCTCAGGACGGACGGCCCGGTGCCGGCGATCACGGCGCCGCGCACGGCGGCCGTCGAGCCGAGCTCGACCAAGGGCCGCGCACGGTCGCAGCCGGCCAGGTGCAGGGCGCGGTCCAGGGTCTGCCGTGTGCCGGAACCGCTCTCCCGCAGCACCAGCGGCGTGCGGGACAGTTCCCGTGCCGACAGCGGCTCGCGGCGACGCGCCCACGGGTGACCGGGGTCGACCACGACGACGAGCCGGTCCTCGGCCACCTGCCGCGTGGACATCACGCGGGACAGGCGCGGTCCCTCGATGAACCCGATGTCTGCCTCGCCCGCTTCGACCAGTTCGGGCACGTGCTCGCTGTTGGTCACCTGTAGCCCGATGTACAGGTCCGGCCGACGGCTCCGCAGTTCGCTGATCCAGGTCGGCAGCAGGTACTCGGCGATGGTGAGGCTCGCGGCGACGCGCAGTTCGGCCTCCCGCCGATCGCGCAGCTTGCCGGCCCCGGTGAGCAGATCGTCCAGTTCGGCCAGGACGGACCGGGCGTGTCCCGTGACGACCTGCCCGGCCAGCGTCAGCCGGGAGCCGCGTCGGGTCCGGTCGAGCAGCACCAGTCCCAGCCCCCGTTCCAACGTCGACAGCCGGCGGCTGGCGGACGGTTGGGAGATCCGCAGCCGTTCCGCCGCACGGCCGAGGCTCCCGAGATCGGCCACGAGGACGAGGAGCCGCAGCGACTCCAGGTCGGGCGTGCGCAGGGGCAGGTGAACGGAGTGGCGGTCGGACGCGGAGGGCTCTGTCACAGCCCCAGCGTATGAGTCGGTCATGCGTGCACGCTATGACCTCCTGCACGATCAGGGGCTACAGGGCGAGCACGCGGCCACCCAGAGTGGTGATCATGAAGGACGCCAGCCTCCCCCGGCCAACCCGCCCACCCGACCTCGCCCCCGCCCGAAAGCCCGGCGCGGCCCTCGTCGACCGGCTGCCCGGGCTCGCGCTCGCCGTCGCGATCGCCCTCGTCGCGACCTCACTGGGTCGGTTGGTCCCCGTCGTCGGCGGGCCGGTGAGCGGCATCGTGCTCGGGGTGCTGGTGGCGGTCGTGGCGCGGCCCGGCGCCCGGATGCGGCCCGGCATCACCTTCGCCGGACGCGGCGTGCTCCAGGCCGCGGTGGTGGTACTGGGCGCGCAACTGTCCCTGGGGCAGGTGCTGCGGGTCGGTGTCGGCTCGCTGCCGGTGATGCTCGTGACCCTCGCGGTCTGCCTGGCCGCGGCGTACGGCATCGGACGCCGCCTGGGTGTCGTCCGCGACCTGCGCACCCTGATCGGGGTGGGCACCGGCATCTGCGGCGCCTCCGCGATCGCCGCGGTCACCCCGATCATCGGAGCGGCCGAGGCAGAGGTCGCCTACGCCGTCTCCACGATCTTCGTCTTCAACATCGCCGCGGTGCTGACCTTCCCCGTCCTCGGGCACCTGCTGGGAATGGGGCAGCACGCCTTCGGCCTGTTCGCCGGCACTGCGGTCAACGACATGTCGTCGGTGGTCGCCGCCGCCACCACCTACGGCGGCCCGGCGGCCGACTACGCGGTGGTGGTCAAACTCGCGCGCACGTTGCTGATCATCCCGATCTGCCTGGGGCTCGCCGCCCTCGCCCGGCGCCGCGCGCGGACGGCTGACGCCGGCGCAGCAGGTTCGGGGGAAGGGCTCCCCGGCCGGGTCCGCGTCGGCCGACTGGTGCCGTGGTTCCTCGGCGGCTTCCTCGTCCTCGCGGCCGCGAACACCGCCGGACTCGTCCCGCAGGCCGCGCACGGCCCGCTCAGCGCGCTCGCGGTCTTCCTCATCACCGTCGCCCTCTCGGCCATCGGCCTGTCCACCGAACCCGCCAAGCTGCGCCGCGCTGGCGCCGCCCCCCTGCTGCTCGGCGGCTGCCTGTGGCTGGTGGTGTCCGTCACCAGCTTGACCGTCCAGTTCCTGACCCGGTACTTGTGAGGGTCGCGCGCACCGAGGCACGTCGGCACGCACCGCACGGCCTCGGACGCGAGTGCGGAGCAACGCCGTCCCACACGGGAGCTGGTGGAAGGTGGGCGATGCACATGGCGGAGCCCGAGCGTCTCGGACAACTCGTACGCCTGGTTCGCGCCGCGTTGGAGGAGTGGTGGGACACCAAGGGGCGGAACCGGCAGTCGGCGAAGAGGGGCCGTCAACTGCCCTGAGGGGAGCGCCAGGAGCCGCGAGCGGCGGCTGCTCCGAGAAGCAGCCGCCGATCAGGACGCACGGGCGGACTCCGCACCGAAGCCGACGTGACGGTTCGGGCCGACGGTCGCGCGGTCCCGCGTGCAGGCCCGGGCGGAGGTGACGGGGCCGGAGACCGTGAGCACGCGGCTCACGTCACGCGCGCGCCGGCTTCGTCCCGAGCGGCCTCCTGCGACCTCAGCGGCCCCCGCCGGAACCCGCGGCCGCGAACGACATCGCCACCGCGCCCGCCCGGCCCGTCGGACGGTACGAGTGGTGCGCCGCCCAGTCGCCGTAGGCCGGTGCCTGGACCTGGCCCGTCACGGGGGGCTGCGCCTGCTCCGTGACGGGAGGCTGTGCCTGCTCCGTCACGATGGGCTGCGCCTGGGGCGCCACCGGCGCCTGGAATCGGCGCTGCGGGACGCGGCGCATCTGCGTCCTCGCGTGGATCACCCGGTGCTTCGCGGGGTGCACGCCCTGACGCTTCTTCAGGCTCTGGATCGCCACCGCCCCGTTCGCCGGGTTCACCGTGTAGCGCACGCCCTCGTGCGTGACGGACCGGTGGGTCGAGCTGAGGGTGGCGATCTGCTTGTTCTTGAGCTGGATCTTCGCCGTGTAACTGCCGTTGACCTTCTGCACGGTGGCGCGCGCGCCGTTGGTCAGCGTGACCGTACGGGCCGGGCCCGGCTTGTTCTTGTCGTGGTTGTTCACGCCCTGCGCCCTGGAATGGACGTGCGTGCCGTCGAAGTAGACGTAGATGCCCTTGTTGTAGCTCTGGCCCTTCTTCAGGGTCGCGAACGGCTTGCCGCTGCCGATCGCCTGGAGGTCGCAGACCCCGTTGTGGATCACGGCCTCCATGCCGCCGCCGAGGCCGACGGCCCGGACCCTGTCCTTGGCCGTCGCCTGGGGTGCGGTGCGCGCGGCGCCGGCGGACGCGGGCCGGTCCTGCTGCTCCGGGGTGCCCACCGCGAACGCGGTGGTCGGTACGGCCATCGCCCCGGCGAGCACAGCGGCGGTGCAGACGGCACGCAGGGAGGCGTGCGAGGCGGGGAAGATGCGGGAGGTCTTCATGGAGCTCGTAACCCTTCTCGAGGTGCAAAGCGCGTGAAGCGGTTCACCAAACCTATACAAACTGACCCATTACGGATCAATTTGGACAGCTCGGGATATTAGACAAGGTTCCCTCGACGGGAAGGGCGAGGCGCGCGGTGTGCGGACGCGGCTTGCGGCTCTTGGCCCCACCGAAATCCGGCAGCCCCGCACGAGACCCCGTGGACGCCGGCAAGCGGCGGGCCGGACCCGTGCCCCCTCGACGTCGCCCCGAAGGCCGCGACGCGCTCGGGCCAGGGCACCGAACAACCCCCTGACGCCCGTGCGGAGTTCAGGAGTTCAGGCGTGTACGAGTTCAGGAGTTCGCGCCGGGGTCGTACCCGTTTCCGCCGGCCGCGTCTGCCCGCCCGGGCCGGCAGACGCCCTCGCACCCCGAAGGGACGGCCCTCCCCCTCAGGCACCTAGTCAGGTAATAGCCATATCCCATGGCCTTCCACGGCGGCTCCGGCGGTCCCCCTGGTGCTTGCCGACATGCCGGGAATCGTCGTCCTGGCAAGTGTCGCCCGCCTGCGTCCACGCCCGCCGGGAAAGCACGGTGACGGCATGCGCGCTCGGTGCGCCGACGATCGGCCGGCAGGTCAGCGCGACTGGCGCAACGACGACGCCCCGCCCCGGGCTCGGGGTGGGGCGGAGCGTCTTCGCCGACCTGCGGACTGCCGGACGGGGCGCATGAGTCGGCGGCGCCCGCCTGAATGTCGTCAAGGGGTGTAGACGGCGTCGCTGCCGTACAGCTCCTTCGTGAAGCTGGAGAGGTAGTCGTGCCGGTCGGAACCGTCCAGGTCGTAGGTCAGGTACACGCCGTAGCCTTCGCCCACGGTGCGCCGGGCGAAGTCGGCCGCGGTGCCCGCAGGCGTGGCGCCGATCTGGACGGCTGCCGGGGACAGGCTCGACTTGGGCAGCGCGATGCCCGGCACCTGCCACTGCCCGTACCAGGGATTCCAGGCGTAGTTGAACTTCGAGGTGATGTCCACGCCGCCGTAGGACAGCTTCTCCGCCGACGGGCCGATGCTGTACAGGGAGATGAGCTTGTTGGGCATGTAGTCACGCAGCGCGGAGACCAGGTGGACGAAGGAGCTGTCGTTGGGTTGCCCGGCGCCGTTCTTCCCGTACTCGGCGTACTCGTCGTCGAAGTCGATGCCGTCCAGGCCGTACTTGCCGACGGCGTCGGACAGCTGCTTGGCGAACGCCGAGGCCGCTTCCTTGGACGGGAAGTTGGCGAAGCCGGCCCCTTCGTGGTTGCCGAGCACCGACAGCATGACCTTGATGCCCTTGGCCTGTAGCGGTCGGATCTGGTGGGCCGCATCGTCGAGGACGCGCTGCACGTTCTCGTTGAGGTACAGGTAGGCCGACTTCTTGGTGGTGTCGTAGTTGATGTTGGCGGCGAAGATGACCGCGACGTCGAACACGTTGGCGCCGCCCTTGGCCAGCGTGTACTTGCCGACGTTGAGCATGCTGTTGTTGTTCACCTCGACATAGGCGACCGAGGTGGGACCCTTCTTGACCGGTGCCGCAGCCGCAGGGCTGGCGGCCGCCTTGGCACCGGCCGAGAGTGCTGCTACGAGCAGAAGCGCGAACGCAGCCATGCGCGTTCTGCCTCGACCTAAAGTGAAAGTCATGGACCAATCTCCTGTCGATGGGGTGGCATCGTGAACTTGCCCCAGTTGTAAGGGCCTTAGGCGATGCGCAGGTCAACGGGCCCTGAGGGCTGCCGCGGGATTCTCGGCACGCCCCGGAATCGTCGAGGTCACTGGCGGGGGGGGGTGGGTCCTGTTGTCGAGTGGCGCGGTCGTTGCGGCGCCGCAGAGGCGCTTCACGGAGATCATGCGGAACTTTTCGGCCCAGTGGGGCATCTCCTCCAGTGCGTGCCCCCACAAGCGAGGAGCTGTCCCGGATGATGCGTCGAGTTCGTGTGCTGCTGGTGAGCACCGTGGTGCTGGTGGCGGGAGCGGTGATGTCGTCGGCGCCGGCCTCCGCCGTGATCGGCGGGTCGAAGAGCGCCTACGGGCCGTGGGCGGTGCGGATGCTCGTCGACGGGAAACCGACGTGCACCGGGACGGCGGTCGCACCCCAGTGGATCATCAGCGCTTCGCACTGCTTCTTCGAGCAGGCCCAGCCGGTCGCCGACAAGCGGATCTCGTTCCGGGTCGGCAACCTCGACATGCGGAAGGGCGTCACCGTCCGCCCGGTGCCCGGTCGACGCGTGGGGAGCGCGGACGCCGACATGATGCTCATCAAGGTCCCGCCGATGAAGGTCCGCACGGCCCCGTTGGCCACGGCCGGGGTCCACCAGGGTCAAGTCGTGCGCCAGTACGGGTGGGGCGCCACCTGCACCGGGGACGAGAACACCTGCCAGTCCCCGGTGCTCAAGCAGTCGGACCTGCGGGTCGTACGGGCGGACGACCCGCGTTGCGAGGGCCACACCGCGCCGGGCGGTTCGGACTTCTGCATGGAGAAGGTGGCCGGGATTCCCGCCGGTGGCGACTCCGGAGGTCCGATCATGAGCATCGGTCCGCGCGGCACCGAGACCCTCGTCGGCGTCTTCGACGGCTCCGACCGGGAGGAGATCGCCGAGGCCGGCGAGGTCTCCCAACAACTTGCCTGGATCCGCTCGGTCATCCAGCACTAGGCACGTCCGATGCGTCATGGCCGGGGCCCCGGCGCCCGGCACGGCGCCTCGCGGCGTTGCCGAAACGCCCCGACGCGGAGCGCGGGCGGGCCGGGACGCCGCCGCCCGCCCGCGTGCGGCTCGGCCGCTCGCCCGCTCCGTACCGCGTCGGCCCGGTCAACGGGCCCGACGGACTCGCCGGACCCGTCGGACCCGCCCGCGACACGCCGAACGCGGCTGAGATAACTGACACATCTGAGGCGTCTGAGGTTTCTGTGGCGTTTGCGACTGTCTGAAACCGCACGCATGGAGTCGTGCCGCGCGGGCCCGCCCGGGCCGGGCCCGTCCCTTCCGAAGCAGGCACGGCCTGGTTTCTCGCCGCCTCGAAAACCGGCGGGAAGGTTTCCGGTTCAGTTCTACCGGTGGCGGAATTCGATACTGCGGAACGCTTAAATCCGCGTCAATGTGACGAAGCTTCTCCCGATCCCCCTTGTCTGGCCGGATCTTGAGCTGGTACACCTGATCCGAAAATTGTTTCGCCGAACTGAATCGAACCCAGCCACCGGCCCGTCGAGTGGACCGGTCGTGAATCCAGCCGCAGGTCAATCGACGTTCCATTCCTGCTGCTGGCGACCGCGCCCTGGAACCGGCCGGATGAGCGAGCACCGGCGAGACGTCAGCCACCAGAATTGCCGCACAGCGGCCGGTGATAAGTGCGCCCAAAAAGAAGGGGATTGATGTTAACTCAAAGTTCATCTGAATCGCCGCCCGAATCCTTGGCGGACGCGTTGACGGTCCTCAAGACCCGTACCGCGGTCCGCAACTATTCGAAGGAGCCGGTCGACGACGCGCTGATCGAGCGGCTGCTGGAGGCCATGCTCGCCGCTCCGACCGCCTCCAATCGACAGGCATGGTCCTTCGTGGTGGTGCGCAGGCCCGCCGGGGTCCGCCAACTGCGCGCGTTCTCGCCCGGGGTGCTGGGAACGCCCGCCTTCTTCGTCGTGGCCTGCGTCGACCGCAGCCTCACCGACAACCTTTCGCCGAAGCTCTCCCAGACGATCTACGACACCAGCAAGCTCTGCGTCGCCATGGCGGTGGAGAACCTCCTGCTCGCGGCGCACGCGTTCGGCCTGGGCGGATGCCCGGTGGGCAGCTTCAGGTCCGAGATCGTCAAGAGCATGCTCGGCATCCCGGAACACATCGAGCCCATGCTCGTCGTCCCGATCGGCCGTCCCGCGACGGCACTCGTCTCGTCCCCCCGCCGCGCCACGAATGAGGTCGTCAACTATGAATCCTGGGGAAACCGTGCTGCCGCCCCAACTGCGTGAGGACATCGCACTCCTCGCCGCGTTTCTGCTCAGCAGCGGTCGCGGACTCCTGGACGAGCCGGCCGACTACGGAATCTATCGCTGCACCGACGGGGCCCGCCGGGTGCTGCAACTCCTGGACGAACACGGGGGCAGCACGGCGCGTCTGACCGCCGTGCGCGAACGCCTCGACGAGGTCATGTTCGCGCCGATGGGCGAGGACCGGGACATGGGCGAGATTCTGGACGATCTGTGTCGCCAAATGGCAGGCGCCCTACCGGAAATCGAAACACCCTGACATTCGTCCGGGGCAACCCCAAAAGGATTTCATAGCATGCTATCAGGCTTAGTTCCCGCGCTGGACCACAGCATGCGGGAAGAAATACTTGGCAATCGCGGCCGAAAGATCCGGCAACGCGGTGAGCACGCTCTCATTGGAATCAGTGCGGGCAACAGTTATTTCAGCCAGAAGAACGTCACCATGCTGCTGCAATGGGCCGGGCAGCATTTCGAGCGCACGGATGTCGTCTACGTGGACACGCACATCGACGACATGCTGATGGCGGACGGCCGCAGCGCGCAGGAAGCCGAGAAGTCGGTCAAGCGCACGCTCAAGGATCTGCGGCGCAGGCTGCGGCGCTCGTTGGAAAGCGTGGGCGACCACAGCGAGCGGTTCCGCGTCCGGTCCCTGTCCGAGATCCAGGAGACCCCTGAGTACCGGGCCGCACGCGAGTCCACCGACCGGGCCTTCCGCGAGGACGGCGAGTTCGCCACCGTCTGCGAGGAGATGGTGCGCGCCGTGGTGATGAACCGGCCCGGTGACGGCGTCGGCATCTCGGAGGAACACCTGCGGGCCGGTCTGAACTACGTGCTCGCCGAGGCCCCGCTCTTCGCGGACTCGCCCGGCGTGTTCTCCGTCCCCTCGTCGGTGCTCTGCTACCACATCCCCACCCCGGTATCGACGTTCCTGGCCCATCGCGAGACCGGTTTCCAGGCGGCTCAGGGTCAGGCATACGTCGTCGTCAGGCCGCAGGAACTGGCCGACGCGGCCTAGCCAGGCATTCCCCAGCCGGACACCTCACGCCCCTCCCCTCACCGTCCTTCCCGGTGCCGCCGCCGGAATTCGGACGCGTCACGGGGAGGGCAGGAGGCATGCTTCCGCTGTGGAACAGATCCGAAGGGGGAGCGAGTTGGTGCGCCCGCTGCTGTTGGTGGACGTGGACGGACCGTTGAATCCGTATGCCGCGAAACCGCAGCGGCGGCCCGCGGGCTATCAGACGCACCGTCTGCTGACGCCGCGCTGGGAGGCCACCCAGCGGCGTCGGCTGGCGGAGTGGGGCACGCCGGACGCGCGCGTGAAACCGCTGCGGGTGTGGCTCAACCCGGAGCACGGCCCGGCATTGCGCTCGCTCCCCTTCGACCTGGTCTGGGCGACGACGTGGGAGGACGAGGCCAACGCCTACGTCGCGCCCGTCCTGGGGTTGCCGGAACTGCCGTTCATCGCCTGGCCCTGGCCGCGGCCCGAGCCCGAGGGCTGGGTGTTCTGGAAGACGCCCGCGATCGTGGCGTGGGCGAGGGGCCGGGCGTTCGCCTGGGTGGACGACGACATCACACGGGCGGATCGTGCCTGGGTGGCGGAGCACCACGACGGCCCCGCCCTCCTGCACCGGATCGACCCGCGGCACGGACTCACCGTCGACGACTTCGAGACGCTGGCGGCGTGGGCGACCGGCCTCCGGTGACGCGGCGGGCGGACGGTGGACCGCCAACCCACCGGTTCGCGGTCGTCGCCCCTCCGCCCAGCGGCGTTCAGCGTGCGGTCGCGGTCGTCCAGTCCGGTGTCCAGTCCGGTGTCCAGGTGCCGGTCGCGTCGTGGTCGGCCGCCGTGCCGGCGAGGTGGGCGCGGAGCGCGGCCAGCGCGGGGTGCGGGTTGTCGCGGTGCCACAACAGCGCATGCGGGTAGACCGGGGTCGGGTCGGTCACCGGGATGCGGCGCAGGCCGTGGTCGGCGGGCCAGACGAGGCGGGTGTGCGCGCCCATGAAGGTGGCCAGGGCCGGGGTGTCGGCGACGGTGTCGAGGAGGGCGTCCGAACCGAAGTTGGGGCCGGTCGCCTCGATGGTGAGGCCGAACTCGGCGACGAGGTCGTCGTAGTAGGCGGCCCACTCCGTCCCGGGGACGATGCCGGGCATCCAGATCCGGTGCCCGACGAGCTGCGCCATGGTCACCGACCGGGCACCCGCCAGCGCGTGGGCGGAACCGGTGAGGAGTTGGAGCGGCTCGTCGACCACCCGGGCGGACTCGATGTCCGGGGGAAGGGGGCGACCGGGCACGCCGACGGCGCGGAACGACGCGTCGATCGCGCCGGACCGGAGGGCGGCGACGGCCGTGTCGATCTCGAACAGCAACATCACGTCGAGGTCGATCTCGGGATGGGCGCGGTGGAAGTCGCGCATCAGGCCCGAGGCCGCACCGCGCGAGTTGATCACGTCGACGCGCAGGGGACGGCGTCCGGCGCGCACGGAGGCGACGGCCCGGTCGGCGACGCGCAGCAGCTCCCGGGCGTGGGGCAGGAACGCCTGCCCGTCGATGGTGAGCTGCGCCCCGCGCGGGGTGCGGGTGAACAGTCGCACTTCGAGGTTGCGCTCCAGCGCGGCGATGCGTTTGGAGACGGCCTGCTGGGTGACGGCCAGCTCGACGGCGGCCTCCTGGAATTGCCCGGCGTCAGCGACGGCGACGAAGGTCCGGACTGCTTCGAGATCCACGGTCACCAGCCTACTGGAACAACCGCTGGTTGTAGCAAGGTGGCCCCAGGGTTGTTTGTCGTCGGGCTATGACGCTCGCTTTGATACCTCCGATCGCGGATCGGTTGTACGGGTGAGTGGTGAGGGCGTCGAACATGGGGAACGGGCATCGGCTGGGCCGTCGGTTCGGGTGGCTGTGGGGGGCGTACGGGGCCAGCGCGCTCGGCACCTGGCTCGCCTTCGGCGCGTTCCCGCTGATCGCGATCCACGTGCTGCACGCCGGGCCGGCGCAGGTCGCGGCGTTGTCCGCCGTGGGGGCCGCGGTGGGCGCGGCCGTGGCGGTGCCGCTCGGCCCGTGGGTGGAGTTCCGGCGCAAGCGGCCGGTGCTCATCGGCACGGATCTCGTACGGTTCGCCGCGCTGCTGACGATCCCCGTCGCCTTCGCGTGCGGCGTGCTCTCCTTCGTTCAGCTCCTGCTGGTCGCGGTCGTCGTCTCGGCGGCCGACATCACCTTCCGCGCCGCCTCGGGCGCGTACCTGAAGACGCTGGTGCCGGCCGAGGACCTGCTCGTCGCGAACGCCCGGTTCGAGTCCACGACGTGGACGACCACGGTCGTCGGACCGCCGCTGGGCGGCGCGGCGATCGGGCTCCTCGGTCCCGTGGCGACGGTGGTCGCCGACGCGGTCAGCTACCTGCTCTCGGCCCTGGGCATCCGCGCAACGGGCGGCGACGAGCCGCGGCCCGAGCGTCGGCCGGACGCGCGGCTGCGGGCCGGTGACCTGCTCGACGGCTGGCGGTACATCCTCGCCGACCGGACGTTGCGCCCGCTGTTCTTCAACACCGCGCTGTTCAACGGCCTGCTGATGGCCGCGGATCCGCTGCTCGCCGTGCTGATGCTCGGGCCGCTCGGGTTCTCGCCGTGGCAGTACGGGCTCGCCTTCGCCGTGCCCTCCCTCGGCGGGCTGCTCGGGTCACGGCTGGCCCGGCCGCTCGCCGCTCGCTTCGGCCAGCACCAGGTACTGGTCGCGGTCGGGACGCTGCGGGCGCTCTGGCCCGTCGGGCTGGCCTTCATCGGACCCGGCACCGGGGGCCTGCTGCTGGTGATGGGCGTCGAACTCGGGCTCATCTTCTGCTGCGGGGTCTTCGGCCCCGTCTACGCCACCTACCGCCTCGAACGCACCGCGAACGACCGGATCGCCCGGACGCTGTCCGCCTGGTCGGTGACGACCAAGGCCGTGACCGCGCTCCTGACGGCCGTATGGGGCGCACTGGCCGGCCTCCTCGGCCCGCGTACCGCCATCGGCCTGGCCGGCGTGCTCCTGCTGGCGACCCCGCTCCTGCTCCCCCGTCGCGCCGCACCGCCCCACGCCGCGCCGGAGTCGGTACCGGCGCCGGCGCCGGACGGCGCCTGACGGGCCAAGCGGACGCCCGTGCCCGGCGACGCGTCCCCGGACGCTACTTGGGCGGCGAGGTGGCGGCCTGCTTGATGTCGAGGACCGCGGTGCCGAAGGTGCGCATCGCGTTGACGATCTCGTTGAGGGACGTGGTGAAGAGGTGCTCGCGTTCCGCATCGGTCCGGTGCGGTGCGCCCTTGGGCGGGACGGTCGCCTCCTGACAGTCCGTCACCCCGCGGTGGAGTTGGTCCAGTGCGCCGGACCAGTTCCTCTGCAGGTCCCGGTCCGGAACGGGGAAGTAGGCGCGCGCCTCCTCGACGCGCTGGCCGAGGGTGCCGCAGCGGCGGTGGAACGCCTGCTCGTCCAGCGCGACCGTCCCGTCGGCGTTGCGCTTGCCGGCGGCGGCCTTGAGGAGTTCGGAGTCCAGGGCGATCGAGGCGGCGTTGATCTGCTGGGCACGAAGGGTGCCGCCGGCGTTCAGCCAGGATGCCGCCTGCCAGGCGCGGGTCTGCGGGGTGTGCGCCGGCGGGGCGGGCCCGCGTTGTTTGCGGACCGCGTCGGCCGCCTCCTGCCACTGGCGGGAGTCGTCGGAGGCGGCCGCCTGGGTGAAGGTCATGGCGGCCAGCACCACCGCCGGCAGGCCGAGCGCGAGGAGCGTTCCCGCTTTCAGGAGCGTCGAGGGCGGGCGGTCCGCCGGACTCGGCACCGGCACGGCGGCCTCGTGCGCCGGGGGGCGGCCGCGCAACCGGCGCACCGCCCACGCCAGTCCCGCCCCCACCAACGCCGCGCAGGCCGAGCCGAGGACGGCGTTGACGAGCGTCAAGGAGGTGACGGTGCCGTCGATGATCAGGCCGTTGCCGGGGCGCCACCGGCACACGTCGAAGGCGGTGTTCAACGGCCCCAGGCAGCCGTCGACGGAGAAGAGGACGAACACCTCGGCGTAGGCGAGCAGTTGGACGACCTGCGCGGCGATCAGCGCCCGCAGCAGCCAGTGCCGACGTGCGCCGGCGGCCACCACCACGGCCGTCAGCAGACAGGCCGCCAGGACCGTCACGGTCACCCACCACATGTGGACGAGGACGAAGGGGCCGGCCGGCTCCTTCGGCGTCGCCGGCCGCGACTGGTTCATCGCGACTTGGGCCAGGACCAGGCCCATCCCGCACACCAGGGCCCCGGCGAGACCGGCGCCGAGCGTCCGCCGCAGCCGCAGCCGCAGCCGTTCGTGCCCGACCCGGCGTTCGTCCTGCCGCCCCAGGGGCCGCAGTTCCAGCGCCGCTGACGCACCGGAAACGGCCGGGGCGCCGGGTCCGCACGCGCGTCCCGACGCCCCGGCCGCACCGAACGTCCCCCAAGCCCCTCGGTCCGTCTCAGACCTTCGACTTGTAGCCGCGGCCCCACTGGAGACCCCAGCCGTACATCCGGTCCAGCTCGGCCTGGAAGCCGTAGACGTACTTCACCTCGCGGCGCACGGTCAGCCCGTCCTTGCCGTTCTCCAACATGAAGATGGCGCAGGACCGGGCCTGCGGCGCCCGCTCGTCCAGCTTGACCTCGACCCGCGGCCCGCTGCTCGGGTAGAGCGTCACCACCGCGTGCGTGCGGTCGAACGCCGGGGTCCCGTCGTAGATGTAGACGAAGATCAGCAGTCGCTTGATCTCGTCGCGGTGGTCCAGGTTGACGTACAGCGTCTCGCCGGAACCGGAACCGAACCGGTCGTCGCCGCTGAGCTTGACGAACGGCGCGGCGTTGAGGTCGCCGAGGAAGTCGCCCAGCGGCTGCACCACGCCCTTGCTGCCGTCCGCGAGCTCGTACATGCAGGCCAGGTCGAGGTCGACGTTGACCACGGCCGGGCCCTGGGCCTGCACGATCTCGGGCCGGAAGAGCTTGCTCGGGTTGCGCAGCAGACTGCCCGAGCGCTGCCCCCGCTCACCGAAGTCCGAGGTCCTCATCTGCCAGCTCAGGTTGACCCGCAGATGGCCGTTGGCCGCCCCCTGCTTCGTCAGCGAGACGACCGGATTGCGCTTCGTCAGCTCGACGACGTACGACGCGCCACCGCCGTCGAACTTCGGCGCGTTGCCGCGCCACATGTTCCCCAGGAACGACACTGTGCCCACCCCCTCGTTGTGGCTCCTACCGGTGCGGGGCGGCCAGTGGGTGTGTGTCCCGTGGCCGCCCCGCACCGGTAGG
>LIQL01000389.1 GCA_001418405.1 Streptomyces diastatochromogenes | reverse complement strand
TCCGGACTCCGGACTCCGGACGGCGGAGGGAATATCAGTGGTCCCGGCACCCCTCCCGCACTAACCTCACCAGGCATGAACCAGCGGCAGCGCACCATGCCCTCCCGGGATTGCCGGCACCTGCTCGAAGCGACTGCGGGCGGTGACACGGCCCGCCGGGTGGGGCTGCTGCGGGCGGAAGTCGCCTGAGAGCGGGGCGACCGAGAGGTCGATGCCCCGCTCGCCACGGCGTCCGCCCGGCGGTGCATGGCGGCGCGCCGGCTCGTGGCTGCGCATTGCGGCTGACCACTGCGAAGTCGGTGCGCGGCGCTTGCTCTTGAAGGCGGGGATTCCCGGGGCGCAGCGGGCCCGGGTCCGTCCGGCCGGCGGTCGTCCGCCGCCACGTGTCGAGGGCGCGGACGCACGGTGCACGCATCGTTGTCGCACGGACTTGCTCCCGATCCTCGTGAGGAGAGTACGGGGTGTCGGTCGCTCTTCTCCAGGGTTGCTGCCTTCTCGACGGGGTGTTTTCCCTTGGGCGGTAGGGGAGTTCGTGCGCTGGGCGCCACTAATCCCGTCACAACAGCCCCTGGAACCCTGCGAGTTGACCCGGGCCCACTTTCGAACATCGCCCCGTACTCGTTTACGCATTCCTTCTCCGATCGGAGCACCACCATGTCCACCGCCCCTCGTATCGCGATAGTCGGAGGGGGCCTCGGCGGTCTCGTCTGTGCCCGTACCCTTCAGCGGCTCGGCGTTCCCGTCACCGTCTTCGAGCGCGAGGCGACGCCTGACTCCCGCTCGCAGGGAGGCAACCTCGACATTCGTGCGGACACCGGCCAGGTGGGCCTGCGTGCCGCCGGGCTCCTCGACGAGTTCCTCGCGCTCTCCCGGCCCGAAGGTCAGGAAATGCGCCTCATGGACCGGTCGGCGACCCTGTTGCACCACCATCGCCCCGAACCCGGCGACACCGGTGCCCCGGAGGTCGACCGGGGGCAGTTGCGCGCCCTTCTGCTCGACTCCCTCACCCCGGGCACCGTGCGTTGGGACCACTCGGTCGCGAGGGCCGTCCCGTTGGGCGACGGGACCGTACGCCTGGAATTCACCCGTGGCAACGTCGAGGAGTTCGACCTGGTCGTGGGCGCGGACGGTGCCTGGTCCCAGGTGCGCGCGGCGCTCTCCGACGCCCAACCCGCCTACACCGGGTGCACGTTCGTCGAAGCCCGTTTCGACGACGTCGACCGTCGGTTCCCCGCGCTCGCCGAGCGGGTCGGTCAGGGCACCCTGTGGGCCAAGGCCGGCTGCCTGAGCCTGATGGCCCAGCGCAATGCGGACGCCCAGATCCGCGTCTACGTCGGCTTCCGCGGCCCGCTCGACTGGCACGAGGGCATCGACCCGACCGACACCGAGGCGCTGCGTGCCCGTTTGCTGGGCATGTTCGAGGGTTTCGACGAGAGCCTGCGCGAGCTGATGCGTCTGAACGACGGCGCGTTCATCGTCCGGCCCGTGTTCGTCCTTCCGGTTCCGCACTGTTGGGAGCGCGTTCCGGGCATCACCCTGCTCGGTGACGCCGCCCATCTGATGCCGCCGGTCGGCGTCGGCGCGAACCTCGCCATGCTCGACGGTGCCGAACTCGCCCGGGCCCTTGCCGACCGGCCCGAGGTCGACGCCGCGGTCGCCGCGTACGAGGACGTCATGGTGCCCCGGTCCGCCGAGCAGGCCGCCGCCACCGCGGCGCTTCTCGCGGCCCTGATGCCCGACACCGACTCGACCGAGCCGGGCTTCCCGGACTTCTTCGGCTAGGACGTGTCCGGTCGATGGCGCCGGGCCGACCGCGCAGGTGACAGAGGGTGCCCACCCGGCAGCGCGGACCGGGACGACCCGCTGACGGTCGGCCGAGCCGATCATGCGCGTGCTCACTGCCCGCGTCGTTGAGACGGACGGGGGCGGGTTGACCTCCGAGTCCCGAAGTCGAGGCGCCTGCCGGGCCTCGCACGAAGCCCGGCGGGATCGCGGTCGACAAGCCCCACGGCCGCGGGCCCTGGGACGAGTCCTGGGCCCGCGGAACGCCAAGTGCCGGTCGGGGCAAGCTCGTTGTGGGTTGCGAGCGATGGTGGGTCACACCGGGCGCAGGCCGCCCTGTAGTTGTTGGACGGCCAGGACCAGGGGTGCGAGGGCGGGTTCGGTGGCTGCCTGGTCGAGGGCCTTGCGCAGAGCGGTGTTGTGGGTGGGGCGGGCCTCTTCCAGTAGGAGCCGGCCGTCGTCGGTGACGTCGGTGTAGATGCCGCGCCGGTCGGTGGGGCACAGGTAGCGCGAGAGCAGTCCGCGGTCTTCCAGCCGGGTGACCAGTCGGGTGGTCGCGCTCTGACTGAGGACGACGGAGTCGGCGACCTGGCGCATCTGGAGGTGGCCGCCCTCGCCGTCGTGCTGGCGGCTCAGCACGTCGAGCAGCGCGTACTCGCGCGCGCTGAGCTGGTGTGCGGCCTGCAGTGCGCGTTCGACGCTGCCTTCGATGCGTCCGTGCAGCAGCGAGAGTGCCGACCAGCCGTGCGCCAGTGCGGTCATCGCCGGGTCGGTGGCGGTCATGGGCGGCTCCCTCGGTCGGGTCGTGCGGGCGGCGGCGCCGGAGGGGGCCTACCGCGGTATCACGTTCATCACTATACCCGCGTTTGCCGTTAGTCAGCGTGTGCAACTATTGTTGAGGCGCGTAAGGCGCTTACGCATCTTTCCCTCTCGCGTGTCAAAGGACCTCGTCATGCCGCTCGCACTGCTGGCCCTGGCCATAGGGGCCTTCGGAATCGGCACCACGGAATTCGTGATCATGGGGCTGTTGCCCCAGGTCGGAGCGGACCTCGGCGTGTCCGTGCCGGTCGCCGGCCTCCTGGTCACCGGCTACGCCCTCGGCGTCACGATCGGCGCACCGATCATGACCGTCCTCGGCACCAGGATCTCCCGCAAGAACATGCTCATGCTGCTGATGGGCCTGTTCATCCTGGGCAACCTCATCTCCGCCGTCGCCCCCGTCTTCGCCGTCATGCTGATCGGCCGGGTCGTGGCCTCGCTGGCGCACGGCGCGTTCTTCGGCATCGGCTCCGTCGTCGCCGCCGAACTGGTGGCGCCGGAGAAGAAGGCCGGCGCGATCTCCATGATGTTCACCGGACTGACGGTGGCCAACGTCGTCGGCGTGCCCCTGGGCACCTTCGTGGGTCAGCGCGCCGGCTGGCGGGTGACCTTCCTGATCGTCGCCGCCCTCGGGGTGCTCGGCCTGGCCGGTGTCGCCAAGCTCGTCCCCGACGTGCCCAAGCCGGCGGGGGTCCGACTGCGGCACGAGGTCGCCGCCTTCAAGGACGTCCAGGTCATCTTGGCGATGGCCATGACGGTCCTCGGCTTCGGCGGCGTGTTCGCCGCGATCACCTACATCGCGCCGATGATGACCGGGGTCAGCGGCTTCGCGGCGTCCTCCGTCACCTGGCTGATGGTGGTCTTCGGACTGGGCATGGTGGCCGGCAACCTCATCGGCGGCCGCTTCGCGGACCGCAGGCTCATGCCCCTGCTCTACACCGCCCTGGGCGGGCTGGCGCTGGTCCTGCTGCTGTTCACCTTCCTGGCCTCCGGCAAGGTCGCCTCCGTCGTGGCGATCTTCCTCATCGGCGCCCTCGGCTTCGCCACCGTCCCGCCGCTACAGAAGCGTGTCCTGGACCATGCCCACGGCGCCCCGACGCTCGCCTCCGCGGCCAACATCGGCGCCTTCAACCTGGGCAACGCCCTGTCCGCCTGGCTCGGCGGCCTGGTGATCTCGGCCGGCCTCGGCTACGCGGCGCCCAACGCCGTCGGCGCCGTCCTGGCCGCCGCCGCGCTGGTGCTCGCCGTCCTCTCCCACCGACTCGAACGGCGCCGCCACCGCACCACCGCGGCGGCCGGCTCCGTCGCCGCCCCCGACCGGGGCGCCGCTCCCGCCGCGGCGGGAGCCGTCCACTCCTGAACCCGCGTACCCGCACGGCGTCGCACCCGTGCCCGCACCGATCCGAGGAAGTTGCCCATGAGCACCACCACCGTCGCCCCGCTGACCGCCAACAGCAGTGAAGAAAGGCCCCTGATGACCTCCGTACCGCACGTGACGCTCAACAACGGCGTGACCATGCCGCAGCTGGGCTTCGGCGTCTTCCAGGTCCCCGACGAGGAGACCACCGCCGCGGTCACCACCGCCCTGGAGGCCGGCTACCGCAGCATCGACACCGCCGCGATCTACGGCAACGAGCGCGGCGTCGGCAAGGCACTGGCCGCCTCCGGCCTCCGCCGCGAGGACCTGTTCGTCACGACCAAGCTGTGGAACGACGACCAGGGCCACGACCGGACGCTGGCGGCCTTCGACGCCTCCCTGGACAAGCTCGGCCTGGACCACGTCGACCTCTACCTGATCCACTGGCCCGCCCCGGCCCGCGACCTGTACGTGGAGACCTACCAGGCGCTGGAGCGGATCCTCGCCGACGGGCGGGCCCGCGCCATCGGCGTCTCGAACTTCCAGGTCCCACACCTCCAGCGGCTCCTGGAGCACACCGGCGTCACCCCGGTGGTCAACCAGGTGGAACTGCACCCCGGCCTCCAGCAGTCCGCGCTGCGCGCCTTCCACGCCGAGCACGGCATCGCCACCGAGGCGTGGAGCCCGTTGGCCCAGGGCGCGGTCCTCGATGACCCGGCGATCGTGGGAATCGCCGCGACGCATGGCGTAACCCCGGCGCAGGTCGTCCTGCGCTGGCACCTCCAGACCGGCAACATCGTGATCCCCAAGTCCGTCACCCCCGCGCGCATCCGGCAGAACCTCGACGTCTTCGGCTTCGCGCTCACCGACGCCGACCTGGCCGCCCTCGCGGGCCTCGACCGGGGGCTGCGCACCGGCCCGGACCCCGACACGCTGAACTGACCCCGCACGTCCCGGGGCGCCCGTCCAGACCGGCCGGGCGCCCCGGTGCCCGCACCGCCGCCGCAGCTCCACAGCCTCGAAGAGGGGAACGCTCCGTGTAGATCGATCTCTCCGGCCGCACCGCTCTGGTCACCGGCTCCACCCAGGGCATCGGCCTCGCCATCGCCACCGGCCTCGCCCGCGCCGGAGCCCGCGTCGTCGTCAACGGCCGCGGCGAGCAGCGGGTGGCGGAGGCCGTCCGCACCGTGCGGGCCGACTCCGGCAGCGCCGACGTCACCGGTGCCGCGGGCGACCTGGCGACGGAGCAGGGGGCGGCCGCCGTGGTGGAGGCCGTGCCCGCGGTCGACGTCCTCGTCAACAACCTCGGCATCTTCGGCTCCGCACCCCCGCTGGAGATCGACGACGCCGAGTGGCGGCGCTACTTCGAGGTCAACGTCCTCTCCGCCGTCCGGCTCATCCGCGCCTACCTGCCCGGCATGAAGGAGCGGGGCTGGGGGCGCGTCCTCAACCTCGCCAGCGACTCGGCCGTGGCCATCCCCGCCGAAATGATCCACTACGGCATGACGAAGACCGCGCTGCTCGCGGTCAGCCGCGGGTTCGCCAAGGACGCCGCGGGCACCGGCGTCACCGTCAACTCCGTCATCGCCGGGCCGACCCACACCGGCGGGGTCGAGGGCTTCGTCCGCGAGCTCGTCGGCGACGCGCTGCCCTGGGACGAGGCGCAGCACGCGTTCATGGTGAAGTACCGCCCGCAGTCCCTGCTGCAACGCCTGATCGAGCCCGAGGAGATCGCCAACCTGGTCGTCTACCTCGCCTCGCCCCACGCCTCCGCCACCACCGGCGGCGCCGTGCGCGTCGACGGCGGCTACGTCGACTCCATCCTGCCCTGAGCCGGGCGCCCCGGCGCCCCGCCCGCCGCGGGGCGGATCGACCCGACGTGCGAGATCCCGGCCGGTCGTCCGATCGGTCGGGATCTCTTGCGTCGGCCGCCGGGGTGTGCCCGGGGCGGTGGGTCAGTCGACGGCGTCCATGAAGCGCAGCATCCTGCGGTTGACCTCGTCGGCGTGGTCGATCTGCGGGCCGTGGCCGGTCCCGGTGAGGATCTCGGCGCGGGCGCCCGGGATCAAGCGGGGCACGCGCTCCAGTTGGCGCTTGGCGTGGACGAGCAGGCTGCGCTTGCCGAGCACGAGGTAGAGCGGGGTGCGGATGGTCGACAGTTCGGCGTCCGACAGGGGGAGCGGGGACGGGCGGCGGATGCGGTGGGCGCGGACCCCGGCCCGGATCATCGCGCGCAGCTCCGGCACGACGAGCACCGGCTGTTCGAGCCAGGCGGCCAGTCGCGGCCGCAGCGCCTTGGGGGCCGAGGTCGCGAACAGGCTGACGAAGATCCAGGCGAAGAAGCGCAGTCCCACCTTCTCCAGGCCGCCGGGGTCGAGCAGGGTGACCGAGGCGAGGCGGCCGGGACGGCGGTGTGCCTGGTTCACGGTGAGCCAGCCGCCGTAGGAGGCGCCGACGAGGTGGACGCGGTCGAGGCCGAGAGCGGCCAGGGTCTCGTCCAACCACTCGGCGGCGCGCTCGGGTTGGTGCAGGGGGGCGCGCTGCACGCTGCGCCCCGGATCGCCCGGGGTGTCGATCGCGTACACCGGGCGGGCGGCGCTGAGGGCGGGGGTGTTCGGATACCACATGGCGGAGCAGGAGCCCGAGCCGTGCACGAGGACGACGGGGGTGCGGGAGCGGGCGGCGGGGTCGGCCGGCTCGTAGCGGTAGACGTGGGTGGTGCCGAAGGAGGTCTCCACGTCGCCCTCCGCGGTGGAGGTGGCACCCAGGGCGTAGACCGCGTCGCAGGCCGCGAAGTAGCGGTCGCGCAGGGTGTCGCTCACGTAGCGGCCGACATCGGCCTGAATGCGGGTCGTGGTCTTGGGCACGGCCACCTCCGGAACGGGTTGTTCGTGGGCTTCGTGATACGAACGTACCATGAAATTGATACGGCGGTATCATCAAAAAGGGCCGCAGAGCCCAGTGCCGAACCGATGCGACCGACGAAGGACGACGCGACCGATGCCCAAGCGCGTGGACCATGCCGAACGACGCAACCAGATCGCCCGGGCACTCCTCCAAGTCGCCGGCCGACGCGGGTTGCACGCCGTGGGCATGCGGGACGTGGCCGCCGAGGCCGGGGTGTCACTGCGGCTGGTGCAGTACTACTTCGAAACCAAGGAGAAGCTGCTGCTCTACGGATTGCAGCGGCTGGCCCAGGGGTTCGGGGAACGGGTCGCCGCCCGGTTGCGGGCCGCGGGGGAGGGCGCCGGACCGCGCGCCGTGATCGAGGCACTGCTGATGACGTCGCTGCCCACCGACGAGGCGAGCCGCACCTTCCACCTCGTCTACACCTCGTACGCCGTGCTGTCCGTGACCGACCGGGCGCTCGCCGGTCAGCCCTTCATCCAGGACCCCGACGCCGCCGAGGAGACCCTGGCCGAACTCCTGCGCCAGGCACAGGAAGCGGACCTCACCCGACCCGGGGTCGACGCGCGCAAGGAAGCGATCGGCCTGCTGGCCATGTCCGCCGGGCTCGGCACCAGCGTCCTGGTCGGCCAGCGCACCGCCCGGTCCGCCGCCGACGTCCTGACCTACCAGCTCGACCGGATCTTCCGGGACGGTGGGGCGGGCGCGCCCGCCTAGGCGGGCGCCGCGCGATCCCGCTCAACCTCCTTGTGCCGCCTGCTCGGTCGCCTCGGCCGAGCGCCCGCCGTAGACGCACAGTCCGTAGATGGCCAGCACGTCCAGCGCGATGATCAGCACCGACCACACCGGGTAGGACGGGATGAAGAACATCTGGGCGAAGGCGTTCAGGCCCAGCACCGCGACACCGAACCACCGGGCGGCTTCGGAGCCCTTGGTGAGCACGCCGACGGCGGCCACCGCCTGCAGGATGCCCAGGGCGAGCATCAACCAGCCGAATGCCTGCAGGTCCCCGAGGACCAGGGAGGTGTTCCCCACGAAGACGTGCGAGTTGACGATCGCCGCGATGCCGTCGAGGCCGTTGAACAGGGCCAACAATGCCAACATGACCCCGGCGAACATCACCAGACCGTGGCCCTTGTGGTCCTCGTGCCGTGGTGCGGTCGTGCTCCCGCCGTAGCCGGGGCGCGGTGTTCCGGTCGGATGACCTGCTGCTGATGCCATGGGAACCTCCGTGATCGAGGGGCGGTGCGCCGCTGCCGCACCGGTGAAGTCCCGCCACACGCAGGGGACTTCGGCCGGGGCGTCGCTCCCGCCGTCCGGACGGTGACCCGGCGTACGACGCCGGGGAGGACGGCGGTTCCGGCTGGGCAGCCGACCGGCAGCGCCGGGCGGGACAGCCGCCAACTTCAGCGTGGCAGGGACGTTCCCGGGCCGCCACGCGAGACGCCGGGGCACCGCGGCGCGGACCCGGCGCTACCCGTCACTGCTGCGGGTGCCGCCACCGGGCGTCGGCCTCCGCCCACTCCTTCTCCCACTGGGCGTACCGCCTGCGGTCCAGCAGGCGCACGGTGACCCGCTCCGCGCCGAAGAACAGCAGCCCGGCGGCGGAGCCCACCACGGTGCCGGCCACCACGCTCTCGGCCAGGGAATCCGTCGGGGTGCTCGGGTCCCGCACCAACGCCCCGTCGCGGTCCAACCAGACCGTCGTGCGGTCCCCGACGTGGACGCCGGCCGCCAGGGTCGTCTCGCCCGTCCGCACGGTGTGGTCCGGCGCCGTCCAGCGCACCGTCGTGTGCACCCGGCCGCCCGTGCCGGTCCCGCTGTCGACGGTGATCCGGGTGGCGGGTTCCTTCGTCACCACCGCGGAGACGGGGCGCCAGCCGGAACTCTCCCGGTGGGTCGCGGCGTCCACCGCACTGCCGGCCACCACTCCCGCGGCCGGGGCGGCCACGGCGATCAGCACCCCCGTGGCCAGCACGACCCAGGACTGCGCCACATCCGTACCGCGCCGGAGCGGACCGGGTCGCCACGGCGGACGGAGCTTCCCAAGAGGCATCACGCACCCCCTTCGCCTGCCCTTCGAGCGTCCCACACCTGGCCCGTCCGCCCCACACCACGGCGGCGGCCCGCCCTGCGGGAACGGTGGGGACGGCCGATCGTGGAGGAGGGGGCGCGGAGCGTGTCGCAGGGCCGGCGGGAAGGCCGGCGGGATCCGTCACGCGGCCGGGAGGAGTTTCCTGGAAGGGGAGGACCCAGGAGCGAAGGAGCCTTAGGGGACCGTCGTGATCACCGCAGTGCGCCTGCCCCGGCGCCACGCCTCGCGCTCGGCGAAGCCCGGGCCGCCCCGCGAGCCGCCGAAGCCGCCGGCCGCGCCGCGGGCCCCCGGCTGGCGGCCGTGGCTGCTGCCCGTCATCCTCGTCGCGCTCTTCGTCCTGCTGCTCAGCCGGGCGCACAACCCGGCAGGGACCTCCCTCACGTACAGCGCCTTCCTCGGCAAGGTGGACGCCGGGCAGGTCAAGACCGTCGACATCGACGACAAGGGCGGCGTCAACGGGCAGCTCAAGGACGGCCGGAAGTTCACCACGCAGCTCCCCACAGCCCTCGGCACCACCGGGCTCGCCCAGCAACTCCGGGCCGAGAACGTCAACGTCACCGCCTCCAGCGGCAGTGCCGGCGGGAGCTGGGTGGGCCCGCTGGCCGTCGTCCTGCTGCCGCTGGTCCTGCTCGGCGCCCTGTTCCTGTGGACCGGGCGCCAGGCCGCCCGCACCCTCACCGGAGGGCTCAGCGGTATCGGCCGCTCCCGCGCCAAGATCATCGAGGCGGAGCGGCCCACCACCCGCTTCGACGACGTCGCCGGCTACGAGGGCGTCAAACAGGAGATCAGCGAGGTCGTCGACTTCCTGCGCCACCCCGAGCGCTATGCGGTGGTCGGCGCCACGGGACCGCGCGGGGTGCTCATGGTCGGGCCGCCCGGCACCGGCAAGACGCTGCTCGCCCGGGCGGTCGCCGGGGAGGCCGCGGTGCCGTTCCTGTCGGTGACCGGATCGGCCTTCGTGGAGATGTTCGTCGGAGTCGGCGCCTCCCGCGTCCGCGACCTCTTCGACGAGGCCCGCAAACGCGCCCCGTCGATCATCTTCATCGACGAGATCGACGCCGTGGGCAGCCGCCGCGGCGGCATCCGCCTGGGCGGCAACGACGAACGCGAACAGACCCTCAACCAACTCCTCGCCGAAATGGACGGCTTCGACCAGAGCAGCGGCATCGTGGTGCTCGCCGCCACCAACCGCCCCGAGGCCCTCGACCCGGCGCTGCTGCGCCCCGG
>LIQL01000388.1 GCA_001418405.1 Streptomyces diastatochromogenes | reverse complement strand
CGCCGCCGGGCCGATCGCCGGAGGGTCGTCACGCCGTCAGGGCGTGGTCCGGGCGAGGCCGGCGGCGTCGGCGGTCAGCGGACGGCAGTGGCGTCGGCGGGGCGGATGTAGATGCGCTGCCCTATGGCGGCGGCCTGCTGCACGATCTGGTTGACGGAGGCGGCGTCCACGACGGTGCTGTCCACGGCGGCGCCGTCGGCATCGTCCAGGCGCATGATCTCGAAGCGCATGCGGCTTCTCCCTTCGTCTGATCCTCCTGCGGAGAACTCTTTGACAGGACTTGCCTGGCTTCGTTGCCGGGCGTTCCGTATGGGTACAACGAGCCTACAGCTGAAATGATTCCCTACGCTAACGAAAATTTTTCATGGTCTAAGGAATGCGTGTGCGGGAACGCGAGTGGTTGTGCCCCACGAGCGCCCGCCAGGACAATGGATCCCGCAATGAACGACCCCCAGCCCACGGGCACCACCGACCTCGCCGCGCTCGCCGCCGGCATCGAGCGCACCAACGAGCTGCTCAGCCGGGTCCTCGCGGAGGTCGCCACCACCCCGTCCACCCACGCGGTCTTCGCCGACGCCGGCTATGTCTACGCCGCCACCGGGCGACTGGTCGCCGGCACCGAGGACCGCAGGACGTTCGAGCTGGACGCCGAGGGGCTCATCGAGGCGTTCATCGACAAGGCCCGGACGATCTTCCCGGACAGCCGGCTGCTGCGGGTCTACTGGTACGACGGCGCCCGCCGCCGGATCCACACCCAGGAACAGCAGCGGATCGCCGAACTCCCGGACGTCAAGGTCCGGCTCGGCAACCTCAACGCCCACAACCAGCAGAAGGGCGTCGACTCGCTGATCCGCACCGACCTGGAGTCGCTGGCCCGGCACCGGGCGATCACCGACGCGGTCCTGATCGGCGGCGACGAGGACCTGGTCTCCGCGGTGGAGGCGGCCCAGGGCTACGGCGCCCGGGTCCACCTGTGGGGCATCGAGGCCCCCGGCGGCCGCAACCAGGCCGAGCCGCTGCTGTGGGAGGTGGACAGCGCGCGCACCTTCGACCTGGACTTCTGCAAGCCGTACGTCACCCGACGGGCGGCCGGCGAATTCCCCGAGGCGAGTGCCGGCGAGGGGCCGGTGCCGACCCGCGAGGAGGTCCGGTTCGTCGGGGCGCGGATCGCCGGCCAGTGGCTGTCGGAGCGCGGACCGGCCTGGGTGGCCGATCTGCTCCCCGGCCACCCGTACCTGCCCGGCGCCGTCGACCAGGAGCTGCTCACCGCCGCGGAGGCGCTGCTGAAGCACTCCCTGCGCGGCCACTCCGATCTGCGGCGGGTGCTGCGCGACGGCTTCTGGGACCACGTGCAGGGGCGCTTCTAGGGCCGCCGGCCCGCGGCCCCGGGGGGATCAGCCGACGTCGCTCCAGAAGCCGGCCAGCGCTCCGGCGGTCTTCTCCGGGCGCTCGGCGTTGGGGGAGTGCTCCGCGCCCTCGACGACCGTGCGCCGGGCGGAGAGCCGACGGGCCATCGCGTCCATCTGCGGCACCGGCCAGGCGTAGTCGACGGTCCCCGAGACGACGTGCACCGGCAGCCCGGTGCGGGCCAGTTCGGCGACCCGGTCGGGCTCCGCCAGCATCTGCCGGCCGGTCGCGATCAACTGCTCGGGCACGGTGTTCAACCAGCGCTGCCGCAGGAACGCGGTCAGCTCCGGCGCCAGCGCCTCGTGGGCGGCCTCCGGCGGGTTGAGCGCCTGCATCGCCGCCCAGACCTGCTCCATGCCCATCGTGCCGAGCGCGTCGATCAGCATCCGCACCCGGGTCCGCTGGACCGGTTCGATGGCCGCCGGCCCGGAGCTGAGCGCGGTCAGCGAACGGAACGGCGCCGGGTCGCGGAGCACCGCGGCCCGGGTGACCAGCCCGCCGAGGGAGTGCCCCAAGAGGTGGAGCGGCCCGTCCCCGGGCGCGTGCAGGGCCCGCGCCTGGGCCTGCACGTCGAGCGCCAACTCCCGCTGCTCATAAGCCTGTTCGTTGCGCGGGCCGGGTGTCTCGTGCTGTCCGCGGCCGTCCACCGCGACCGCCCGGAACCCGGCGGCGGCCAGCGGCGCCAGCAGCGCGATGAAGTCCTCCTTGCTGCCGGTGAAGCCGGGGACGAGGAGGGCGGTGCCGATCGGTGCGCCGTCGGGCCGGGCGTCGTGCACGGCGAACGCACCGCGCTCGGTGTCGAGCCGGTGCGCGCGGGCGCACGGCGGCAGCGTGAGGGTGGGCGGCCTGCTCATGGGGTGAGGTTATCGGGACGGCCGGGGAAAACCCGATCGGGACGCCGGTGACGCCCGAGGCGCGCGGCCCGGAACGCCGACGACCCGGCGCCCGCACGGAGCGGGGCCGGGTCGTCGGGTGCCGTCGGGCCGGTCGGCTCAGCCTTCGACCGCAGCGGCGTCCGCGGTCTTCTTGGGGGCGGCCCGCTTGCGGGTGCGCTTGGGCTTGACCTCCGCGTCGTCCACCACGGCCACGACCTCGGGGGCGGCCTCGGCGGCCTTCGCGGCGGCGGTCTTCCGCGTCCGCTTGGGCTTGGCCGGCGCCTCCCCGTCGGTGGCCTCGGCGGGCTCCGCGGCGGTCTTCTTGGCGGCGGCCGCCTTGGTCGCGGCCGTCTTGCGGGTGCGCTTGGGCTTGGCCGGGGCGGCGTCGACGCCCTCCGCCGTCGCCACGGCCGCTTCGGCCTCGACCGCGGGCTCCGCGGCGGCGGCCTTGCGGGTCCGGGTCCGCTTGGGCTTGGCCGGCGCCTCGACGTCCGCGACCACCGGGGTCGTCGCGCCGCCGTCCACCGCGTCCACGGCGACCGGCGCGGCGTCGGCGTCCGCGGTCTTCTTGGCGGCGGCGCGCTTGCGGGTGCGCTTGGGCTTCGCCGGGGCGGCGTCCGCGCCCTCGACCGTCGCCAGGACGGCCTCGGCCTCGACCACCGGCTCGACGACCGTCTCGGTCACGGCCGGTGCGGCCACCGGCTCGACCACGGCGGTCTTGGCGGCGCTGCGGGTGCGGCGCCGGCGCGGCTTGGCGGCCGGCTCCTGGCCCGCCTCGGCGTCCGGGCCGGCCGCGGGGGCCGGCACCGTGGCGGCCTCGGCGACCGCGCCGGCCGTGGCCTCGCGGTGCTCGGCGACCGCGGCCTCGCTGGCGGCGGTGGCCACCGCGCCCCGGGTGCGGCGCCGACGACGGGGCGTGCGCGGGGCCGCGGCGGCCTCGGTGCCCTCGGCGGTGCGCACCGCGGCGTCGGCGGCGTTGCCGGTCTCCGACGCGCCCGCGGCGGCCGGCTCCTCCAGAGGGGCCCCACCGCGCGTCCGGCGCCGCTGGCGCGGCGTCCGGGTGCGCCGGGGCTCTTCCTGGGTCTCCTTCTCGGCCCGACCGCCGGACCGCCGGCCGCGCCCGCGGCCCCCGGTCTCGCCGAGGTCCTCGACCTCTTCGGCGGCCAGCCCGGCCCGGGTGCGCTCGGCGCGCGGCAGCACGCCCTTGGTGCCCGCGGGGATGTTCAGCTGCTCGTAGAGGTGCGGCGAGGTGGAGTAGGTCTCCTCCGGCTCGTCGAACGACAGCTCCAGGGCCTTGTTGATCAGCTTCCAGCGCGGGATGTCGTCCCAGTCGACGAGGGTGACCGCGGTGCCCTTGGCGCCCGCCCGGCCGGTGCGGCCGATGCGGTGCAGGTAGGTCTTCTCGTCCTCGGGCGACTGGTAGTTGATGACGTGCGTGACGCCCTCGACGTCGATGCCGCGGGCGGCGACGTCGGTGCAGACCAGCACGTCGACCTTGCCGTTGCGGAACGCGCGCAGCGCCTGCTCGCGGGCGCCCTGGCCGAGGTCGCCGTGGACCGCGCCGGACGCGAAGCCGCGGCGGGCCAGCTGGTCGGCGATGTCGGCGGCGGTCCGCTTGGTGCGGCAGAACACCATCGCCAGCCCGCGACCCTCCGCCTGGAGCATCCGGGCGACCATCTCCGGCTTGTCCAGCGAGTGCGCGCGGTAGACGTGCTGGGTGATGTTGGCGACCGTCGCGCCCTGGTCGTCCGGGGCGGTGGCGCGGATGTGCGTCGGCTGCGACATGTAGCGGCGGGCCAGCGAGATGACCTGGCCCGGCATGGTCGCCGAGAACAGCATGGTCTGCCGCTTGGCCGGCAGCAGCTGAAGGATCTTCTCGACGTCGGGCAGGAAGCCCAGGTCGAGCATCTCGTCGGCCTCGTCCAGGACGAGGGTGCGCACCTGCGACAGGTTCAGCTTCTTCTGGCCCGCCAGGTCCAGCAGCCGGCCGGGCGTGCCGACGACCACGTCGACGCCCTTCTTCAGCGCCTCGACCTGCGGTTCGTAGGCCCGGCCGCCGTAGATCGCGAGGACCCGGACGTTGCGCACCTTGCCGGCGGTCAGCAGGTCGTTGGTGACCTGCTGGCACAGTTCGCGGGTGGGCACGACCACGAGGGCCTGCGGCGCCTCGGTCAGCTGCTCGGGCGTGGCCCGGCCGGCCTCGACGTCGGCGGGGACGGTGACCCGCTCCAACAGCGGCAGGCCGAAGCCGAGCGTCTTGCCGGTGCCGGTCTTGGCCTGGCCGATGACGTCGTTGCCGGAGAGGGCGACGGGGAGCGTCAGCTCCTGGATGGGAAAGGGGGAAACGATGCCGACGGCTTCCAGGGCCTCGGCAGTCTCGGGGAAAATCCCGAGATCTCGGAACGTCGTAGACAGAGTCTTGCCTCTTCTGTGAGACGCGGCGGGAGGCGGCGGAGGGGGTCGTACCGCGCCGTCGTACGGGTTCGTACAACGCCGGCCTGCTGGGCCGGATGGCGCGGGACCACTGCCGTCGCTCAGGCACTCCTGCCGCGAGCGGTGTCCCTCCTGCTGTGCGCACGTCGCGTACGCGCCGCGGGGAGGGCGGTCGGGTGGAGCCGATCGGGCCACCGACCGGGCATCCGCTTTCGTGGAACGACCCACCGACTACTCGGCGGGTCCTTTAGCACTGTACCCCGGATGTCGCCCCTGAATCCGAAGGCGTGTATGACTGAGGAATTCATCACGGCGCGCGGCACCCGTCCCGACGACCCCGCGCACGGGTGGTCGAGCCGTGGCTGACCAGGGCCTTCCGTGGCCCCTCGGGCGGGCTATTGTGCCGGTCATGGAGACGCCTGACAACGCCGCTGCTGACGCCCAGGAACACACCGGAATCGCCGCCCAGGACTGGGATCGGGCATCCGCCGACCCGCACTACCGGGCCGCCGTGATCGATCTGCTCGGCGCACTCGCGTACGGCGAGCTGTCCGCCTTCGAGCGCCTGGCGGAGGACGCCAAGCTCGCCCCCACGATGGACGACAAGGCCGAACTGGCCAAAATGGCCTCGGCGGAATTCCACCACTTCGAGCGGCTCCGGGACCGGCTCGCCGAGATCGAGGCGGAGCCGAACGAGGCGATGGAGCCGTTCGCCGCGGCGCTCGACGAGTTCCACCGCCAGACCGCTCCGTCGGACTGGCTGGAGGGCCTGGTCAAGGCGTACGTCGGCGACTCGATCGCCAGTGACTTCTACCGCGAGGTCGCGGTGCGGCTGGACTCCGACACCCGCGACCTGGTGCTCGCGGTGCTGGACGACACCGGGCACGCCACCTTCGCCGTGGAGAAGGTCCGGGCGGCCATCGAGGCCGAACCGCGGGTCGGCGGGCGGCTGGCGCTGTGGGCCCGCCGCCTGATGGGCGAGGCGCTCTCGCAGGCCCAGCGGGTGGTCGCCGACCGCGACGCGCTCTCCACCATGCTGGTCGGCGGGTTGGCCGACGGCTTCGACCTGGCCGAGGTCGGCCGGATGTTCTCGCGGATCACCGAGGCGCACACCAAGCGGATGGCGGCGCTGGGCCTCGCGGCCTGACGCGGTCGGCAACGGCGTACCGGCCGCGTCGCGCCGCGGGGCGGCCGGTCAGCAGGCCGTCCGGTGGTGGCCCTTCAGCGGGGCGGCCGGGCGGCGGGGCCGGCGGCGCGGCGGGCGCACCAGGACCGACAGCAGCGCGGCGCCCACGGCGCACGCGGCGACCATCACCTGCACCGGGTGGCCGGGCCCCAGGATCGACCGGGTCAGCAGCGCGCCGAGCAGCGCCGCGACCGGGCCGGTGGCCAGCGTCAGGACGCGATCGGGGAACCGTTCCGGCAGCCATCGGCGCGCGGACAGGGCGATGGCGAATCCGACGATCACGGCGCCGAGCGCTTCCCAGATCATGCTGTTCCCTCCCGCGTGACGAGGCCGATCGGTCGAACAAATCGGTCGTAGGCGGTCGTACCCAGGGGCCGCCGGCAACAACCCTCCGGCGCGGGCCCGCTTGTCCGGTCAGCGTGCGCCTGCGTCCGGCCATCGGGCAAGGGATTTCGGGCGTGGATTTCCGGTGCCGCGGCGGTCGCCGGCGGTGGCCGCTGGAACGCCACAGGGCGGCGGCCCGGAGAACGCTCTCCGGGCCGCCGCCCTGCGGTGTCGGTGACGGCGCCCGCGCGCCGGCGTCGGTGTGCCGCTCAGGGCGCGCCGAAGCCCACCTTGCGGGCGGTCGGCTCACCGAGCTCCACGTAGGCCACCCGGCTCGCCGCGACGAGGACCTTGCGACCGTGATCGTCCACCAGGCTCAGCAGCTCCGCCTTGCCGGTCAGCGCGTCGCTCACCGCGCGCTCGACCTCCTCCGCGGGCTGCCCGCTCTCCAGAACGATCTCGCGCGGCGCGTGCTGCACGCCGATCTTGACCTCCACGGCTACTGTCCCTCCGATGGTCTGGGGGTCCCCCGACGTCAGCCGGGGGAGGGTGCGCGGCCAGCCGCGCGGTACGCAGCCCACATTAGCCCGGTGCGGGGACGGACAGGACGTCACCGAACACGCCAGCAGCGAACACGGTCAGTGGGTGTCGGTGCCGTGCAGCGGGAATCCGGCGATGCCCTTCCAGGCGAGCGAGGTCAGCAGCTGCACCGCGGTGTCCCGCGGCACCTGGCTCTTCGAGGACAGCCAGTACCGCGCCACCACCTGGGAGACCCCGCCCAGGCCCACGGCCAGCAGCATCGACTCGTCCCGCGACAGCCCGGTGTCCTCGGCGATCACCGCGCTGATCGCCTCGGCGCACTCCAACGACACCTTGTCCACCCGCTCGCGGACGGCCGGCTCGTTGGTCAGGTCCGACTCGAAGACCAGGCGGAAGGCGCCGCCCGGGTCCTCCACGTACGCGAAGTAGGCGTCCATGGTGGCCGCCACCCGCTGCTTGTTGTCGTTGGTGGACTCCAGGGCCGTGCGCACCGAGTGCAGCAGGGCCTCGCAGTGCTGGTCGAGCAGGGCCAGGTACAGCTCCAGCTTGCCGGGGAAGTGCTGGTAGAGCACCGGCTTGCTGACGCCGGCCCGCTCGGCGATGTCGTCCATCGCGGCCGCGTGGTACCCCTGCGCGACGAACACTTCCTGGGCCGCGCCCAGGAGCTGGTTGCGTCGGGCTCGGCGTGGCAGGCGCGTGCCCCGCGGGCGCGCCGCCTCGGTCTGCTCGATGGCGCTCACGCTGCCTCCCAGAAATCGTTCCGTTCGCGGTCCGTACAAGGTGGTGCACCGCGGCCGTCATCGTACTTTTGGGTAACGGGGCTGTGTGCGGTCCGTGGGGAGAAATTCTGCCCGGCACCGGTCTTCGAAGGCGACATAACGTCCCAGGTCATCGGTATTCGTCTTCGTTGAGTTCGACGACCCGGGCCTGTTCGGCGCGGTCCGCCTCGTTCGCGGAGAAGTCGCCGCCGGTCACCGTGTCGTCGCGGTGCGGGGCGAGGTCGGCGTGCTGCTCGGCGGCGTCGGCCTCCGGTGCCTCCACGTCGATCTGGGTGAGGTTGGGGCCGTTCGCCGCTTCCTCGAAGGTGTCGGGGTCCGTCGGGTCGACGTGCATGGTGGCTCCCTAGTCCGGTGCGTACGGGGGCCCGGTCCGCCTGTGGTGGCCGCCCTAGCTACGAGCCTAGGAGAGCGGTTGCGGGTGCGCGATGCGGTGTGTGACCGCGAACACACAATCGGGGGCGTGATCGTCTCGTAACATCGACCCATGTCTTCGACCGAGTCGCCGGACACCGCGACAGCCGCCGTCCTCCCGGTGCCGCCGGCCGGCCCCGGTGCCCCGGGCGCCGCGGACGAGGCGGTCGAGTGGACGACGCTGGTGTCGCCGCCACCCCTGACGCTGGCCGTCCGGACCCCGGGCGTCCCGGCCGGCGTCGACGACCGGGCGCGCGAACCGGCCCTCTACGTCCACGGGCTGGGCGGCTCGTCGCGGAACTGGTCGGCCCTGATGCCGCTGCTCGCCGACCGGCTGGCCGGCGAGGCGATCGACCTCCCCGGCTTCGGCGAGTCGCCGCCGCCGGAGGACGGCAACTACTCGGTCTCCGCGCAGGCCCGTGCGGTCGTCCGCCACCTCGACGCGGGCGGGCGCGGCCCGGTCCACCTCATCGGCAACTCCATGGGCGGCGCGGCGGTGACCCGGGTCGCCGCGACGCGTCCCGACCTGGTCCGCACCCTCACCCTGATCTCACCCGCGCTGCCCGAACTCCGGCCGCAGCGCACGGCGGTGCCCACCGCGCTGCTCGCGATCCCCGGCGTGGCCCGGCTGTTCGGCCGGCTCACCCGCGACTGGACGGCCGAGCAGCGCACCCGCGAGGTGCTGGCGCTCTGCTACGGCGACCCGGTCCGGGTCACCCCCGAGGGCTTCGAATCCGCCGTGGAGGAGTACGCCCGACGGCTCGAACTCCCTTACTTCTGGGAGGCGATGGAGCGCTCGGCGCGCGGCGTGGTCAACGCCTACACGCTCGGCGGCCAGCACGGACTGTGGCGTCAGGCCGAACGCGTCCTGGCACCCACCCTCCTCGTTTACGGTGGACGCGACCGCCTGGTCTCCATCCGGATGGCGCGGCGGGCGGCCGCGGCGTTCCGCGGTTCGCGGTTGCTGACCCTTCCGGAGGCGGGACACGTGGCGATGATGGAGTACCCCGAGGCGGTGGCACGGGCCGTCCGCGACCTGGTCGACTCCGCAGCGGCCCGGTCCGAGGCGCCCGGTGCCGCGCGACCCGCGGCGGACGGGAGCTGACGGGCCCCGTGGGACGACACAGCCGTCAGGGCGGGCCGCAGCGCCCGTCCGGTGACGCGGCCGAGAGCACCGGCAGTACGCCCCCCGCCCCCGGCACGGGGCGCCGACGCCGGACGGCCGGCCCGCCGGAGGGCGGCGGCGCGGTGCGCGGCGGCCATCCCGAACAGCGCGAGCCGGGCGGTGGCTGGGGCGCGGACCCGGAGTCGACCGCCGCCGGCGCGTACGGCCACGCGCCGGGTGCCCAGGCCGCGCCGAGGATTCCGCGACCGCGGGCCGCCGAGCCCGGCGGGGCCCGGTCCGCGCCGCCCCCCTACGCCACGCCCGCCGCCGGCACGCCCGTCTTCGGCGCTCCGGTGGCGTCGCCGGGCGGCGGGCCGGGACCGCGGCGGGAGTACCTGGAGGCGTTCGGCGACCCGGCCCGGCCCCGCGCGCGCGGTCACGAGCCCGCCGACCTGCCGGCGGGCGTCCCGGCCGAGCAGGCCGCGGCGTCCCTGGACGGGTTCTCCGGCGGTGCGCCCGACGCGGCCTTCGCGGTGCCGGCGGGAGGCCGGGGCGGCGGCGATCCGGTGGTGGTCGACACCGCGAGCGAGGACGGCGCCGGGGCCCGAGGCGCCCCGCGCGCGGCCCGCAAGGGCACCAAGGCGCGCACGTTCACCGGTGCGGCGGCCGCGGCGGTGACCACCGCACTCGCCGTCGTCATCGCGGGTCAGGTCGCCGACCAGCACCGCGACGACGGCGGGGCGCAGGCCCGCAGCGGGGACGACCGGAGCGACACCGGCACCGACGAGGCGTCGCGTTCCGAGGTGCGGGCCGGCCAGGACGCCAAGCCCGCCGACTATGCCACCCAGATGGCCCAAGTCTTCCCGCTCGACCCGCAGTTGACCGCCAGCGGCCAGTTCCGGCCGGTCGGCGGCGACGCCAAGGCGCCCGGCCACGGCAAGGTGCTGCGCTACCGGGTGGACGTAGAGGAGGGACTGCCGCTGGACGGCGGGCTGTTCGCCGATGCCGTGCACAAGACCCTGAACGACGACCGGAGTTGGGCGCACGGCGGGCGGCGCACCTTCCAGCGCGTCGGGTCCGGCGACGCGGACTTCGTGATCTCGTTGGCGAGCCCGGGGACCACCGCTAAGTGGTGCGCCAAGTCCGGCCTGGACACCACCGAGGACAACGTCTCCTGCGACTCGGCGGCCACCGAACGCGTGATGATCAACGCCTACCGGTGGGCGCAGGGCGCCAAGACCTACGGCCCCGACAAGATGCTGGCCTACCGGCAGATGCTGATCAACCACGAGGTCGGGCACCGGCTCGGACACAACCACGAGGCGTGTAGCCGGCAGGGCGCGCTCGCGCCGGTGATGATGCAGCAGACCAAGTTCCTCACCACGGACGGGGCGACCTGCCGGCCCAACTCCTGGCCGTACCCGACCGTTCGGTGAGCCGGTCGGACGGCAGGGCGGGGCGTCGGCCGCTCGGTATTGAGACGACTCGTCTCGCCCCGCGAGACGCCTTGCCAGGAACCGAACCGGCGTTCCATGATCTGCGCATGCCGCACCGCCACGCCACCGACCGCGCCGCCCTCCAGCGGGCGCTGCTCGGCGTGTCCGTGCAGAGCGTGGCCGACATCGACTGTCGCTGAGGCCCGCCCGGTCCCGTCGAGGCGCTGAGCCCTCCCGGACCGGGGTGATCCCCCCGCGTCGCCACGCGTCGTCCGTCGTGAATTCCTCCGTTGACGCGTCCGCAGGGGGCGGCCCCGCGCGCCCGCGCGCCCTCCTGCCGTCCCGTGCGGGTGCCTCCTGCTGTGAAAGGCACCTCCGCCATGGCCGAGCCGGTCCCCTCCAGCCACCCCTCCCGCACCGCGACCCGGGCGGCCGCCGCCGTGGTCGCCGCCGTCCTCGCCGGGGGCGCGGCGGCCTGCGGCCCCAAGGACGCCGGCGCCGGCGGCACCGGCGCCGCGCCCGCCGAGGGCGGCACGCTGACCGTCCTCAACTCCGAACCCCAGACCAACTTCGACCCGGCCCGGCTCTACACCTCCGGCGGCGGCAAGGTCCCCACCCTGGTCTTCCGCACCCTGACCACCCGCAACCGGGCCGACGGCGCGGCCGGCACCAAGGTCGTCCCGGACCTCGCCACCGACACCGGACGCCCCAGCAAGGGCGCCACGGTGTGGACCTACACCCTCAAGGACGGGCTGAAGTTCGAGGACGGCACGCCGATCACCAGCGCCGACGTCAAATACGGCATCGAGCGCTCCTTCGCCCCCGAACTCTCCGGCGGCGCACCCTACTTGCGGGACTGGCTGGTCGGCGGTGACACCTACGAGGGCCCGTACAAGGACACCGGCAAGGGCGGGTTGAGATCCATCGAGACCCCGGACGACAAGACCCTCGTCTTCCACCTGCGCAAACCGGAAGGGGAATTCCCGCTGCTGGCCACGCAGACCCAGTTCGCGCCGGTGCCGCGCGCCAAGGACACCGGCACGAAGTACGAGCAGCACCCGGTCTCCTCCGGGCCCTACAAAGTCGTCTCGAACACCGGGGACGGCGAACACCTCGTCCTGGAGCGCAACCCGCACTGGTCGCGGCGGACCGACGACCAGCGGCACGCCTATCCCGACACCATCGACGTGAAGTCCGGGCTCGACCCCGCGGTCATCAACCAGCGGCTGTCCACCGGATCCGGCGCCGACGCCGCCGCGGTCACCACCGACACCAACCTCGGACCCGCCGAACTCGCCCAGATCGCGGCCGACCCGGAGCTGAAGAAGCGGGTCGGCACCGGCCACTTCGGCTACACCAACTACCTCGCCTTCAACCCGAAGGTGAAGCCCTTCGACGATCCGAAGGTGCGAGCGGCCCTCGCCTACGCCGTCAACCGGCAGAGCGTGGTCAACGCGGCCGGCGGCTCCTCGCTCGCCGAACCCGCCACCACCTTCCTGCCGAACCAGAAGTCCTTCGGCTACGCCCCGGACGACCCGTTCCCGGCCGGCCCGACCGGAAATCCGCAGAAGGCCCGGCAACTGCTCGAAGAGGCCGGCTACGCCCACGGATTGACGATCACCCTCACACACTCCACCGCCAAGGACTTCGCGACCAGCCCGGACGTCGCCACCGCCGTCCAGGAATCCCTCAAGAAGGCCGGGATCACCGTGAAACTGGCCGGACTGGAGGACAACGCCTACAAGGACAAGGTCCACAGCGTCACGGACGAACCGGGCCTGTTCCTCGGCGGGTGGGGCGCCGACTGGCCGTCCGGCGGGCCGTTCCTCGCGCCGATCTTCGACGGGCGGCAGATCGTCAAGGACGCCTACAACTTCAACCACGCCCAGCTCGACGACCCGGCGGTCAACCACGAGATCGACGAGATCAACAAGTTGACCGACCTGACCGCCGCGGCCAAGCGGTGGGGCGCCCTGGACCGCACCCTCGGCCGCCGGGCACTGTCCGTACCGCTCTTCCACCCGGTCTACAAGCGGCTCTACGGCAAGGACGTCAAGAACGTCGTGATCAGCGACTGGGACGGCGTCCTCGACATCTCGCAGGTCTCGGTCAAGTGACGAACCGACGAGAAAGCGGCACATGGGGGCGGTTGCGGGCGCGGCCGGGGGCCGTGGTGGCCGCGGCCGTCCTCGCGGCGCTCGCCCTGCTGGCCCTCGCCGCCCCGCTGCTGGCGGCCCTGGAGGGCCAGGACCCCACCACGTACCACGACGACCTGATCGACTCGGCCCGCGGCGGGGTGCCGCTCGGCCCGTACGGCGGGGTCAGCGGCGCCCACTGGCTGGGCGTCGAACCGGGCACCGGCCGGGACCTCTTCGCCCGGCTGCTGTACGGCGCCCGGATCTCCCTGCTGGTCGCCCTGGGCGCCACCGTCCTCCAGGTGGTCATCGGGGTGGGCGTCGGGCTGGCCGCCGGGCTCGGCGGCCGGTTCGCCGACACCGTGCTCTCCCGCCTCACCGACGTCCTGGTGGCGCTGCCGATGCTGGTCTGCGGGGTGGCCCTGACCTCCGTCGTGCCGGCCGACTTCCCCCGACCGCTGTTGCTGGTCGTCGTCATCGGTCTGCTCAACTGGGGCGGCACCTCCCGCGTCGTGCGCGCCCAGACGCTGTCGCTGAAGAAGCTGGACCACGTGGCCGCGGCCCGGCTCGGCGGGTCCGGGCCCTGGCGGGTGGCGCGCCGGGAACTGCTGCCCGCGCTCGCCGCCCCGGTGATCACCTACGCGGCGCTCCTGGTCCCGACGAACATCGTGGTGGAGGCGTCGCTGTCCTTCCTGGGCATCGGCGTCAAACCGCCCACCTCCTCATGGGGGCAGATGCTCTCCACGGCCACCACGTGGTTCCGCGCCGATCCGCTGTACGTCCTGCTGCCCGCCGCCTTCCTGTTCGTCACGGTCCTGGCCCTGACCGTCCTCGGGGACGCGGTCCGCGCCGCGCTCGACCCGCGGGAGCGGTCCCGGCTGAGGGTCGGCACACCGGGCGGGCGGCGGCTCCGCCGGGAGAGGAGCGCCGCCGCATGACCGGCTACGTCCTGCGCAAACTGGGCGGCGCCCTGCTCGTCCTGTTCCTGCTCTCCGTCGTCGTCTACCTGCTCTTCTACGTCGCCCCCGGCGACCCCGCCCGGCTCGCCTGCGGTCCCCGCTGCGACGCCGGCCAGATCCGCCAGGTGCGCGACCAACTCGGCCTCGACGAAAGCCTGGTGGCGCAGTACCTGCACTTCCTCCAGGCCATCGGCACCGGCCGCGACTTCTCCACCGGCACCGGCGTCCTGCACTGCCCGGCGCCCTGCTTCGGCCTCTCGTACCAGAACGGCCAGCCGGTCACCACGCTGCTCGGCGACCGGCTGCCGGTCACCGCCTCCCTCGCGTGCGGCGCGATGGTGCTGTGGCTGCTGCTCGGCGTCGGCACCGGACTGCTCTCCGCGCTGCGCCGCGGCGGGCCGGCCGAGCGGGTGCTGACGGTGCTCACCCTGACCGGCACCGCCACCCCGGTCTTCGTCACCGGGCTGCTGCTCCTGATGCTGTTCTGCGCCTCCCTGCAGTGGTTGCCGTTCCCGTCCTACGTCCCGCTCACCGAGGACCCCGAGCAGTGGGCCTGGAACCTGCTGCTGCCCTGGACGGCGCTGGCCCTGCTGGAATCCGCCAAGTACGCCCGGCTGACCCGCTCGGCCACCCTGGAGACGCTGGCCGAGGACCACATCCGCACCTTCCGCGCCTACGGGCTGCGGGAACGGGCGGTGGTCGGCCGGCACGCGCTGCGCGGCGCGCTGCCGCCGGTGATCGCGCTCAACGCCATCGACCTCGGCACGATGTTCGGCGGCGCGATGCTCACCGAGACCCTCTTCGGCCTGCCGGGCCTGGGCCAACTCCTGGTCCACTCGGTCCGCACCGTGGACCTGCCGGTGGTGGTCGGGACGGTGCTGGGCATCGGCGCCGCCGTGGTCGTGGCCAGCGCCGTCGCCGACGTCCTGTACGCGCTCGCCGACCGAAGGGTGACCCTCACATGACCGCGCAACCCACCGACCCGCTGGTCGAGGTCACCGACCTGACCGTCGACTTCCCGACCGCGGCCGGCGACGTCCGGGCCGTCGACGGGGTCTCCTTCCGCCTCGCGCCCGGCCGCGCGCTGGGCCTCGTCGGCGAGTCCGGCTCCGGGAAGTCCACCGTCGCCGCGGCCCTGCTGGACCTGCACCGCGGCACCGGCGCACGGGTGACCGGCACGGTCCGGGTCGCCGGACGGGACGTGCTCGCCGCCCCCGAGGCCGCGTTGCGCCGGCTGCGCGGCGGCACCGCCGCGATGGTCTTCCAGGACCCGCTCTCCTCCTTGGACCCGTACTACGCCGTCGGCGACCAGATCGCCGAGGTCCTCCGGGTGCACCGGCCGGGCACCTCCCGGCGGGCCGCCCGGGCCCGGGCCGTCGAGGTGCTTGACCGGGTCGGCATCGCGGACCCGGCCCGCCGCGCCCGGGCCCGGCCGCACGAGTTCAGCGGCGGGATGCGGCAGCGCGCGCTGCTGGCGATGGCGCTGGCCTGCGAGCCGCGGCTGCTGATCGCCGACGAGCCGACCACCGCCCTGGACGTCACCGTGCAGGCGCAGATCCTCGACCTGCTGCACGAACTGCGCGCGGAGAGCGGGCTGGGCCTGGTCCTGGTCACCCACGACCTCGGGGTGGCGGCCGGCAGCGTGGACGAGGTGCTGGTGCTGCGCGGCGGGCGGGAGGCGGAACGCGGCCCGGTCGCGGAGGTCCTCGGCTCCCCGCGCGCCGCGTACACCAAGGAACTGCTGGCGGCGGTGCCCCGGGTGGACGCCGCACGGGTCCCGCCGCCGGGCGGGGCGGCCGGCGCGGCCCCCGCCCCGGGCGAACCGCTGCTCGAAGCCGTGGGTCTGCGAAAGGAGTTCGGCCGGGGCCGGGAGCGCACCACCGCGGTCGACGACGTCTCGCTGACCGTTGCCGCCGGTGAAGTGCTGGGCCTGGTAGGCGAGTCCGGCAGCGGCAAGACCACACTGGGCCGGATGCTGGTCCGCCTGATGGAGCCCACCGCGGGCAGCCTGCGCTACCGCGGGCGGGAGATCGGCCGGCTCGGCGAACGCCAACTGCGGCCGCTGCGGGCCGAGGTGCAGATGGTCTTCCAGGACCCCTCGTCCTCGCTCAACCCGCGCCGCACCATCGGCGAGTCGGTGGCCGACCCGCTGCGCGCCGCGGGGGAGAGCGACGACCGGCGGGCCGTGCGGCGCGCCCGCGAACTCCTGGACCGGGTCGGCCTCGACCCGGACTGGTACCACCGCTATCCGCACGAGTTCAGCGGCGGCCAGCGGCAGCGCGTCGGGATCGCCCGGGCCCTGGCCCCCGCGCCCCGGCTGCTGGTCTGCGACGAGCCGGTCTCCGCGCTGGACGTCACCACCCAGGCGCAGATCACGGCGCTCCTCGCCGAACTGCGACGGGAGTTGGGCCTCGCGCTGGTCTTCATCGCCCACGACCTGGCGGTGGTCCGGGCGGTCAGCGACCGGGTGGCGGTGCTGCGGGCCGGCCGGATCGTCGAAGAGGGGCCGGTCGACCGGGTGTACGACAGTCCGCAACACCCCTACACACAGGGGCTGCTGGCGGCCGTCCCGGTGCTGGATCCGCAGGTCGCGGCGGGGAAGCGGGCGCTGCGGGCGGCGGCCTGACGGCCGGACCACCCCGCCCAACGGCCCCATAGCGCGGCGAAACGGCCCGAGGGGTGGAAAGTCACGCGTGTTCACCCCTTCCGGTGGCGCGATGGACAACCGTCCATCGCGCCACCGGCCCCTTTGCGTAGCTTCTTCCTGCAGGTGGCGGGGGACGTGCCGCGCCAGGACGCCGATATGGGAGGACGGGGGTGCCGTCGTGCGCATTGGACTGCTCACCGAGGGTGGCTATCCCTACGCGTCCGGTGAGGCGCACGGGTGGTGCGAGCGGCTCGTGCGCGGGCTCCCCGGCCACGACTTCGCGCTCCACGCGCTGACCACGGACGCCCGGCAGGACGCCCGGGGCCCCGGGGAACTGCCGGCCAACGTACGGCTGGCCGGGTCGGCGCCGCTGTGGGGCGACGTCCCGGTGGCGCGGCGCCGGACCGCACCGGAGCACCCCGGGGGCCGGTCCGCGGGCCGCCGCGCCCGGCGCCGGTTCGTCGAGCACTTCGGCGACCTCGTGGCGGCCTGCGCGGCGCCGGCGGCGGGGGAGCGGGCCACCGGCGCGGAATCCGGCGCGGACGGCCAGGCGGACCGTTTCGCCAGCGGCCTCTACGGGCTCGCCGACCTGGCCCGCGCCGGCGCCGCACTGCCCGCCCTGCTCCGCTCCGAGGAGGCCGTGCGGGTCCTGGAGGCCGTCTGCCACGGCCCCGGCGCGGCGCCCGTCCTCCAAGGGGCCCAGGTCACCGACCTGTTGGCGGCCACCGCGGAACTAGAGCCGGCGCTCCGCCCGCTCGCGCTGGACTGGTACGGCGACGCCGGGCTCGCCGGGGTCGACCTCTGCCACGCCACCTCGGCCGGCGCCGCCGCCCTCCCGGGGCTGCTGGCCAAACGCTACTTCGGGACCCCGCTCCTGGTCACCGAGCACGCCGTGCGCCTGCGTGAGCACTACCTCACGGACCCGACCGCACCGCGGACCGCGCCCGTGCGGGTGCTGCTCGCCGCCTTCCGGCGCGCCCTGGCCGCCGAGACCTACGCCCGGGCCGCGCTGATCACCGCCGGCGGCACCCGGGCCCGCCGCTGGCAGGAGCGGTGCGGCGCGGACCCGGCCCGGCTGCGCACGGTCTACCCGGGCAGGGACGCCGGCCCCTTCGCGGCGGTGCCGGACGCCGCGACCCTGCGGATCATCGGCGGCCTGGGCGCCGACCCGGAGGCCGCCGGCTACCGCGCCCAGTGCCGGGCGCTGGCCGCCCAACTCTTCCCCGACGAGGCCGTCGACGCCCGTTCGGCCGGGGAGAACCCGGTCAGCTTCGAGGAGTTCGGCGGTCCCGCCGCGCCCACCCCGGCGGACGCCTACGACTCGGCGACGGTGGTGGTGCTCTCCAGCGCCGTCGAGGGGTTCCCGCGCTCCCTGGTGGAGGCGATGTTCTGCGGCCGCGCCACGGTCTCCACCGA
>LIQL01000387.1 GCA_001418405.1 Streptomyces diastatochromogenes | reverse complement strand
TCCGGGGCGCGACGGCGCCGTCGCCACGGGGCGGGCGGGGCCGTCGAAGGCGGCGGGCGCCGGTCAGACGAGGTCGGTGTAGAGCTCCGGCCTCCGGTCGTGCAGGTAGGGGTTGTTCTCCCGGGCTTCCTTCAGGAAGGCCGGGTCGACCGCGGCCTGCACCAGTTGCTCGGAGCGTCCGGCGCGGGTGCGCACGACGCCGTCCGGTCCGGCCAGGCAGCTGAGGCCGACGAACTCGAACTCGCCCTCCGCGCCGACCCGGTTGACGTAGGCGACGTACATCTGGTTCTCGAAGGCGCGCACCGGGATCACCTGCTCCGGCACGATCTGGAAGGGGTGCATCTGCGCGGTGGGCACCAGCAGCAGGTCGGTCCCGGCCAGCGCGTGCGCCCGGACGTTCTCCGGGAACTCCACGTCGTAGCAGATCAGCAGGCCGATCCGGATCCCGTCCAGTTCGGCCTGGACGACCGTGCGTTCCCCCGGGGTGAACCACTCGCGCTCGAAGCAGCCGAAGAGGTGGGTCTTGCGGTAGTTGGCGAGCGCCGTGCCGTCGGGGCCGATGAGCTGGGCTGCGTTGTAGACCGTGCCGGCCGCTTCGGGGTCGCGCTCGGGGTAGCCGTAGAGCACCGCGATGCCGTGTTCGGCGGCGATCCGGCCCACCGCCCGGGCGCTGTCGCCGTCGGCCGGCTCGGCGAGGCGGTGCACGTCGCCGCCGATCGCGTAGCCGGTGAGGAAGAGCTCGGGGCAGGCGAGCAGCCGGGCGCCGGTCGCGGCCGCCGTGCGGGCCGCGTCGGCGAGCACCCGCAGGTTGTGCGCGACGTCGCCGGGCCGTCCCGAACTCTGGAGCAGGGCGGTGTGCAGCGGCGACATGGGACCCCTCGGCGGTGGCGGTTCGGGTGGGACGCAATGACGGTACGGTCCGCTGCCGATTCCGGACAAGGCGCCACCGTTGCGTGCCGAGGAACGATTCGTTGCGCGTTCAAGGGCCACCGCGGCGATTCGTTGCACGGGGCATCCGGCCAGGTCGGGTGGGTACCGACGGGGTGATTCAGGCCACCCCGGCGGCCAGCGTCGCGCGCACCAGGCCGCGCAGCCACCGGTGGCCCGGGTCGGCGTCCTGGCGCGGGTGCCAGGCCATCGCCATCGGCATCGGCGGCAGGTCCAACGGGATGGGCAGCGCGCACAGGCCCAGGTCGCGGATCAACGAGGCCGCGGTCCGCGCCGGCACCATGCCCACCACGTCGCTGTCCCGCACCATCATCAGCGCCGCCGTCACGGTCGGCACGGTGGTGACCACCCGGCGACGCAGCCCGTGTTCGGCCAGCGCGGTGTCGATGGGGCCGGTCAGCCGGCCGCGCCGGGAGAAGTTGAGGTGCGGGGCGGCGGCGAACCGGCGGGCGGTCAGTGCCTGGTCGGTCAGCGGGTGGCCCGCGCGGACGACCGCGACCGCGTGGTCGTCGTACAGCCGGGCCGTGCGGATCTCCGGCTCGCGGCTGTCGATCACGCCCAGCTCCAGGTCGGCCGCCCCGTCCCGGAGGACGGGCACGTCGACGTGGCTCTCGCCGAGGAAGCGCAGCACCACCCCGGGCGCCTCGCGGGCGACCCGGGCGACCAGTGCGGGCCCGAGGGCGGTGACGAACAGGTCGCCGGTGTGCAGTGCGAAGACCCGGGTGAGCTGCGCCGGATCGGCCGGGGCGGACGGGGAGAGCACCCCCTGCGCCGCCTCGACCAGCCGGCGCACCTCGGCCTTGATCTCCAGTGCGCGGGGCGTCGGCACCATGTGGCGGCCGGCCCGGACCAGGACCGGGTCGCCGATGGTCCGGCGGATCCTGCCCAGCGCCCGGCTCATGGCCGGTCCGGAGAGCCCGAGCCGGTCGGCGGCGGCGGTGACGCTCTCCTCTTCCAGGAGCGCGTCCAGGGCGGTCAACAGGTTGAAGTCGATGTTTGCGTTTCGCGCAATCATGGAGTGCACACCTTGCATTTGAGATCAACTGAACGGCACCCTAGCGTCCCGGGCATGACCACGTCAGCACCGCCGCCGCCCGGCGGCCCCTCGCCCCGGGGCGCCGGTCGGCGCTCCGTCACCGCCGCGATGTGCGCCGGCGTCCTGGTGGCCCAGTCCCTGGTGGCCGCGATGAACCTGGCCATCCCGAAGATCGCCGCGAGCGACCTGCACCCCACCCCCGCCCAACTCCTCTGGGTCGTCGACACCTACGTCCTGGTGTTCGCCGGGCTGTTGATCCCGGCCGGCGCGCTCGGCGACCGGTTCGGCCGCAAGGGCACCCTGCTCACCGGCCTCGCCGTCTTCGGCACCGGCGCCCTGCTGAGCGCCCTCGCGCCGACCCTCCCCGTCCTGCTGGCGGGCCGCGCCGTCTCCGGGGCCGGCGCGGCGCTCCTGGTCCCGGCCACCATGTCGGTGCTGCTGTACGCGTCCCCGCCCGACCGGAAGGCCACCGCGATCGCGGCGTGGAGCACGGCGATGGGCGTCGGCGGGATGGCCGGCAACGCGGGCGGCGCGCTGATCCTCCAATTCCTGCCCTGGCAGGGGCTGTTCTGGGGGTACGTGCCGCTGGCGCTGATCCTGTTCGGCTGGGTGGCGCGGTCCGCGCCGCGGGTGCCGCGACAGACCGCGGCGCTGGACCTGCCGGGCTCGGCGCTGCTGGTCGTGGGGTCCTTCGCGCTGCTCTTCGGCATCATCGAGGGCCCCGGGCTGGGCTGGGGCTCGACCCCGGTGCTCGGTTCCTTCGCGCTGGCGCTGGTGCTCCTCGCGGTCTTCGTGCGCCACGGCCTCAGGTCCGCGCACCCGGTGCTGGACCCCCGGCTGTTCCGGCTGCCGCGGCTGCGCGCCGGCAGCGCCGGGATCGCCGTCGGCTTCTTCGGGATGTTCGCGCTGTTCTACGTCAACGCGCAGTTCCTGCAGTACGTGAAGGGCTACTCGCCGCTGCGGACGGGCTTCGCGCTCGTGCCGATGGCGTTCGGGATGATGGTGCTGACGCGGTACGGCATGCGCCTGGCCCGGCGGATCGGCGAGGCCCGGACCGCCGGCGCGGCGCTGGTGCTGATAGCCACCGGCCTGCTGCTGCTCGCCACCTCCGACGCCGGCACCCCCTACCCGCGCTACTTGGCGTACCTGCTGGTGCTGGCGGCCGGCGCGGGCCTGGCGATGCCGACGCTGTCGCACGCGATCGTGGCGTCCGTGCCGGCACACCAGGCGGGCATGGGCTCCGGACTCCAGGGCGCGGCACGGGAGTTGGGCGCGGCACTGGGCATCGCCGTGGTGGGCACCGCACTGTCGGTGCGCTACGCGACGGGCACCGCGCACGGGTCTTCCGCGGCGGTCGCGTTCGCCGACGCCGCGGCGCTGGGCTACCGGATCGCGGCCGTCGTGGTGCTGGTCGTGGGCGCCGCCGTGACGGTCGGGCTCCGGGCCCGGCGACCCACCGCCGGCTTCCCGTCGCCCGGGCCCGAAGTGCCCGCCTCGCCACCCCTTGACCTCAAGTCCACTTGAGGTCGCAGGATCTTCGCATGATCCCTAACGAGGCCACCACCACCGATCCGACCGCCGAGTCCACCGCGCTCCGCACGGCACGACAGCTCCAGCACCTCACCGACCGCGCCGACATCAGCGACCTGCTGGACCGCTACCTGCGCTCTCTCGACGAGGGGGTCTTCGACGAGGCGTGGGGACGCGCCTTCTACACCGAGGACGCCACCGCCGAGATGCCCATCGGCACCGTCCGGGGCCGGGACGCGGTGGTGCGGCGGATCCGGGAGGGGATGGCGCTGTTCGACCGCACCATGCACCTGGGCGGCAACCCCGTCATCGACATCGACGGCGACCGGGCCACCGTCCACGGGGCCCAACTGAGCACCCACGTCCTGGCGGACGGCTCCGGGGCCCTCTTCCTCTCGGGCGGTCGCGCCGACAACACCCTGGTGCGGACCCCGGACGGCTGGCGGATCGCCACGTCCGCGCTGCGCATCGCGTGGACGCAGGGCACCCCGCCGCACCTGCCGCCGGACCGGGGCCCGGTGGCGGCCGCCTAGGGCCACGGCGCCCGGCCTCCGGGCCGCCCGACGCACCGGCAGCGGTCACGGCCGACCCGCAGGAGCCGTCCCTAGCTCGGCGCGCCCGCCCCGTAGCGGCGCAGCAGCGGGGAGAGGACCAGGACGGACTTGGTGCGTTCGACGAACGGTTCGCCGGCGATCCGTTCCAGTACCCGCTCGAAGTGCCGCATGTCGGACGCGAAGACCTGCACGAGGGCGTCCGCCTCACCGGTCACGGTGGAGGCGGACGCCACTTCGGGATAGCGCGACAGACCCCGGTGGATCGCATCGGGCGAGGTGTTGCGGCGGCAGAAGATCTCGATGAACCCCTCGGTCTCCCAGCCGAGGGCGGCGGGGTCGACGCGCACCGTGAATCCGGTGATCGCGCCGTCCGCCCGCAGTCGGTCCACCCGGCGCTTGACCGCCGGGGCGGACAGCCCGACCTCCTGGCCGATGTCCGCGTAGCTGCGGCGGGCGTCCTCGGCGAGGGCGTGGACGATGCGTTCGTCGAGATCGTTCAGTCGCACTGCGGGTGGGTCACTTCTCTGCGGTGGCCAATCGGGAGCGGCGCATGCCGTATCCGAAGTAGATCACAAGGCCGACCGCCATCCAGACACCGAAGACCACCCAGGTCACCGGGCCGAGGCTGCCCATCATGTAGAGGCAGAGCAGGAAACCGATCGCCGGGAAGACCGGCGCGAACGGCGTGCGGAAGGCCCGCGGCATGTCCGGCCGGGTCCGGCGCAGCACGATCACGGCCACGTTGACCAGCGCGAACGCGAAGAGCGTGCCGATGCTGGTGGCGTCGGCGAGCTCGCCGAGCGGCACGGCGGCGGCCAGCACACCGCAGAAGAGGGAGACGAGGACGGTGTTCACCCGGGGGACGCCGCTCTTGGGGTGAACCTTGGAGAACACCTTGGGCACCAGGCGGTCCCGGGACATCGCGAACAGGATCCGGGTCTGGCCGTAGAGCACGGTCAGCACCACGCTCGCGATGGCGACGACGGCACCGAAGGCCAGCAGCACCGACCAGTAGCCCTGACCGGTGACGGTCTTGAGGATCCCGGCCAGCGCCGCCTCCGAGCCCTTGAACTCCTGCCACGGCAGGGCGCCCACCGCGATGGCCGCGACCAGGCAGTACAGGGCGGTGACGATGATCAGCGACAGCATGATCGCGCGGGGCAGGTCGCGCTGCGGGTTCTTGGCCTCCTCCCCCGCCGTGGAGGCGGCGTCGAAGCCGATGTAGGAGAAGAACAGCGTGGCGCCGGCGGCGCTGACCCCCGCCATGCCCATCGGCATGAAGTTGGCGTAGTTGCCGGACTTCACGCCCTGGATCGCGACGCCGCAGAAGAGCAGCAGCGTGAGGATCTTGACGATCACCATGATGGTGTTGGCCCGGGCGCTCTCCCGGGCGCCGCCCAGCAGGAACACCATCGCCAGCAGCACGACCAGGAGCGCGGGCAGGTTGAAGTAGCCGCCCTGGCCCGGCGGCGCGGAGAGCGCGGCGGGGATGGTGACGCCCAGCGTGCCGTCGAGGAACTCGTTGAGGTACTGGCCCCAGCCGACCGCGACGGCGGCCACCGAGACGCCGTACTCCAGGATCAGGCACCAGCCGCAGACCCAGGCGATCAGCTCGCCGAGGGTGGCGTAGGCGTAGGAGTAGGACGAGCCGGAGACCGGGATGGTGCCGGCCAGCTCCGCGTAGGAGAGCGCGGAGAACAGGGCCGTGATGCCGGCGATGACGAACGAGAGCACGACCGCCGGACCGGCGTCCGGCACGGCCTGGCCGAGGACCACGAAGATGCCGGTGCCGAGCGTGGCACCGATGCTGATCATGGTCAGCTGCCAGACGCCCATCGAGCGGCGGAGCGTTCCCCCCTCGCCCTGGCCGCCCTCGGCGACCAGCCGCTCGACCGGCTTGCGGCGCATCAACCGAGCGCCGAGTCCGCCGGCGGGCGGCGGGGAAGAGCTGCCCCCTGAGGGTGGGACGGCGCCGTTCTCCAACACTGGGGGCTCCTTCATCACTGCCGGTCAGACTGACACATTCCGGCACATTCTGGGGAGAAGACCGCAGCGGTCGGGCAGGCAGGACGAACCACCCTGCAGCAGGAGACCGCCGAGCAGGCGGTCTCCGCCACTCCACGTACAGCGCATGACACTACGGCCCCTCGTTGACCTGCCGTAATGCAGGATCCTTGCGCAACCACGGTGGTTCGTTGCGCACGGCGGCGAAGGGCGGCGGAACGTTGCGCTCCGGTGCAGTCAATCACGCCGGTCGCCGCAGAACGCCACCGGCCCCGCACCAGGTCGGTGCGGGGCCGGTGAGCGGCGCGTGCGAAGCCGGAAGCCGGCTCGGCGGTCAGTTCCAGCTGTTGTGCAGCGGCTTGCCCTCGGCGTAACCGGCGGCGCTCTGGACGCCGACCACGGCCTTGTCGGCGAACTCCGCCAGGGAGCCGGCACCGGCGTAGGTGCAGGAACTGCGGACGCCGGCGATGATCGAGTCGATCAGGTCCTCGACGCCCGGACGGGCCTGGTCGACGAACATCCGGGAGGTGGAGATGCCCTCCTCGAACAGCGCCTTGCGGGCGCGGTCGTAGGACGACTCCTCGCTGGTGCGGTTGCGCACCGCACGCGCCGAGGCCATCCCGAAGCTCTCCTTGTACGGCCGGCCGTCGGCGGTGTGCTGGAGGTCGCCCGGCGACTCCAGGGTGCCGGCGAACCACGAACCGATCATGACGTTGGACGCCCCCGCGGCCAGCGCCATGGCCACGTCGCGCGGGTGCCGGACGCCACCGTCGGCCCAGACGTGCTTGCCGTACTTGCGGGCCTCGGCGGCGCACTCCAGCACCGCGGAGAACTGCGGACGACCGACACCGGTCATCATCCGGGTGGTGCACATCGCGCCGGGACCGACACCGACCTTGATGATGTCCGCGCCGGCCTCGATGAGGTCGCGCACGCCGGAGGCGGCGACGATGTTGCCCGCGACGATCGGGACCTGCGGGTCCAGCGCCCGGACCGCCTTGACCGCGCTGATCATCGATTCCTGGTGACCGTGCGCGGTGTCCACGACGAGGGTGTCCACGCCGGCCTCCAGCAGCGCCTTGGCCTTGCCGGCCACGTCGCCGTTGATGCCCACGGCGGCCGCGATGCGCAGCTTGCCGGCGTCGTCGGTGGCGGGGCTGTAGAGGGTCGCGCGCAGCGCGCCCTTGCGGGTCAGGATGCCGACCAGCCTGCCGTCCGCGTCGACCGCCGGGGCAAGCTTGCGGTGGGCGGCGTCGAGGCGGTTGAACGCCTCGCGGGGGTCGATGTCGGCGTCCAGGACCAGCAGGTCCTTGGACATGACCTCGGACACCTGGGTGAAGCGGTCCACGCCGGCCAGGTCGTGCTCGGTGACGACGCCGATCGGGCGGCCGCCCTCGACGACGATGCCCGCGCCGTGCGCCCGCTTCGGCAGCAGCGACAGCGCATCCGCCACGGTCGAGACCGGGGACAGCACGATCGGCGTGTCCAGCACCAGGTGGCGCTGCTTGACCCAGGTGACGACGTCGGTGACGACGTCGATCGGGATGTCCTGGGGGATGACGACCAGACCACCGCGGCGGGCCACGGTCTCGGCCATGCGACGACCGGCGATCGCCGTCATGTTGGCGACCACGAGCGGGATGGTCGTGCCGGAGCCGTCGCGCGAGGCGAGGTCCACGGCCTGGCGGGAGCCCACCGACGAGCGGCTGGGCACCATGAACACATCGTCGTAGGTCAGGTCGTACGGCACCGAAGAACTCTCTTCGAGGGCGCCGTTCTTCGGATTGAGGAATCGCATACCGCCAGGATACGGGCCCTGACCAGGACTCATGTGATGGTCCTACGACCGCGCGAGCCGTGTGTGCGATCCGCCAATCCGCCGTCCACCCACCGGACCGCCACCTCACGCGACGCACGCGTAACGTCGCAGAGCGCCGCCCCCAGGGGCGGCGCCCGTCCTACGCCCCCTGCCGTCCCCGCCCGCCGGCCATGATCACCGCGAGGCCGGTGTCGGTGTCCCGCCAATGCCCGACGGCGTCCGCGAGCACCCCCTCCACCACGCTCCAGTCCTCCGGCGCGGCGGCCGCGTACCCCTGCCAGCCGGTGATGACCAGCAGCCGGCCGCGCGCCGGCGGGCACCAGGACAGATCGGTGAGGCAGTCGGCCAGCGCGTCCCAGTTGTGGCCGAAGTACGCGGGGAAGTCCAGGGCCGCCGCGCACCGCTGGAGGAAGTCGGCCTTGTCCGCGACGCCGGCGAGGTCGAGTGCGGCACCGGTCCACCCCGCGTCGCGGGCCGCGGCCAGGGCGTCCGCGATCGGGCGGTCGGCGGGCCAGGGCAGCACCCCCGCGGGCGTCCGCCCGTCGAGCACCGCGGCCAGCGCCCGAGGCACCTCGGCGCTCACCGCAGCACCGCCTTGAAGCTCTTGTAGTGGTCGTCGGTGTAGAAGAACTCGTGGTGCTTGCCGGTGATCAGGCGCCGGGCACCGCGGTTGCGGGCACCCGGGGTGTCGACCGTGTACTCGTGGTAGTAGCCGCGCGGTTCCTTGGGCAGCTGCTTCTCGTAGTTGCCGAAGACGGTGCCGTCCTTGGGGTACGGGAACGGCCCCCCGGCGTCGATCAGCTTCAGGGTGTGCTGCGCCTCGGCGGGCAGCCGGCCCGCCGGCACGGTCGGCAGGCCCTTCGCCCAGCCAGGTGCGGCGCCGTCGCCGGACGACCGGCCGCCGGCCGTGCTCGTCGCGGACGGCCGGTGCGTGCCGGCCGAACTCCCTTTGCCGTCACCGCCGGTGGAACAACCGGTCAGGACGAGCAGCAGCCCGGCGAGCAGCGCGCCGAGAACGGCGGCGGCCCGGCGCGGGGCGGTGTGGATCAGCATGCGCCGATGCTGTCACAGCCGCGCGCCGGCTGCCCGCCGACGAACGCGCCGGGCCCGCTCACTTGCCGTCGGGGTCCGCCCGGTCCAGGGCCGGCCGCGGACCGGGGCCGGTCTCCAGCAGCAGGTGATCGGCGGCTGCGGTGTCGGTCACCAGGCTCGTCACCAGCCCGGAGCGCAGCACCGCGCCGATGGCCGCGGCCTTGCGGCGGCCGCCGGCGATCGCCACCACCTCCGGGATGCGGCGCAGCCGGTCCGCCTCGACGGTGATGCACCGCTCGCCCAGGTCCCGGCCGATCCGCCGGCCCTCGGCGTCGAAGAGGTGCGCGGACATCTCGGCGGCCGCGCCCAGCGAGGCGTAGTGCTCGCGCTCCTCCTCGGACAGCATGTCGTAGACGGTCGAGACGCCCGGCTCCCACGAGCCGATGGAGACGCAGGCGACGGTGACCTTGTCGAAGTACTCGAAGGCGCGGGCGATGCCGGTCTGGCCGCGCAGCGCGGCGGCGGTCGCCGAGTCGGGCAGCAGCATCGGCGCGTAGATCGGGTGCGCCTCGCCGCCGGAGACGTCGGCCGCGCGACGGACCGCCTCGACCGAACCACGGTCGGCGGTGCCGGCGTCGTAGACCCCGGTCAACTGCACGACCGTGCACGGCGGAAGCTGGTGCAGAGCGGCGGCCATGTGGATCGTCGAGCGGCCCCAGGCCAGGCCCAGCACGTCGCCCTCGGCGACGAGTTCGCCGAGCAGGTCGGCGGCCACCTCGCCGAGGTTCTCCGGGTCGGCGGCGTCCTCGGAGGCGTCCGCGGGCGATTCGACGACGACCGCGTGCCGCAGGCCGTAGCGGGCACGCAGGGCGTCGGAGCGCTCCGCGTCGAGTTCGGAGGGCACCCGGATCTCGATCCGTACGAGATCACGCTCCAGGGCCGTCTCCAGGACGCGGGCGACCTTGAAGCGGCTGACGCCGAACTCCTCCGCGATCTGGATCTTGGACTTGCCCTCAAGATAGAAGCGGCGGGCCATGGCCGCAGCCTGCACCAGCTCGGCGGGGCCCATTCCGGACTGCGGGCGGCTGGCTACCACGAAATTCTCCCCTTTTGCGCATCTGATCGAGTCTTTGCTCATCCTTTCAGAAACCCGAGGTGTACGGGGACCACGAGCGGCACGCCGGGCGTGAACGCTCGGTGGCCGCCAGGTCAACCAAGGGCACGGGGCACACCGGACGCACTGCTTCCGGTCCCCGTACGGAGCGGGCCGCCCCGCTCAGTGGGCGCAGCCCCAACTCCCGGCCGTCGCCGCCTCGGCCTTCTCCCGCAGGTCACGGACGGCCTTGGCCGGATCGTCGGCGCCGTAGACCGCGGAACCCGCCACGAACACGTCGGCGCCGGCCTCCGCGCACCGCTCGATGGTCTCCGCCGAGACGCCGCCGTCCACCTGGAGCCACATCTGCAGGCCGTGCCGCGAGATCAGCTCACGGGTGCGACGGATCTTCGGCAGCATGATGTCCAGGAACGCCTGACCGCCGAAGCCGGGCTCAACGGTCATGATCAGCACCATGTCGAGCTCGGGCAGCAGGTCCTCGAAGGGCTCGATCGGGGTGGCCGGCTTGAGCGCCATCGACGCCCGCGCGCCCTTGGCCCGGATCTCCCTCGCCAGCCGCACCGGCGCCCCGGCCGCCTCCGCGTGGAAGGTGACCGAACCGGCCCCGGCCTCCACGTACTGCGGCGCCCAGCGGTCCGGGTCCTCGATCATCAGATGCAGGTCGAGGGGGGTGTCCGTCGCCTTGCTCAACGACTCGACGATCGGCACGCCGAGGGTGAGGTTGGGGACGAAGTGGTTGTCCATCACGTCGACGTGGAGCCAGTCGGCGCCCTCGACGGCCTTCGCCTCCTCGGCGAGGCGGGCGAAGTCGGCGGACAGGATGCTGGGGTTGATCAAGGCCATGCCCCCAGTATGGCGGTCCGTGCCCGGACCGACCGCGCCCGGGCGGGGAGAGCCCCGTCACCCGGCCTGCGGGCGCGCACCGGACCGCCCCGGCCGGGCGCGCGGCCCGGCCGGGGCGGATGAGGTGCCAGAGCCGTCGCTCAGCCCTTGAGGGCCGCGAGCGCCTGGTTCAGCGTCTTCGACGGACGCATCACCGCGGACGCCTTGGCCGCGTCGGGGCGGTAGTAGCCACCGATGTCGGCCGGGGAGCCCTGCACCGCGATCAGCTCGTCGACGATGGCCTGCTCCTGCTCGGCCAGCGTCTTGGCCAGCGGCCCGAACGCCTCCGCGAGCTGCGCGTCGTCGGTCTGCTTGGCCAGCTCCTGGGCCCAGTACAGCGCCAGGTAGAAGTGGCTGCCGCGGTTGTCGATGCCACCCAGCTTGCGGCTCGGCGACTTGTTCTCGTTCAGGAACGAGCCGGTCGCACGGTCCAGGGTGTCGGCGAGGACCTGGGCGCGGGCGTTGCCCGTGGTCGTCGCCAGGTGCTCGAAGCTCACCGCGAGCGCGAGGAACTCGCCGAGGCTGTCCCAGCGCAGGTAGTTCTCCTTGACCAGCTGCTGGACGTGCTTGGGCGCGGAGCCGCCGGCGCCGGTCTCGAACAGGCCGCCGCCGTTCATCAGCGGGACGACCGAGAGCATCTTGGCGCTGGTGCCCAGCTCCAGGATCGGGAACAGGTCCGTCAGGTAGTCGCGCAGGACGTTGCCGGTCACCGAGATGGTGTCCTCGCCGCGGCGGATGCGCTCCAGGGAGAAGGTGATCGCCTCGACCGGGGCGAGGATCTTGATCTCCAGGCCCTCGGTGTCGTGCTCCGGCAGGTACGCCTTGACCTTCTCGATCAGCTGGGCGTCGTGCGCGCGGGTCGCGTCGAGCCAGAACACCGCCGGGTCACCGGTGGCGCGGGCGCGGGTGACGGCGAGCTTGACCCAGTCCTTGATCGGCGCGTCCTTGGTCTGGCACATCCGGAAGATGTCGCCGGCGCCCACGGTCTGCTCCAGGACGGCGTTGCCCGCACCGTCGAGGACCCGCACCGTGCCGGTGACCGGGATCTCGAAGGTCTTGTCGTGGCTGCCGTACTCCTCGGCCTTCTGCGCCATCAGGCCGACGTTCGGCACCGAGCCCATGGTGGCCGGGTCGAACGCGCCGTGCGCCCGGCAGTCGTCGATGACGGCCTGGTAGATGCCGGCGTAGCTGCTGTCGGGGAGCACCGCGAGGGTGTCGGCCTCCTCGCCGTCCGGGCCCCACATGTGGCCGGAGGTGCGGATCATGGCCGGCATCGACGCGTCGACGATGACGTCGCTGGGGACGTGCAGGTTGGTGATGCCGCGGTCGGAGTCGACCATCGCCAGCTCCGGGCCCGCGGCCAGCTCGGCGTCGAAGGACGCCTTGATCTCGGCGCCGTTCGGCAGGGCCTCCAGGCCCTTGTAGATGCCGCCGAGGCCGTCGTTCGGGGTCAGCCCGGCACTCGCCAGCGCCTCGCCGTACTGCGCGAAGGTCTTCGGGAAGAAGGCGCGCACGACGTGGCCGAAGACGATCGGGTCGGAGACCTTCATCATCGTGGCCTTCAGGTGCACGGAGAACAGCACGCCCTCGGCCTTGGCCTTCGCGACCTGCGCGGCCAGGAACTCGCGCAGCGGACCGACCCGCATCACGGAGGCGTCCACGACCTCACCGGCCAGGACCGGCACCGACTCGCGCAGCACGGTGGTGCTGCCGTCGTCGCCGGCCAGCTCGATGCGGACCGCACCGTCCGCGGCGATCACCGCGGACTTCTCGGTGGAGCGGAAGTCGTCGGCGCCCATGGTCGCGACGTTGGTCTTGGAGTCGGCGGACCAGGCACCCATGCGGTGCGGGTGCGCCTTGGCGTAGTTCTTGACCGACGCGGGCGCGCGGCGGTCCGAGTTGCCCTCGCGCAGCACGGGGTTGACGGCGCTGCCCTTGACCTTGTCGTAGCGGGCGCGGATGTCGCGCTCCTCGTCGGTCTTCGGGTCGTCCGGGTAGTCCGGGAGCGCGTAGCCCTGCTCCTGGAGCTCGGCGATGGCCGCCTTCAGCTGCGGGATGGAGGCCGAGATGTTCGGCAGCTTGATGATGTTCGCGCCGGGCGTCTTGGCCAGCTCGCCGAGCTCCGCGAGGGCGTCGGCGATCCGCTGGTCCTCCTTCAGGCGCTCCGGGAAGCTGGCGATGATCCGGCCGGACAGCGAGATGTCGCGGGTCTCCAGCGTCACCCCGGCCGTCGAGGCGTACGCCTCCACCACCGGCAGGAACGAGTACGTCGCCAGGGCCGGGGCCTCGTCAGTGTGGGTGTAAATGATGGTCGAGTCAGTCACCGGGTACTCCGCTCCATCCACGTCGCAAATATTGCTCGACATCAAGATATCAACATTGCTCGACATCAAGATATCTCGTGCACCGGCCCGCTCCCCGGGCGGTCCGGCCCTCCTATCACGAGAACCGGCCACCGCGCGCCGGGCACGACCCGTGGACTTCTCGGACGCAGGCGAAGCGGTCCGCCCCGGTGGCCGCCGGGGCGGACGTCGACTCAGAAGAACGTCTTGTCCCACTCACCCTCGACGAGCGCCCGGATCGCGGCGTCGAAGCCGTGGGCAACCCGCTGGATTCCGGCGTCGCCGGCCAGGTAGACGTCGCCGTCCTCGGCCAGCAGGACCGCCTCCTGCGTGTCGGTGGCCGTGCCGACGAGCAGGACCGGAGAACCGATCCGCTTGCCGAAGATCCCCACGCTCCGCGGCAGCGAGTGCGCCGAGTCCATCGTCTCCTCGACCGAGGTCGTCAGGAACGTCTCGCCGAAGCGGTAGGACCAGGTGACGGTGAACTCGCCGTAGGTCTCCAGGAATTCCCGGAGGCCGGCGGTGAACTCGAAGCCCTCCTCCTCGTACCGCTGCCGCGCCTGCTCGATGTCCGACGGGTGGATCTCGAAGCGCGCCCTGCCCGCGAGGGAGCTGCGCAGTTCGTCGAGTCCCCGCCGTTCGGTGTTCCCGCTCACCCCGTGATGACCTCTCCGCCGAAGTCGGGCACCCACGTCTGGCAGTTGGCGCACATCTTGAACTTCTTTCCCTTGGGGTTGACGGTCACCAGGTCGACGTTCTTGGGATCGGCGCCGTCCTTGATCGCATTGGTGAACATCCGCGGCTCGGCGCACACCCCCGGCGGCCGGCCGGACGGGTGGTGCGACTCCTTGGGCATCGCGTCGGTCACCGCCTGTTCGTGGCCGGTTTCGGGACCGCTGTCGCCGTAGTAGATCTTACCGGTGGTGCGGTCCTTGCCCACGGAGTAGGCGCCGGGTGCCTCCTCCCCCTCACCCAGGCCCGCACCCACGTGCTGGACCCGCTTCTTCCCCAGGTCCATCAGCTCCTTCTTGAGCCCGTCGTTCCCGGCCGGCATGAGGCCGAGCGGGTCGCACCACATGTGGGGGTTGTGGACGTAGGCGTCGGGGTTCGGAGCGGGGCTGAGGCCGAGCGGGTCGGGGGTGACGTAGCGGGCGGTCTCGGGGTCGTAGTAGCGGTTGAGGTTGTAGTGCAGGCCCGTCTCGGGGTCGAAGTACTGGCCTGGGAAGCGCAGCGGGGTGCTGGTGGTGCTGTCGGCCGCCCAACTGGTGTTGCCCCACAAGGTGGGCACGGTCCGCCAGGCGATCGCGTCGGTGGCCGTGTCGACGAGTTCGGTCGGGGTGCCGACGAGGTCGGTGACGATGGCGAAGAACCGGCGGTCGATCTCGTCCTGCGGCGCCTCGGCCGTCGCGGTGCGTGTGACGGTCTCGGTCTGGGCGAGCGGGTGCAGCCCCCGGTGGTCCCAGCTCATGGTGTACGGGCCGGGCAGGGAGGGCGCGTACGTCGTCTGTTCCGCGAGGTTCGGGCCGTCCCAGGTGAAGTGGGTCCGCTCCTCCACGGTGCTGCCGTCCGCGCCCAGCCGCTCCTTGGAGGTGCGCCGGCCGAACGGGTCGTAGCGGTACCGCCAGTGGGCGCCGTCGGGGGTGGTGACGTGGACGAGGCGGTCCTCGGCGTCCCAGGCGTAGCGCCACGTGGCCGGCTTCTTCGACAGGCGGGTGACCTGGCGGAGCGTGGTGCGCCCGGCGGCGTCGTACTCGTAGCGGACCCGGCCGGCCGAGGTGAGCTGCGTGCCCTCGTACGTCCGGGTGCCGACGGCCGCGTCGCGGGAGCCGGACGCGGGCCAGTTCGCCTCGGTGAGGTTGCCCGCGGGGTCGTAGGCGTACCGCTCGGTCCACTCGGCGGCCTGTACGGAGGTGACGCGGCCGCCCGGGTCGACGTCGAAGGAGCGGGCTCCGTTGAGCTGGTCGTCGACGCCGGTGAGGATGCCGTCGACGCGGTAGGTGTAGCTGCGGCGCTGGAGCACCGACCCCGGGGACCGGACGACCTGGCCGGTCAGGCGGTGCTCGGCGTCCCAGGAGTTGGCCAGCGTCAGGCGGTCGCCCAACGTGCGCTCGACCTCGCGGCCGGCGGCGTCGTAGGCGAACTCCAACCGACCGGCCGAGGTGGTCAAGGACGTGCGGCGATCGGCCCGGTCGTAGGTCCAGGAACTGCTGTGGCCGCCGGGGGTCGTCCGCCCGATGCGTCGGCCGAGGTCGTCCCGGGTGTGGGTGAGGGTGCGGCCGTTGACGGTCTCGCTGACCAGGTTGCCGAGGGCGTCGACGGTGCGGAGCAGTTCCACGTCGGGGCTGCTGGCGCGGCGCAGGTGGCCGGCGGGGTCGTAGGCGTAGCCGGTGACGGCCCCCGCGGCGTCCTTCTCCACCAACTGGCCGAGGACGTCGTAGCGGAACGCGACCTCTTCGCCCAGCGGGTTGGTCCGGGAGACCAACTGCCCTGCGGCGTCCAGCCGATAGTGGACGCTGCGACCGTGGAAGTCGGTCTCGGCTGTCAGCTGGCCGGCGGCGTCGTAGACGTACTCCCAGGTCTGACCGAGCGTGTTGGTGACGCCGACGAGCTGCATGTTGGCGTCGTAGCTGAAGGTCAGACGGGTGCCGTCGGGCTCGGTGCGGGCCGCGAGGGTCTCGAACGGCGTGTACGCGAAGGTGGTGCGCCGGCCCAGCGGATCGGTGTGCGCGAGGAGGTTGCCCTCGTCGTCGTAGGCCCACGACTCGGTGCTCCCGTCAGGAGCCGCGTACGAGGTGAGGCTTCCCTCGACGCTCCAGGTCAGCCGGGTGACGCCGCCCACCTGGTCGGTGATGGCGGTGACGCGGCCGAAGGCGTCGCGCTCGTAGCGGCTGGTGGCGCCGGCCCGGTCGGTGACCTCGACGGGCAGACCGGCCGCGTTGCAGCGGATGCGGGTGGAGTGGCCGAGGGCGTCGGTGACGGACGCCAGGTGTCCCGACGCGTCGTAGCCGTAGCGCGTGGTGGTGCCGTTGGGGTCGGTGAGCGAGGTGCGTCGCCCCGCCTCGTCGAAGGTCTGCCGCCAGGTCACCCCGCCCGGCCTGGTGATCAGCGTCGGGAGGCTCGCCGCGCCGAAGTAGCTGGCGGTGGACCGCTCGCCGTCCGGGCGGGTGACGGTGACGGGACTGCCCGTGTCGTCGTACTCGAAACGGGTCGTGCGCCCGAGCGGGTCGGTCCGGGAGACCAGGTTGTCGAACGCGTCCCGCTCGAAGCGCGTGGTGTTGCCGAGCGGGTCGGTCTCGGCGACGACCTGGGCGTGCTCGTTGATCTCGTAGCGGGTGGTGTGGCCGAGCGCGTCCGTCTCGGAGTGGACCTTGAGGCCGGTGACCGGGTCGGGCTCGCCGTACGCGAAGCGGAACCTGAGCGAACCGTCCGCCCCGCCCTCCTCCACGACCCGGTCGAGCGCGTCGTAGGTGTAGAGGTAGCGGGTGCCGTTGCGGTCGGTCCAGGACAGGATGCGGCCCTGGTCGTCGTTGGCGAACACCAGTGGCCGGCCGGAGGAGTTGTACACCTCGGTCAGGTGGCCGTCGGCGTAGCCGTAGCGGGTCAGCAGGACGTCCTGGCCGTCCTCGCCCGCCCCGGCCAGGTGCAGGGCGGTGATCCGGCCCGCGTCGGTGCTGACCAGGAGGCGGTAGCCGCCGGAGTGGGTCATGCTCGACGGCGTGCCGTCGGCGTCGTAGGCGAAGTCGACGCGGTGGTCCGCCTGGTCGCGGATCGCGGTCAGCAGGGCCGTTTCGCCGTCGGGCCGGCGGGTGAACTCGCGGACCAGGCCGGTGGTGACGTCCGTCAGGCAGTAGTCGCCGGTCAGCTCGTCGACGTCGAGGTCGAGGCGGGCACCGGCCGACGCCTGGGTGGGTTCGTCGGCGGTCGGGTGCGGGTACACCTGCGCCGTGCGGTCGGCGCTGAGGTGGACCACGCCGTCCTCGTCGATCTCCAGCCGCTCGTCGAAGGTGCAGGCCCAGTGCGGACCCATCCACCGTCCGGCCAGGTAGCCCGACTCGAAGGAGCGCGTGAACAGCAGGGCCAGCGCGCCGGGGAGCGACACGTCCGTCTGCTCGATGAACATCCGCCCCGTCGCCATGTCGACCGGCTCGCCGCCCTGGCACACGGAGTCCTTCGGACGACCGGCCTCGCGGGGGTTGTCCGCCTGCGCACGGCCGCGGCCCCCGGACGACTTGGGGCCGCCGGAACGGCCGCCGCCCCCCGTGGTGTGCGGGGCGCGCGGCATGTCCTCCTTGCCGCCCTTGAGGAGCTTGTCGAGTTCGGAGGCGTGCTTGGCGTCGTTCTCGGCGTGGTTGGTGGCGACCTTCTTCAGCCGGTCCCCCGCCCCGTGGTACAGGTCCT
>LIQL01000386.1:25018-25438 GCA_001418405.1 Streptomyces diastatochromogenes | reverse complement strand
GGCAACGCACACCACTCCGGCGCCGCCCCCGCCAACCGCGCCTCGTAAGCAGCGGACAGGTCCCGCAACAACGGCGCCTCGGACCACCCGTCACTCGCAATGTGATGCAACGTCAACAACAACACGTGCGCCTCGGCACCAGGCGAGAACAACGTCACCCGCAACGGCAACTCCGACGCCAACGCGAACGGCGCGAAGGCCGCTTCGTGGAGGAGGGAGGGCAGGTCGTCGCGGGTGCACTGCACCACCTCGACCTTGGCGGCTGCCTGTTCGGGCGGCAGGACACGCTGGAAGGGCTCCCCGTCGACGTCGGGGAAGAGCGTGCGCAGGGTCTCGTGGCGGGCCACCACGTCCTCGATCGCCGCTTGCAGTGCGTCCACGTCCACCCGGCCGTCGATGCGGAAGGCGAACGGCGCGTTG
>LIQL01000386.1:0-25013 GCA_001418405.1 Streptomyces diastatochromogenes | reverse complement strand
GAAATTGTCGTCAGGCAGCACGCTCGGCAGGCCGAGCACCTGCGCGAACAGACCGCACAACAACTCCTCCCGCACCGAGCGCGGCCCCCGCGCCGAACCGCCCTCCGCATCGGATTCCGCCTGGGCGCTGCGCAGCCCGGCGGCGCTCAGCAGCTCACCGCGCCGCTCCGCACTGCGCCCGAGCAACGTCCGTTCCTGCTCCGCGGACTCGAAGACCTCCGCCCCCGCCACGCCGGCGTCCGGGTCCCCCGTCACCGCGTCCACCACCCGCACGAACAGACGGTGCAGTGCCTCGGCGGTGGCGGGGTCGAAGAGGTCGGTGGCGTACTGGAGCATTCCGGTGATGCCGGCCGGGTTGCCGTCGGTGTCCCGCTGCTCCGTGAAGCTCCAGCCGAGGTCGAACTTGGAGGGGGCGGCGTCGAGGGGTTGCGGGGTGATGTGGGTGTCGGGGAGGTCGAGGCTGGCCTGTGCGTTGTTCTGGAGGACGAACATGGTCTGGAACAGGGGGTGCCGGCCGCCGGTGCGGTCGGGGTTGACCTGCTCCACGACCCTCTCGAACGGCAGGTCCTCGTGCGCGAAGGCCGCCAGGTCCGCCTCCCGGACCCGCTGCAACACCTCCGCGAACGACGGGTTCCCCGAGGTGTCGGTCCGCAGCACCAACGTGTTGACGAAGAAGCCCACCAGATCGTCGAGGGCCTGATCGGACCGTCCCGCCGTGGCGGTACCCAACGGAACGTCGCCGCCGGCACCGAGCCGCGCCAGCAGCACCGCCAGTGACGCCTGGAGCGCCATGAACATCGTCACCCCCTGCCCGCGGGCCAGGGACTCCAGTCGGTGGTGGAGTTCGGCGGGCACACGGAAGTGGAGGAGGCCACCGGCGTGGGTGGGGTGCGCCGGGCGCGGGCGGTCGGTGGGCAGGGCCAGCTCCGGCGGCAGGTCGGCGAGTGTCCGCGCCCAGAACTGCGCCTGCTCCTCCCCCACCCGCGCCAACAACTCCCGCTGCCACAACGTGTAGTCCGCGTACTGCACCGGCAACGGCTTCCACTGCGGCACCTCACCGGACAGCCGCGCCGCGTACGCCACCGACAGGTCCCGCAGCAACGGCGCCTCGGACCACCCGTCACTCGCAATGTGATGCAGCGTCAGCAGCACAACGTGTTCCCGGGCACCCGACGAGAACAGCGTCACCCGCAGCGGCAGCTCCGTCGACAGCGCGAACGGCCGGAACGCCTCCGCATGGAAGCGTCGGGTGACTTCGTCCGCCGGGCACTGCACGACGGAGAAGTCCACCGTCGCCTGCTCGGGCGGCAGCACCAGCTGGAAGGGCTCCCCCTCCACCGCCGGATACACCGTCCGCAACGCCTCGTGCCGCGCCACCACGTCACCGACCGCCGACCGCAACGCCACCACGTCCACCGCACCATCGACACGGAAGGCGAACGGCGCGTTGTACGTCGGACTCTGCTCGAAACGATCCAAGAACCACAACCGCTGCTGCGCCGACGACAACGGCAGCGCCTCAGGCCGCGGACGGGGCAGCACCGCCGGTCGCGCCGCCACCCCGTCCGTGGTCCGGGCCGACAGCCGCTCGGTCAGGCGCGCCACGGTGGGCGCGCCGAACAGTTCCCGGATCCCCAGTTGCACGCCGAGCACCGAGCGGATCCGGCTGAGGAGCTGGGCGGCCTTGAGGGAATGGCCGCCCAGGGCGAAGAAGTTGTCGTCCGGCGCCACGCTCGGCACCCCGAGCGTCTGCGCGAACAGGCCGCACAGCAACTCCTCCTGCACCGACCGCGGACTCTGCGACTGGCTCATGACGCTCCCTTGAAGATCCGGAATGGGTTCAGTTGCTGAGCGCCGGCTTCGGCGTCAGGTCGGCCCAGTGCGTGTCGATGTAGTCCAGGCACGCCTGGTGGCCGGTCGCTCCGTGGGCCACGGTCCAGCCCATGGGGGGTGCCAGCCGGGCCGGCCACAGGGAGTGCTGCTGCTGGTCGTTGGTGAGGACCAGGTAGGTCCCGTCGGCGTCTTCGAAGGGGTTCGTCACCGCGTGGGTGTCCTTTCTGGCGGAACAGGGCGGAGGAAGGTCGGACTGGGGGTGCGGCGGGGCCGGGCGGCCTCAGGCACCGGCGGTGGACGGCACGGTGGACGCCGTCGTGGTCAGCGCGGGGATGTGCAGCGGCAGCCGGCGCCAGATCTCGGGGGTGTAGAAGTGACCGCCGGGCAGGACGTCGTGCTGGTAGGGGCCCGTCGCGACCCGGCGCCACTGGTTGCCGGCGTCCTGTTCGATGACGGCGTCGTCGGTCGCGGAGAGCATCTGCACCGGGATGCTCACACGGGCGCCCGGCGTGTAGCGGAAGGTGTCGCGGACCTGGATGTCGGCCCGCATGAGTTCCACCGCCATCTCCTGGAGGTCGGGGTCCTCCAGGACGTGCGCCGGCATCAGGCCGTTGGTGCGCATCCAGTCCAGCAGCGCGTCGTCCGTGTCCTGGCGGGCGGGGAACATGTCGCGGGGCGTCAGGCCGCGGTCGGGTGCGTTGCACGAGGAGACGATCAGCTTCTCGGGCAGCGGTCCGCCGTCGCGCTCGATGCGGCTGGCCACGTCGAACGCCATCCAGCCGCCCATGCTGTGGCCGAACAGGACGTACGGCCCCTGGACGGCGGAGAGCACGGCCTGGGTGGTGTCGGCGGCCAGTTCGTCCCAGTCCGTCGCGCAGGGCTCCAGGAACCGACCCTCCCGGCCGGGGTAGCAGATGGCGGAGAGGGCCGTGTCCTCGGGGAGGCAGTCGCCCCAGGCGTGGTACGGCCCGGTGCCGCCGCCGCAGAAGCCCAGGCAGATGAGCGTGTGCGAGGTCCGCTCGGTCCGCTCCTTGATCCGGATGACAGTGGTGTCCTGTCGTCCCTGGGTGTGTCCGGCCATGATGGCTCGATTCCTCTTCCTGTCGTGTTCCTGTCGTGCGGATGGGGTCGGGGCTGTGCCGCCCCGCGGCGGGGCAGTGACCGGCCGGTCCGTGCCCCGCCGGCCGGGGGCGACGGTCAGGCGGCGGCGCGCAGCGCTTCGACGTGCCGGGCCAGGTCCCGGAGCTGCGGGTGGCGGTAGACCTCGCGGGTCGACATGGCGATCCCGAACTGCTTCTTGAGCCGGGCCACGACGCGCAGCGCGATCAGCGAGTGGCCGCCCATGGCGAAGAAGTCGTCGTCGGCGTGGACGCGGGCGCGGCCGAGCACCTCGGACCAGACGGCCGCGATGAGCGTCTCGACCTCGCCCTGCGGGGCGTTGTCCGGGTCGTCGTCCGTCTCCGGGGCCGCGGTGGGCTGCTCCTCGGGCGCGGGCAGGGCGGCGAGGTCCACCTTCCCGTTGACCGTCAGCGGCAGCGCGTCGAGCCGGGTGTAGGACGTCGGGAGCATGAACTGCGGCAGGACGGAGGCCAGTTGGTCGCGGAGGGAATCGGCGGTCGGGGGTGTGTCGGCCGGGTCCGCCGCGGACACGAAGTAGGCGGCGAGCTGTTCGCCGGAGACGGGGCTGAGGTGCAGGGTGACGGCGGCCGCGGCGACGCCCGGTTGGCGGGTGAGGGCGGCTTCGATCTCGCCCAGTTCGACGCGGTAGCCGCGGATCTTGATCTGGCGGTCGATGCGGCCCAGGTACTCCAGGGCGCCGTCCGGGCGGCGGCGGACCTTGTCGCCGGTGCGGTACATCCGGGAGCCGTCGGCGGCGAACGGGTCGGCGACGAAGCGGGTGGCGGTCAGGGCGGGCCGGTTGAGGTAGCCCAGGGCGACCTGGGGGCCGGCGAGGTACAGCTCCCCGTCCGCGCCGTCGGCCACCGGGGCGAGGTCCGCGTCCAGCACGTGCGCCCGGACGCCGGGCAGGGCGGGCCCGATGTGCGGTCCGTCGCCGTCGATCCAGGCGGCGGCGGTGTCCACGGTGCACTCGGTGGGGCCGTACAGGTTGAGCGCGTCGAGCCGCCCGGCGGCGCGTTCGGCCGCCAGCTCCCGCCAGGTGCTCTCGGGAACGGGCTCGCCGCCCATGAACAGGCGCAGGTGCCGGCCGGCGGCGGCGCGCGCCAGCAGGTCGTCGCGGAGCAGGTGCCAGTGCGAGGGGGTCAGGTCGAGGTCCTGCACGCCGTGTGCGTCCAGGGCCGCGGTCAGCCGGCCGGGGTCGGTGCGCTCGTCCTCGTCGAGCACGACGAGGGTGTCGCCGCGGCACACGCGCGCCCACTGCTGGACCGACGCGTCGAAGGAGACGCTGGCGTTCCAGGCCACGACGCGCGGCTCCGGAGCGTACATGCCCGCCTCCTCCAGCGCGGCCACCAGCGCGGCCACGCCGGCGCGGGTGGTCTGGACGCCCTTGGGGGTGCCCGTGGAGCCGGAGGTGTAGATGACGTAGGCGGGGGCGTGCGCGGCGACGGGAACGGGCGGCGTCGGACGCGGGGCGGTCGACGTGGCGGTCCGGTCGACGGTGACGCCGCGCACGCCGGGCGGCCAGTCGCCCGCGGCGGCCGTGGTCACCACCACCCGGACGCCCGCGTCGCGCACCATCGCGTGCCGGCGCTCGCTCGGGTACGCGGGGTCGATCGGCACGTACGCGGCGCCGGCCCGCCAGACGGCGAGCAGCGCGACGACGAGGTCCGTGCCCCGGGGCAGGCTGACCCCCACCCGGTCGCCGGGGCGGACGCCGGCCCCGGTCAGCGTGGCCGCCACCGTCGCCGTCAGCGCGTCGAGTCGACCGAAGGTGAGGGTGTCGGCCCGGTCGCGGACGGCGGTCCGGTCGGGTGCGTGCGCCACGGTCCGGTGGAGGCGGTCCATGAGGTCGACGGGCCGGCCGGGGGCGACGGTCGTGTCGAGGCCGTGCGGGCCTTCCAGTACGCCGGTCACGCGGGCTGCTCCTCTCGGGCGGCGGGGGCCACGGTGGGCCGGCAGTCTGCGAGGGCGACCGGTTCGCCCATGGCGACGACGATGCGCCGGTCGCCGCGGAACGGGTCGCGGCCGTGGGTGGCCAGGACGTTGTCGACGAGCAGGATGTCGCCGGGCTCCCAGGTGCGGCGCAGCGTCGCCCCCTCGTAGGCGGCGTTGATCGCGTCGACGTCCGCGCGGGTCAGGGGCTTGCCGTCGCCGAGGCCGGTCTCGAACGGCAGTCCGTCGGCGCCGAATTCGTCCTGGAGCGCCTCGCGGATCTCCTCGTCCAGCGACCAGGAGTTCCAGAACGCCATGTGGTTGAACCAGACGTCCTCGCCGGTCTCGGGGTGGTGGATGATGCCGGGGCGCAGTTGGCGGGTGCGCAGGGCGCCGTGGTCGTCCCACGCGCAGGAGACGAGGTTGTCCGCGCAGTACTTCTCGACGTCCGCCCGCTGGTCGGTGGCGAAGGCGGTGCGCCAGTCCAGGGAGATGTGCTCCGAGTAGTTGCGGGTCAGCAGCCAGCCCGCGGTGCGCATCCGCTCGACCAGGTCGGCGGGGAGCCGGCGGAGGACCTCGCGGCAGTCGGCGACGGGGGTCGCGCCACCCTCCTCGGGGGCCGTCAGGCAGCCGAACAGCAGCAGGCCGGGGAAGGTCAGCGTGTAGCTGTTCTCGTTGTGCATGCGGATCGGTTGGTTGGGCGGCAGGTCGGTGGAGGAGTAGACGTCGTTGCCGTAGCTGCTGCGCGGCGTGGCCTTCTCGCGGTAGGGCGTGCGCTGCGGGACGAGGATGTCGCGCACCGCGGCGAAGTCGTCGACGTCGTGGACCGGCAGGCCGCGGAGGTACAGCGCGCCGTGGCGGTGCAGTGCCGCGCGCAGCTCGGCGTGGACCGAGGTGAGCCATGCGCACGCCTCGGTGGCGTCCGCGAACCGCGGGACCTGGGTCGTGGCCGGCTTTCCGGGCTCGATGGTCCAGAAAAGGGAATCGGTCATCGTGATGCGCGTCCTGTCGTGTCGTTTCTCACGGATTTCCTCGTGCGCCCATTACTGCGGCGCGTCATCCCCATCCGGTGTCGTGCTCGTCGAACGGTTCGCCGGGTCCGGCCGAAGGCAATTGGGCTAAGCGCATGGGGGGTTCTCCTGCTTCTTCGAAGGGGGCCCGAGCGACTCACGGGATTCGGTCACCGGATTCGGTGGGGGCCGACGCGCTTCACGCTGTCACCGGAATAGGTCGGCCACCAGGGTCGTCGAGGGCTGACATACACGTCTGTCGCATAGACGAGAGGGCGCAAAGCGGGCATACGGCACGGGGGTGGGCGTGCGCCTCATTGCCCCGCGTCCGCCCGCGTCGGCAGGTCACGGCAGGTCCGGACGGGCGAGCAGAGCAGGATCAGCGCGCTCAGCGGGATGCCCGCGATCATCACCCAGAGCGTCGGGCGCACCCCGAACCAGGTGCCCAGTGCCCCGGCGAGCAGCGCGCCGAGCGGCAGCGTGCCGAAGTTGAGGAACGACGAGCACGCGGCGACCCGACCGAGCACGTCGGCCCGGCAGTAGCCCTGTTGGAAACCGGCCTTGATGACGTTGCCGGCGACCACGCCCACCGAGACCGCGGCGTAGCCGATGACGAAGAGGGCCAGCCCGGCGCCCCGGGAGGTGAGGGCCATCAGCGGTGCCAGCGCGGGCACCGCGAGCTCGAACAGGAGCAGTGCCCGGGCCGTGCCGAAGCGGGTCACGCCCCGGCGCACGACGAGCGCGCCGACCACTCCGCCCGCACCGCCGATCGCCACCAGCACGCCCACCCCGCTGTCGGTCAGCCCGACGTCGCGCACCAGGAACACCACGAGCAGCGACTGGTATCCGGCCAGGAAGAGGTTGGAGACGGCGCCGAAGAGGGTGAGGCTGCGCAGATAGGGGTCTTGGGCCACCAGCCGCACGCCCTCGCCGACTTCTCGGAACAGCGCGCCGCGGGACCGTGCGACGCGGGGCGGCGGCGGCTCCCGATGGCGGATGCGGGCCACGCACGCGAAGGAGACGAGGAAGGTCAGCGCGTTCGTGAGCATGCCGTTGACCGAGCCGACGACCTGGGCGATCAGTCCGCCGGAGCCGGTGCCGGCGATCTGGGCGGCGGAGGCGCTGCCGTGCAGTTTGGCGTTGCCCTCGGCCTGGTCCGCGGGGCCGACGATGCTGGGGAGGTAGGCGGTGTAAGCGGTCTGGAAGAAGACGGCGGCGGTACCGGCGAGCAGCGCGACCAACAGGAGCCGGGTCACGTCGAGGGCGCCGGACCAGTAGACCAGCGGCACGCTCACGAACAGCACGCAGGAGACGGCGTCGCTGACGAGCATGACCGTTCTGCGCGGCCACCGGTCCACCCACACCCCCGCCGGCAGGCCGATGAGCAGCCAGGGCACCCAGGTCGCGGCATTGAGCAGGCTCACCTCGAAGGTGGTGGCGTGCAGGACGGAGACGGCGACCAGCGGCAGCACCACGCTGGTGACCGCCGCGCCGAATTTCCCCGCGCTCTCGCCGTACCACAGCTTCTTGAAATCTCTGTTACGGCGCAGTAATCCACCGGTCGCAGGGCGGTTGGTTATTCGCCGCCGGGCGTCTTTGCGGGTCCGGTGCGCCACTTCCCCTTGCGGGTCGTCGCGCTCTCTCACCGGCATGCGGTCATTCCCGTCTGCGCGGCGTTGACCGGTTGTTGATCGGTCGTGTCTAGGCTTCCCTCCGACCAGGGGAAGACTCTGATACAGCAGGGGTAGGCCATGAATACCTCACGTTCAGTCAGTGAAATCAAGATGAGCCAGAGAGCCTTAGAGGTCTTCGAATTCGCGGCGAACCGGACCGCATTCGACATCGAGGACCTCGCCGCCCTCGGCCTCGACGCCGACGAGGCGGAGCGGGTCGTCAAGGAACTCGCGGGCCTGCGGCTGCTGTCCCACGCCGAGGGCACCCCCGGGCGACTGGCCGTCGTACCGCCGCGGATCGCCGCCAACCGGGTGCTGCGCCCGATGGAACGCGAGGTCCGCAGCCAACAGGACGAGATCGAGCGGTTCCGGTGGATGTTCGAGACGCTGGTGCCCGCCTACGAGACGGGCCAGGCACGCCACACCGACGTGGCGCACGTGGAGATGATCGACGACCTCGGCCTGGTGCAGGAGCTCATCGAGGAGCTGACCCTGAACTGCCGTGCGGAGGTCCTCACCACGCAACCGGGCGGGGCCCGCTCCCCCGAGGCGCTGCGGGCGGCGTTGGAGCGGGACCGCCGGATGCTCGCGCGCGGCGTCACCATGCGCACGCTGTACCAACACCCGGCCCGCTACCACCAACCGACCATCGACCACGTGCAGCGGATGACGAGCCTGGGAGCGGAGGTGCGCACCCAGTCCGAGAGCCTGTGCCGGATGTTGGTCTTCGACCAGCACGCCGCGCTGCTCGGCGTGCCGGACGATCCGCAGGCGGCCCTGCTGGTGCGCGAACCGCGGCTCATCCACAGCATGCGGGGCTTCTTCGACTGGGCCTGGCGCGGCGCCTCGCCGTTCCCGCTCAGCTTCGACGCGACGTCGGCCGTGCAGATCTCCGGCGAGATCCAGGAGACGATCGTCGCGATGCTCGCCGAGGGGCTGGAGGACAAGTCCATCGCGCGGCGCCTGGGGATGTCCGTCCGCAGCTGCCAACGTCATGTCGCGGAGGTGATGAAGGCGCTCGGCGCCAAGAGCCGCTTCCAGGCCGGCTTCCTCATCGGCCAGTTCCGCGAGCGGCCCGACGACGGCGCGCCGTCCGGTGCCCAGGCCCTGGCGCTCGGCGCCGCGCTCGCCGCCCGGCGGGAGTGACGGCGCCCCGCCGACGGCCCCGGTCGACGCGTCATCCCGGCTGCGGTGCCGGGGCGGGGAGGGGCGCCGCGGGATCGGCCGCGGCCAGTGCCACCACGAGTCGGCCGAGGCCCTCGGCGTGGCGGTCGGTCTCCGCCGCCGAGTAGGTGGCGGGGTTGGCCTCCACGCTCACGGTCGTCCCCTCGCGCGGCGACCGTACGTCGAAGAAGAGGCTGAGGTCGGGTACGGGGCCGGTGTTCAGCGTGCGCACCGAGCCCCGGGCCGCCCCCAGTCGCAGGTCGCGGTCGAAGTTCACGACGTTCACCAGCGGGCCCACCCCCGGCGGTTCCGCCGGCCCCGCGGCGACGGCCAGCGCACGCCGGAACTCCTCGTAGCGGTAGCGGTGGTGGCGCATCGCCTGCCGTATCCGGCCGTCCGCGTGCGCGAACGCCTCCCCCACGGAGGCGTTCGGATCGACGGTGACCCGCAGCGGCAGGATGTTGGCGAGCGGCGCGACGACCCCGCGCAGGGCGCGGGTGGACCGTCCGCCGACCGAGCAGCCGAAGGTCACCTCGTCCGCCCCGGTGGCCTGCCGCAGGTACAGGGCGGTGGCCGCGATCAGGAAGTGCGCGGAGGGCACCGCCAGCCGCTCGCTCTGCTCCTGGACCGCGGTCACCGCGGACGTCGGCAGGTGGTGGCGGCCCTGGAGGGCCGCGGAGGCCGGCGGCGCCTGGGCGGACAGCCGTCCGGTGGCCGGCCAGGCAGCCGCCTCCTGCGCCCAGAACTCCCGGTCCGAACGGTACGTGCGACCGGCCGCGTAGGCCCGGTCCTGCTCGACGGCGACGGTGACGGGCTCGAACGGGTGCGGCTCCGGGGGCGTTCCGTGGTGCAGTGCGTTGTAGAGGTCCGCCGTCCGGCGGGCGAGCGCGGCCAGGCCGTGGCCGTCCGCGACGATGTGGTGGACGCGGCGGTACCAGAGGTGGCGGTCGGCCGACACCTTGATCAGGGCGGCGCCGAGCAGCGGGCCGGTGGTCAGGTCGACCGGTCGGGCGAGGTCGGCCTGCATCCACGCCAGGGCCCGGGCGTCCGGATCGGGCTCCCCGCTCAGGTCCAGCACCTCGAAGCCCCATTCGGCGGGGGCCAGTTGCTGCACCGGCGTCCCGTCGGCCTCCGTGACGAACCGGGCGCCCAGCGATCCGGCCTCGTCCACCGCGGTGCGCGCCGCCTGTTGCAGCAGTGCCGGGTCGAGGACGCCGGTGATCTCGTAGTAGTCGCCCACGTTGTAGGCCGTGCCCACCGGCTCCAGGATCTGGGAGATCCAGATCTCCAATTGGCCTGCTGTCAAAGGGACTCGCACGTTGTGGCTCCAGACGCCTCGGGACCGTCGTCCACCGACCCTGCCATGCGTCACGAGCCGCGCACAGAGCGCAGTGGGGGTGGTGTTCCCGCCTGTCGTGGACCCGAGGGGGCGTACCGCATACCAGGCGCCGCGCCCTCCGGCGGCGTCACTCCGGCGCGGGTCCCGCCGCCGCGGCCGTGCGTCGGACGACGAGCGCGAGCGTGTCGTCCGGGTGCAGGATCACGGTGTGCATGTCGTCGGCGATGGCGTAGGGGATCTCCTCGGTGGGGCGGTGGCGGTGCCGGCGGGTGCTCTTGACGAGGCGGGCCTCGCCCTCCAACGGGTCCCTGCGGCTCTCGGTCAAGCCGTCGGTGTACAGCACGAGCAGGTCGCCGTCCGCCAGGCGCTCCTGGAGGACCCGTTCGCTTCCGGGGAGCGGGTAGCCGACGCCGCGGCCGCGCACCTCCAGGTAGTGGGTGGTGCCGTCGGCGCGGCTGAGCAGGGCCGGCGGATGGCTGCCGTTGGCCAGGCGCAACTCGCCGGTGGCCGGGCAGATCCGCGCGAGCAGCATGGTCGCCACGATGTCCGGATCGAAGGGGACGAGGATGTCGTGGGTGCGCTCGACGATGGACGACAGCGGGTGGCCTTCGAGGGCGAGCGTGCGCACCGCGTGCGTGACGTTCAGCGCGCTGCGGGTGCTGCGGATGCCGTGGCCGAGCGCGTCGATGATGGTGATGTGCACGGTGCCGTCGGGCAGCAGGAACCAGTCGTAGAGGTCGCCCCCGGTGGGGGCGTGCGCATCGGCCGGTGCGTAGTGGACGGCGAGTTCGAGTCCGTCGATGACCAGGGGCGGGGGCCGGAGGGCGTCCTCGATCTCGCGGAGGATCTGTCCGTGGGCCGTGCGGAGCTGTTCGTCGCGCTCTTCGAGCTGGACGTAGAGGGCGAGCACGCCGCTGTTGGTCTCGGCGAGTTCGTGTTTGAGGTGTTGGTGCTCCGCGGTCAGTTGGTCCAGGCGGGCCACCACGGACCGGAGTTCCTCCTCGGACGCCGCGGCCTCCTCCTCGGACGCGTCCTGGCCCGCCTCGTCGCCCGACGCGGGGCCGGTGGCCCGCAGGGTGCCCCCGGATCCGTTCATGTGCGGTGTGCCGGCCGGGAGTTCCTGCGCCGGGGCCCCTTCCGGTGCGGCGAAGGTCAGGTGCCAGACGACCGCGCCCTGGGGTGTGGTCCGGGCGGTCAGCGGCAGTTCCGTCGGCCGCAGCGGGGCGGGGGCCATGGGGGATCGGAGGGTGACGGTCAGGTGCACGGCGTCGTCCAGGCCGTCTTCCCGGGTGACGTCCAGGGCGACCTGGCGACCGGCCCGGATTTCGGGGCGGGCCAGCATGGTTGCGGAGAGCACCAGGCGGGCCCGGGTCTCGACGGGCATGTGGTGCGCGGTGCACAGGCGTCGTAGGGCCCGGCGCAGGGCGGGCAGCGAATGGAAGGCGTGGGCGGTCACATGAGTCCCTGGTGCGGGCCGGCGACGACCACGGTGGCGTCGTCGCGGGTGAGGCGGTGGCGGTCGGCGAGCGCGGCCGCGAGCAGCGGCGCCGGCAGCCGCAGCAGAAAGGGCGCCGGGCTGTGGGTCCAGCGGGGGTCGATGCCGTCGGAGTGCAGCAGCATGCTGAGACCTGGTTCCCGGGGGATGCGGTGCACCTTCGGCGTGGGCAGGTTGAGGCCGACGATGCCGGGCTGGCCGGTGAGGCGGTGGTGCACCTCGTGGGTGGTCAGCGCCACGCAGCGGACGTTGCCGACGGCGGCGTACTCGACCCGGTCGGGGTGGTGCCGCAGCAGGCCGACCGCGGCTCCGCGGGTGTGGCGCAGCGCGCGGTGCACGCCGTGGAGGATCTCCGGCAACGGCCCTTCCGGGGCCCGGGCGAAGGCCCGCAGCGCGCTCTGCGCGGCCTCGGCCGCCGGCTCCCCGTGCCCGAGGCCGTCCACGACGAGCAGGGTGCGGCGCCCGTCGACGTCGAGGACGGCACAGCCGTCGCCGTTGGTGGTCTCGCGTTCGGCCGGGACGGAGACCGCGCCGACGGCCTCCTTCGCCGCGCCGGCCCGGTCCGGCGGTGCCAGCCGCGCGCAGGCCAGGGTGCCGCCGGGCGCCTCCGTGCGGATCGAGAAGTCCGCCGCGATCCGCACGACCGCGCCCAGGCCGGCGCCCAGGGAGCCGGTGGTGGTGTAGCCGTCGGCCAGGCAGCGCCGCAGTTCGGGCATGCCGGGGCCGCGGTCGGTGGCCAGGATCTCCAGGCCACCGCCGAGCGCCATCGGTTGCAGGAACAGCGAGCCGTTGACCGCGTACTTGGCGAGGTTGCTGCCCAGTTCGGAGGCGACGACGGCGGCCTGGTCGGACAGTGATCCGGGGAGCCGGTACCGCCGGGCCAGCGCGCGTGCGGTCTCCGCGGCCAGATGCACCGCGCTGTAGTGGTCTATGCGCACGTGCGTGGTGCAGAAGGGCGGGGGCGAGGTCAACGGACCGCCCATCGGGTGACGGTCACGGTGGTGCCGTCGCCTGCCGCGGTGTCGATGTCGAACTCGTCCATGAGGCGTCGGGCGCCGCCCAGGCCGTGCCCCAGTCCGGCCCCGGTGGTGAAGCCGTCGGTCAGCGCCGCGGAGAGGTCGGGGATGCCGGGGCCCTCGTCCGCCACCGTCAGCCGTAGCCCCGCGGCACCGGTGCGTGCCAGGTGCTCGATGGCCAGTGTGCCGCCCCCGCCGTGGACGTAGGCGTTGCGGGCGAGTTCGCTGGCCGCGGTGACGACGCGGGTCTGGTCGACGATGCTGAAGCCGGCGCGCAGGGTCGCCGCGCGCACCGCGTGCCGGACGACGAGGAGGTCCTCTTCGTTGCGCACCTCGTGGACCGCCGGGGCGGTCCGGAAACCGTCGTCGATGGCGGGTGGCCCGCTGCGCGAAGCGGTGCCGACATCACTGGCGTGTGTCACGCAGGACCCCTTCGGGAGGCGAAGGGGTCTGATGCCAGCCCAGCGCTGCCATGCCCTGCTCCGCGTTGAGTGCGGTTTCCACGCCGGTCAGTTGGAGCCCCAGCTCGACCAAGGTGATGGCCACCGGCGGGCGCATCCCGGCGACGATGACCCGTGCCCCCAAGAGGCGCGCCATCGTGGTGAGCTCCATCAGGGTGCGGGCCACGAAGGAGTCGATGATCTCCAGTCGTGAGATGTCGATCAGGACGCCGCGGGCGTGGTCCGAGGTGATGCGTGCGGTGAGTTCCTCGGTGAACGCCACCGCCGACTTGTCGTCGAGTTCGTTGAGCAGGCCGGTGACGAGCACGTCGCCCAGCCGGAGGATCGGGACACCGTTCGAGGGCGTGCTGTTCATCGGTCGGCCGCCGGGGTCGGTCGTGCGGAGGCCGCGTCGGTGAGCTTGACGGCGGCGGCGAGGGCGTCCGCCAGCGTGGCCCGGGTGAGGATCGTCGACAGGTCGATCCCCAGCTGGGCGATGGTCTGGGCGATGGGCGGCCGGATTCCGCTGATGACGCAGTCCGCACCCATCAGGCGCACCGCGTTCACCGTCTGCATCAGGTGTTGGGCGACCGCGGTGTCGACGGTGGGCACGCCGGTGATGTCGATGATGGCGACCAGTGCCTCGTGGTCCTGGATGCCCTGGAGGAGGTTCTCCATCACCACCTGGGTGCGGGCGGTGTCGAGGGTGCCGATCAGCGGCACGGCGAGCACCTGCCGCCACAGCCGCACCACCGGGGTGGACACCTCCAGCAACTGCCGGCTCTGGCGGCGGATGATCTCCTCGCGGCCCTCCACGTAGGTCTCGAAGGACAGCGCACCGGCGCTGTCCAGCAACCTGTTGATCAGCACGGCGTCGCTGAAGAGCGCGGCGGCGTTCTCGGTCTGCCGCTGCGCCGCCTCCAACAGGGCTTCCTTCAACGCCAGCACCGCCAGCGAGGTGTCGGTGGGGGTTGCGCCGGCACGGGCCCTGCGCAGCGAGAGGTCACAGACCGCCTGCCGCAGCCCGGGGTGGCTGCCGACCACGCGCTCGACCGGTCCGTCCCCGTCCAGCCCCGAGATGAGGGCGCCGATCAGCGCGTCGGACTCCTCGCGGAGCTCCGTCTCGCTGACCGCGTCCCCCAACGGCGCCTGCGCCAGTTGCAGTTGAACCCAACGGTCCGCGATGTCGTCGGCCTCTGCGCGCAGCACCGCGCGTACCCGCTCCCGCGCGGCAGCCTCAGTCGTGCTCAAACCACTTTCCTTCCACCATCATGGCCCAGGCGTGCCGCCTGCCCAGCAGGGTGCGCCCCGTTCGTGATCAGCGAGGAGCCTCTCATTTGTCGCACGACAAATGTTAGCCAGTCTCGTCAATCCACGGAACTACCTGGGGCAATCGCTGATGCTGCGTCAATCACGGCCGGCGGCGCGAGCCCGGTGCGCGGGAGGGCACCAGCCCGTTACGCGGGCGGCCGACGGCGCCTCACGCGGACCGCGTCGAACGGTCCGCCGGCGCACCGCCGAGCTCCGGCACAGTGGCGGAGACCGCCTGGCGAAAGCCGCTCAGCCCCTCGCTGAGGGCCCGTCGGGCTGCCGGCGGCATGGCGTCGATGGCGACGAGCAGCGCTTCCTCCCGGCGGACCCGCAGGCCGGCGAGGTAGGCCGAACCCTCGCCGGTCAAGCGTACGCACCGCTCGCGCCGGTTGACCTCACTGGGGACGCGCTCGATGAAGCCCAGGGCCTGGAGGCGGTCGCACAGGCGGCTGGCCGAGGACGGCGCCGCACCGAGGGCCCGGCACAGCGCGCTGAGGTTGATACCGTCGCCGCGCTCCAGGATGTGCAGCACCCGCAACTGGGAGGTCGAGACCGGCGCGGGCGAGACGGCGTCCCGGCCCCGCTCCCACAGGACCTCCAGGAGTGCCACGACCTCGCAGGCTGTCTGCGCGGCGTCGTGCGAAGCATGAGAATCTATGCGCGGAGCAGCACCGTTCAGATCCATTGATCCACTCCGGACAGTCGTGTCAGCCCAGTTGCTTCCTGGCTGATGTCTACTCCCTGTCACAGTCATTCGAGAAAGCGGTCGGCGAGATGTCGGAAAGATACGCGGCCGTGGAACGAGCCCTGCGCGAGGCAGCTCCCCATGAACTGCTGGATGTGGTGCGCGCTTCACTTACGGAGCATTTCGCGGCGAACAGCGTGAACCTGCTGATCGCCGACTACGCCATGACCTTACTCCAGCCCATCGACGCGCTTCCATACACCGCGGCGCCCCTGTCGGTGCACACCAGCGAACCGGGCCGGGCCTTCGGCGCGCAGCAGCCGCTCCTGCGCAGCGCCGGCACCCCTCCCGTCGTCACCGCCCACCTGCCCATCTCGGTGCGCGGTGACCGCCTCGGGGTGCTCTCCCTCGCCCTGCCCGAGGAAAACTGCTCCCGCTCCACGCTGGGCGAACTGGAGCAGCTCGCGGACGTCCTCGGCCGGGAGATCGTCCTCGCCGAGCGCGACACCGACCTCTACCTCCAGGCCCGCCGCACCCAACGCCTCACCCTGGCCGCTGAGATGCAGTGGCAGCTCCTCCCGAGCCGCGCCTGCAGCCGGCCCGAGTACGCCCTCGGCGGCCAGCTCGAACCCGCCTACGCCATCCACGGCGACAACTTCGACTGGTCGAGCTCGGCCGACCACCTCACGCTCACCGTCACCAACGGCATGGGCGAGGGCATCGAGGCGGCCCTGCTCACCCACCTCGCCGTCAACGCCCTGCGCAACGCACGCCGCGCCGGACTGAACCTGCCCGACCAGGCACACCTGGCGGACCAGGCCGTCTACGGCCAGTACGAGGGCGCCGTCCACCTGCCGACCCTGCTGCTGCGCTTCAACCTCAACAGCGGTCTGACGGAGGTCATCGACGCGGGTTCCCCCCGGCTGTGGCGGCTGCGCGAGGGGTCCTTGCAGCTGATCGAGCCGGAGGCCCAACTCCCCCTGGGCATGTTCGAGGACACCATCTACCACGTCGAGCAGTTCGAGGTCCGCCCCGGGGACCGCCTGCTGATCGTCAGCGACGGCGTCTACGACGTGGCCTCCCCCACCGGCGAGAAGTACCAGGAACGCGCCCTGGCCCGCGCCGTCAACAGCGCCCGGCTCCTGCCGGCCTCCCACGTTCCCCGCGCGGTCCTCGACGAACTCGCCGGTCACCGCGAGGCGGCGGAGATCGGCGACGACGCCACGATCGTCTGCCTGGACTGGTTCGGCCGGTGACGGCGAGCGGCGGCGCGGGGCGGGCCGCCGCCCGGGCGGGGCGCAGGCCGCCCGCGCCCGTCGGCGGCTGCGTCAGCGCGCCCGTCGCTCCCCCTCGAGGGCGGCGCTTCCACCGGGCCGACCGTCGTGCCGACCCGCGGCGGGCGCCGCGGCGGTGAACTCCACGTGCCGGGACCGGCGCAGCCCCCGGACGGCCTCGCGCCGCACCTTGCCCGACTCCGTGCGCGGCAGGTCGTCCACGAACTCCAAGAACCGCACGGACTTGGGCGCGGGCAGACGCTCCCGCAGGTGGGCGAAGAGCACCTCGGCGGTGGCCCGGCTGGCGTTCCAACCGGCGGACAGCACCACGTACGCCTTGGGCACCGGGCCCGTCTCCTCGGCCACCGGGACCACGGACAGTTCGGCGACGGCGGGGTGCAGCACCAGGACGTGCTCCAACTCCAGCGGGGCGACCAGGACGCCGTCCGGCCCCTCGAAGACGTCCTTGCGGCGCCCGAGGTAGACCAGGGAGCCGTCGTCGTCCCACCGGGCCAGGTCACCGGTCCGGTACAGGCCGCCGGGCGTGCGGCTGGCGGCGTTGTCCTCCGGGTCGAGGTAGCCGCGCATCATGCCGACGGGTGCGCCGGACAGGTCCAGGCACAGCTCGCCCTCGCGGGCCGGCTCGTCGGTGTCGGGGCGGACCACCACCAGTTCGTAGCCCGGCAGCGGATGGCCCATGGAGATCGGGTCCGCCGAGGAGGACGCGGTGACCCCGGCCATGGCGGTGACCTCGGACTGCCCGAAGCCGTTGCGGACGGTCACCCCGGCCAGTTCGCGGACCCGCTCGACCACGTCGCCCATGAGCGGTTCACCGACGCTGACCGCGTTGCGCAAGCCGGGCAGGCCGTCGGGCAGCCCGGTTCGGATCAGCGCCCGCCAGGTGCTGGGCGGCGCGCAGAAACTGGTGATCGTGCCCGCCCCCAGCACCTCCAGCAGCCCCTGCGGGGTCGCGTCTGCGGTGTCCATGGACACCACGGTGGCCTCGGCGTTCCAGGGGCCGAACAGCGAGCTCCACGGGAACTTCGCCCAGGCCGGGGCGGAGACGTTGAGGTGCCTGTCCCCCGGCTTGAGGCCGTTCCAGTACATGCTCGCCAGATGGCCGATCGCGTAGCTGACGTGCGTGTGCACCACCAACTTCGGCCGCGCGGTGGATCCCGAGGTGAAGTAGTAGAACAGCGGCTCGTCGGCTTCGGTCGGGCCCTCCGGCACGAAGTCGCCCGCGTGCCCGGCCGAGGTGGCGAAGTCGGTCCAGCCCTCGTGCTCCCCACCCACGATGATCCTGGTCTGGAGTCCGTCCACCGCGAGCCCCGGCACGACGCGGTGGTCGGCGATCACGTGCTGGGCCCCGGCCCGGCCGATCCGGGTGCGCAGTTCCTCGGGCGAGATGGTGACGAAGGCGGGTGCGACCACCGCCCGGACCTTGATCAGTGCGAGCATCAGCTCCCACAGCTCGGTCCGGTTGTCCATCAGCAGCATCACCACGTCGCCGCGGCGCACGCCCTGGGAGAGCAGCCAACTGGCCACCCGGTCAGAGCGGCGCGAGAGCTCCTGGAACGTCAGCTCGCCCTGGCCGACGACGTGCAGGGCCACCCGGTCGTTGCCCTCGGCGATCCGGTCGAACCAGTCGATCGCCCAGTTGAAGTGCCGTGGCCGCGGCCACCGGAACGCCTTGCGCGCGGCGTCCTGGTCCCCGGCGTGGTGCAGCAGCAGGTCCCGCGCGGCCCGGAACTCCCGGTACGCATCGTCTTGCTCGGACAACGTGTCCCCGATCGTTAGAAGGCGTTGGACTTGGCCCGGCGCAGCACGCTGAGCGCGACGACGTCGGCGTCCCTGGTGAACGAGGTGTGCACGCCCGGCCGGCCGTTGCCGATCTGGGTGAACCAGCAGGCCCCTTCGGTCGGGATGCCCAGCCCGTAGACGGCTCGGTGCGGTCGGCCGTGGGCGGTGATCACCCGGCGCTCGGCCGGGGTGATGTGCAGTGCGCCGGTCTCGAACGTCTCATCGGCGTCGCCGTGCACGAACCCGGCGGCCATCCGCTCGCCGACCAGCTGCCGCATCAGCGGATCGGTGTTGCGCAGCAGGCCGGCGGTGGGGATCCGCGAGTCGATGAGCACGTCGCAGTGGCTGCGCGAGTCCTCGACGGCCGGGGACTCCAGGAAGAACCGGCCCTGCTCGGCGTCGCAACCGTGCGCCACGTCCGGCCCGACCACCTCCAGCACCCCGGCGTCGATCAGGGCCAGGAACTGTGCGGTGCGTTCCAGCGGCGGGCCGGTGAACAGCGGCGAGGTGCGCGACGCGAACCGGCCGAGGAAGTCGGCCCGATGGGACCGCGGTTCCAGACCGCCGAAGTCCACGGCGTGCCGCAGCGCCTCGCGGGAGTCCCGGATGGCGTCCAGCGCGGCCTTGAGCGGACTCTCCACGTTGCCGCGGCGGGCCGCCTCTATGTCGGCGAGCAGGATGCGCCGCACCTCGGCGACCAGGTCGGCGCCGGAGGCGAACCGCTTGTCGCGCAACGGCCTGGACAGCTGGTCCAGGTCGAGCGGTGCCACGTCCGTCAGTCCGTGGCGCTGCGCCACCCCGCGCCAGCCGGCCGGGTCCGGTCCCAGCGCCCGCAGTTCCGCGGCGACCGCCTCGGCGCGGTCCGGCCCGTGCTGGGTCCTCGCCTGGGTGGTGTAGTAGACGTAGTTGACCTCGGCCCGGAGCAGGGGGAGCACGTCGCGGTCGAAGTCCAGGGCCGGGTTGCCCCGCTGCTGCACGTTGCGCTCGCGCAACCGGCCGACGGCGGCCGAGGTGAGGAACTTCGGCGCGGCCCGGCTGGTCACCCCCTTCTGGTTGCGGCCCCGCGAGCGGATCGGCAATCCGCTGCGCGAACCGGCCACCACGCGGGGCTCGTTGCCGCTGGGCACGTAGAACAGCGAGCCGTCGGGGCCCTCCTTGAACCTTCCGCCACGGCCGACGGTGAAGGACATGAGGATGTCGTAGAAGGACAGGCCGAGCCCGACGACCCCGACGACGGCGCCCGGCTCGATCGAGGACAGCTCCAGGTCGGCGGCCGAATCCCCGCTGAGGTAGCGGAGTTCGGGCCGCTCCCGGGCGAATCCCGCCAGCTCCGCCTGGTGCCCGGACAGCACCGCCGGAGCGTGCCCGGTGGTGATCACCACCGCGTCGGCGGTCACCGTCAGCTCGCTGTCCACCGTGGACACGCGGAGCTCGTAGCCGCTGTCGACCTCGCGCAACGAGGTCGTCGTGCCGACCACCTCGACGACATCGCCGAGCCCGGACATCCCGCGCACCACCGAGTCGTACACGTACCGCAGGTACCTGCCGTAGGCGTACCTCGGTGCGTAGTCGTCGTGGCCCAGCCCGGACAGTGCCGGCTCCGGCTGGGTGCGCAGCCACTGTTGGAAGGACAGGCCGGCGCCCGGCCGGCACGGGGCGCGGTCGAAGACCCCGGAGAACATGCTGATCTCACCGACCACGGTGTTCATCAGGAAGCAGGTCTCCTGGTTGGTCTGCCAGATGCGCCCCGCGCCCAGTTCCACCGCGTCGATCAGCCAGATCCGGACGGTGCGCGGTTCCGGTTCGGCCGTCAGGTTGGCCGCGATCCGCTCGAACACCGAGATCCCTCGTGGACCGGTTCCCACGATCGCGACGTTCAGCACCTCGTCAGTCGGGTTGTGCACGGCCTGTCCCTCCATCTGTAGGGCTCGTTCTCAGTGCGCTGCCGCGCCCAGGTCGTCCATGGCCGGCAAGCGGCCGAGCGAGGCGGCGATCGCCTCGTCCGAGGCCGCCATGTCCGTCATGTTTCCGCTGAGGAACTGCTGGTAGGCGGAGAGGTCGAGCAGCCCGTGGCCACTGAGGTTGAACAGGATGACCTTCTCCCGGCCCTCCTTCTTGGCCAGCAGCGCCTCTTCGATCGCGCCGCGGATGGCGTGCGCCGACTCGGGCGCCGGGATGAGGCCCTCCTCGTGGGCGAAGGTGATGCCGGCCTCGAACACCGAGCGCTGCGGATAGGCCACCGCCTCGATCAGCTTCTGGTGGTACATCGCGCTCACCAAGGGGGCGGCGCCGTGGTAGCGCAGACCGCCGGCGTGGATGCCCGGGGAGACGAAGGTGTGCCCCAGGGTGTACATCTTCGTCATCGGCGTGATGCCGGTGTAGTCGTTGTAGTCCCAGGCGTAGCGGCCCTTGGTGAGCTTCGGGCACGCCTCCGGCTCCACCGCGACGAACCGGGTGTCCAGTCCCTCGCGCACCTTCTCGTGGAAGAACGGCAGGGAGACGCCGGAGAAGTTGCTGCCCGCGCCGACCGAACCGATCACCACGTCCGGGAAGTCGCCGATGGCGCGGAACTGCCGCACCGCTTCCTGGCCGATCACGGTCTGGTGGAGCAGGACGTGGTTCTCCCCGCTGCCCACCGAGAGGTTGCAGCGCTCCACTTGGCGGGCGTGCTCGAACGCCTCCGCGTTGGCGATGGACAGGCTGCCGTCGGTGTTCGGATCGCGGGCCAGCGCGGCGCGGCCGGCCTCGGAGTTCTCGTTGGGGCTGGAGATGACCTTGGCCCCGTTCATCTCCATCATGATCCGGCGGTAGGGCTTCTGGTCGTAGCTGACCCGCACCATGTAGACGGTGCACTCAAGGCCGAAGATGCGGCAGGCGACGGCGAGGGCCGAGCCCCACTGGCCGGCGCCGGTGCCGGTGGTCAGGCTGGTGATGCCGGCCTGCTTGTAGTAATACGCCTGGGCCAGCGCGGTGTTGAGCTTGTGGCTGCCGGTGGTGTTGGTGCCCTCGTACTTGTAGTAGATCCGGGCGGGGGTGTCGAGCAGCTGCTCCAGCCGGCGGGCCCGCTTGAGCGGGGTCGGCCGCCAGCGCAGGTACTCCGCGCGCACCTCCTGCGGGATCTCCACGAACCGTTCCCGGCCCATGCTCTGCCGGTACATCGACAGCGGGATCTGCGGGGCCACCGCATCGCCGTCCGTGCGGGTCTCCGGCCTTGCCTGGCGCAGCTTGGCCGCGTCCTCGACACCGCTGAGGTCGGACAGCACGTTGTACCAGTGCGTGGGAACGATTTCTTCAGCGGTCAGCGATGCTTCTGCCGAATTCATCATTACGTTTCCGTACCTCGTTTCTAGGAATTTGCCATGTTCGATTGCACCAACTCGACGAGATCGCCGACACGCTTCAGCGAGGCTTCGAAGAGCTCACTGTCGCCGATCTTGATGCCGCATTCCTCTTCGACTCGCACCACGATGGCGAGAATGCTCAACGACTCGACTCCGATTTCGTGCAACTCGGCATCGAGCCGGATTTCGGATGGCGCGGACGAACCGAGCACGGACGCGATGATTTCGCGCACCTGGGATTCGACCTTTTCGGGCGGCGTCAAGATTTCCCTCTTCTCCCCTGGACGGGTCTTCGCTTTTCCAGCCGTTCGGCTAGAGCATGGAGCTGGTCATCACCGCGGTGCGCAGCCCGAGCGTCAGCAGGACGGCGGCACTCACCCAGGCCAGCCCCACCTGCACCGCCGGCACGGCGAACAACCGCCTCGCCAGCCCGACGAGGGCGACCACCACGGCGTACCAGCCGGCACTGATCGCGATCTGCACGGCGGTCAACGTGACCACGTCGGCGGGCGTACCACCGCCGGGCGGCAGGAACTGCGGGATCAACGCCAGATAGACGGTGGCCATCTTGGGATTGGCGGCGCTGGTGACCAGCCCTGATCGGTAAGAGCGCCACAGCGTGGCGGCGTCGCGCGCCGGGGACTCCTCCGCCGGTTGGCGTCCGAAGTTCCGTCGGTTGCGCACGGTCATGACGGCGAGGTAGCAGAGGTAGGCGGCACCGGTCAGCTTGAAGACGGTGAACACCAACTCAGAGGTCTGTGTCAGCGCGGCCAGCCCCAGGGCGGAGGTAGCCGCCCACATGAGCAAACCGGTACTGCTACCGAGAATGGTCACCAGCCCGGCCCCGCGTCCGAAACGCAGGGTCTCATTCACCAGGACCATGAATGAAGGTCCTGGGGCGGCCACCATCGCAAAAACGGTCGCGATGAAAGCCCCATTCACCATGGGGCCGTCACGATCCCGATCTCCATTTGATCGGGAAACAGCCGTATCGCGTCCACGTCCAATTCAAATGCACCCCCTCTGAGTTCCGACACCTCCGACTGTTGATCACCACCGGCCGCACGCTATCCGCTCGCGATGGGCCAGGCAACAGTTTGTTGAATTACTTGCGGGTGGGCCGAGAACCTACGGGCCAGTAGGCATCGATTCCCGGCCAGCGGAAAGCGCGACCACCAGCGCACCTCGCAGAATGCACCGCTTCGGGCGATGCATCTCGGCCATGAGCATTCCCCCGTCCGCATGCTGGACCAAGGGGGCAGGGAGGACCTTTCGACGCGCCAGGCAGGCAGCACAGAGGCCGCACCATGCACCGCGAACGCCCGGCCCCCGACCGCAGGCACCGGGCACCAAACGCCAGACACCAGACACCAAACGGCAGACATCAGACGACAGATGACGGAGAGCAGAGGAGAGACACCGGAGGACAGATGCCGGAGCAGAGGCGCCAGACACTTGACCACAGACACCTGACCACAGGCACCGGACGACAGGCATCAGAGGGCAGCCGCCGGGAGGCGCGGAGTCGCGGTCGGTCGCCCCGCGACTGCCGGCTTCGCGCGGCGCTCAGCCGACGTCGGAGTCGCCCTCCAGGTGCCTGGCGATGCGCAGGAGACCGGGCAGGGCGGCGCGGACGGCCGCCCGATCCACCTCGTCGAGCGCGGCGAGCGCGTCGTCCAGGCGCCGTTCGTGGGCGCCGGCCCAGGCGATGAGTTGGGTGCGCCCGGCCTCGGTGAGGGTGACGACGGAGGCGCGGCGGTCAGCCGGATCGACCGCGCGGGCCACCAGCCCCGCATTGATCATCTGGCCGATGAGCCCGCTGACCGTACTGGCGGCGAGACGCTGGCGGGTGGCGAGGTCACTGATCCTGGCCGGGGAGTGTTCCGCGAGGACCTGGAGCAGTTCGACCTGGGCCATGGGCAGTTGCTCCCACGGGTAATCGGTCCGGATGGAAGCGCGCAGCGCGCGGCGGAGCCGGGTGACGGCTTCGGTGAGCAGGCGGGCGTCCGTGACCCCGTCGCCGGGCACGGGCGACGGGGACGCTGGGTGGCGTTGCTGCGGCATGGACCGACTCTAGCCGCGGGCCTTCCCGCACCGGGCGGCGGCGTCCACATCCGCCCCCGCACACCCATCGGCCACCGAATATTTCGGATGCCGATGTAATATGAGAGTCATGGAGGGTCCTTCGCACGCACCGCGGTCCACGGATCAACACCTCTCGCCCAGGGAGCCGAGGTGACGGGGCCACGCACCGCCGGTCCCCCGCGCCGACGCCTGGTGCCGAAGGCGCTGACGCACGAACGCCCGCGCCCGGAGCGCATACGCGGCCTCCCCGGGGCGTGGTGGCTGGCCGTCGCCACCGTCTGCTTCGGCGCCTTCATGGGCCAGCTCGACGCCAGCGTCGTCACGCTCACCTACGGCAGCCTGCGCACCGAGTTCGGGGCCGAGCTGGCGGCCGTCGAATGGGTTTCGCTCGCCTACCTGATCACGCTGGTGGCGCTGCTCGTGCCGGCCGGTCGGCTGGCCGACGCGCACGGCCGGAAGCTGTTCTACCTGTACGGATTCGTCGTCTTCACCGCCGCGTCAGCCGCCTGCGGACTGGCCCCGTCACTGGGCGCGCTGATCGGCTGCCGGATCGTGCAGGCCGCCGGGGCCGCGATGATGCAGGCCAACAGCGTCGCCCTGGTCGCCACCAGCGCACCGCGCGGGCGGATGCGCACCGCGCTGGGCGTCCAGGCAGCGGCCCAGGCACTCGGTCTGGCCCTGGGGCCCACCGTCGGCGGCGCCCTGGTGTCCACGTTGGGCTGGCGCTGGGTCTTCGGCGTCAACGTGCCCGTCGGCCTGGTCGCCCTGGTGGCCGGGCACTACCTGCTGCCCCGCACCCGGAGTCGTCAGCATGTCACGGGCTTCGACTGGCCCGGGCTCGCCCTGCTGGCCGTGGCCACCACGTCCGGGCTGCTCGGCGTCTCGGCGGCCTCCGGTCTGCCGGTACCGGCGTGGGGCATCGGTGGCCTGTTCGCGCTCTGCGCGGTGTCGGCCTGGGCGTTCGTCGGGCGGCAGCGGCGCGCCGCGACGCCGTTGCTGGATCTGACACTGCTGCGCCTGCGGGCGGTCTCGTCCGGGCTGCTCGGTGCGTTGAGCGGTTACCTGGTGCTGTTCGGGCCGCTCGTCCTCGTCCCGGTCGTCCTGACGGGGAACGGGCACTCGGACTTGACCGCGGGAGCGGTGCTCACCGCGCTCCCGGCGGGCTTCGCCGCTGCCGCCACCACCGCTGACCGGCTGCTGCCCCCCGCCCTGACGGACCGCACCCGGTGCCTGCTGGGCGCCGCCGTCTGCACGCTGGCGCTGACCGCCCTGCTCGTCGTCCCTCTCACCCCGACCGGCCTGGCCCCGCTGTTGGCGCTGCTCGGGGTGGGCCTGGGCACGTTCACGCCGGCCAACAACACGCTGATCATGGGTGCCATCCCGGCGGCCTCCTCCGGCACCGGCGGCGGACTGGTCAACATGACGCGGGGGCTGGGCACCGCGCTCGGCGTCGCCCTCGTCACCCTCGCCCTCCACGCCGCCCCCACCCACGGCAC
>LIQL01000385.1 GCA_001418405.1 Streptomyces diastatochromogenes | reverse complement strand
GCCCTGGACCCCACCCGCCCCACCGAGGCGGACGCCCTGGCCCGGGTCGGCAAGCTCGCCGCCGCGCACGCCAGCTTCGCCACCGCCGACTGGTACCCGCTGCCGTCGGTCCTCGCCACCGTCCTCCCGCGCGGCGGCGCCTGAGCGGGGTCGGGGCCGGGGCCGGGCCGCCCGCTAGCCGCGGGTGGCCCGCCGGTACAGCGCCGCCACGTCCGCCCCGAAGCGGCTGCTGTACGACGTGTTGTCGTCACCGCCCCCGTCCTGACCGCCGATCAGCCCGATCAGCGAGCCGGTGCCGGTCACCGGATCGAGGTCGGTGAGCATCGGACCGCCGCTGGTCCCGGCCGGGAAACCGGCGCAGGGGAAGCGCAGTTGGCCCGGGCCCTCGGCGTCGGCGGTGTGCCGGCAACCGACCGGGGCGTCGCGGTCGGACGGGTAGCCGGTCAGCTGCGCAGGCCGGCCGGGCGGCGCGTCGAACCGCATCCGTTCGGCGCCGGTGACGTCCTCGATCCGCTGGTCCGTGCCGCCGTGCCGGCGCACCCGCAGGAACGCCACGTCGTGGTCCGGGTCCCGGTCACTGATCCAGCGCGGGTCCACGTAGACGCGGGTGGGCACCCACAGGCCGTAGGGCGCGATCCCGTCGTGCAGGCCGGGGGCGAACACCAGCCGGGTGCGGAAGCCGCCGTCGTGGACGCAGTGCGCGGCGGTGGCGACGAGGTTCCCGGCGGGGGAGTGCACCACGCTGGCCGTGCAGTAGTGCCCCGCGGCGCCGTCGTCGCCGGGCGAGAAGAGTGCCCCGACCGGCGGCGAGGGGGCCGCCGCGCTGGCCGCCAGCGGGCGGGAGGCGGGCAGCGGTGCCGGGGCGTCACCGGTCCGGCGCACGGCGACGACCCGTGGGCCCGGTGACTCGCGGTACGGCCCGGCCAGCACCGCGGCGGCCGCCCGGTCGCCGGCCGACCGCGAGGCGACGTACGTCCCGGTGACCGGGTCCCCGGGCGCCACGTACGGATCCTGGTGCGCGGCCTTGAGCGCCAGCGCCGTGCCGCCCACGACGACCGTGAGCGCCGCGAGCGCGACCGTCACCCGCAGCGGCACCCCGGCGCGGGCCCGGCCGGTGCGGACCGGGCCGCCCGCTCCCGGCCCCGTGGGCGCCGGCCCGGACCGGCCGTCCGCCGGCCGTGCGTCCCGTGTCGCCGCCGCCCCGGCCCCGCGTTCGCTCGTCTCCACCAGGTGCCGCCTTGCCGCTTCAGTGGGCGCGGCCGCACCGCGCACCGTCGTGCGGGGCGGGGGCAGCGCCGGAACCAGACATTTCAACCAGTCTGATGCACGGAAGCGTCTCGTGGTTCGGTTCGAGGTCCGATCACGCGTGCGCGTGCGCCGACCGGGTGACGCCGAGACCGGCCAGGTTGTGCCGGATCAGCGTCTCGGCCATCCGGAACTCGTTGGGGAAGTCCATCGGGACGATGCCCAGCCCCCGCCAGGCACCGCCCTCGGCACCGTCCAGCAGGTCCTTGACCCGGGGGTTGAGGCGGTCGGCGTTGGACCGCGGCGGGAGCAGGGCCGCGGTCGAGACGTAGTTGACGAAGAGCTTGCCGGGCTCGGCGACCGCCTTGCGGAACTGGGCCTCGACCTTGGGGTACTTCCCGATCGGCTCGGCCATGTAGTCGTCCTGGACGTCGAACAGCGCCGGGTCGGCGTACCGCACACCGCCCAGCCCGTCCGAGTCGGCCAGCAGCACGACCCGGCCCCGGGCCTCGCCCAGCGTGGGCAGCCCCGCGTCCAGCCGGAACAGCGACCGGTAGCCCTTGCCGTCCAGGTAGCTGACGAAGACCTGCCGGAACTCCTCGGCGGAGACCTCCGAGTACTCCTGCTTGACCCGCATCAGCACGGTCTCGGTGGGGTGCGCCCGCAGGAAGTCCCGGCAGGCGTTGAGCACGTCGCCGAACATCAGCTCCTGGTAGAACGCGCCGTGGTGGATCGCGAAGACGCCGTCGATGGCCCGGCAGCGCACGTCCAGGAACCGGATGCCGGAGGCGAGTTGCTCGGCGACCGAGGTGTTCTGGCAGGCCACCCACGGCCCGCCGATCCGGGCCCCGGAGTCGTGGGTGCCGGGGATGCTCAGGCGCTGCACGGGCGTGCCGTCGCCGAGCGCGGACATCCAGTCCTGTACCGAGACCGCGGTGGGGGCCGCGGCCGCCGCGGTCCCCCCGCCGCCGAGGCCCGCGAACAGCCCGGCGGCGGACAGTCCCGCCGCGCCCCTGAGGAAACCCCGCCGATCCAGCGCCGTGGCCATGCCCTGCCCCTTAGTCGAGCCCGTGTGGCTCCGTACGCGGCGGGCGCACCCGACGGCGCGTACGGATGTGCGATCGGGGCATCGAACCACATCGACGGGCGGCCGGGTACCCGCCGGTCGCGCGCCGGCCGGATCGGCACCGCTCAGACGCGCAGCGCCAGGGACAGTGCGAACCGGCCCTCGCGGTCGGTCCACCACTCGGTCAACTTCATTCCGGCGGCGGCGAGTTCGCTGCGGACCCCGTCCTCGCGGAACTTCGCCGAGACCTCCGTGCGCACCTCCTCGCCGGCCGCGAACGGCACGACCAGGTCGACGCCGGGGATCTTCACGGTCAGTTCGGTGCGGGCCCGCAGCCGCATCTCCATCCACTCCTGCCCGGCGTTCCACCGTGCGACGTGGTCGAAGGCGTCCGGGTCGAAGTCGCCGCCCAGCTCGCGGTTGATGACCGCCAGCACGTTCTTGTTGAACTCGGCGGTCACCCCGCGGGCGTCGTCGTACGCGGCGACCAGGGTGGCCTCGTCCTTCACCAGGTCGGTGCCGAGCAGCAGCGCGTCACCGGGGGCGAGCAGGTCGTGCACCGAGCTCAGGAACGCGGCACGCTCCTGGGGCAGGAGGTTGCCGAGGGTGCCGCCGAGGAACGCCAGCAGCCGGGGGCCGGGCGTCGGCGGGAGCACCAGGCCCCGCTGGAAGTCGGCGACGAGGGCGTGCACGGTCAGCTCCGGATGTTCCTTCAACAGCCCCTCGCCGGCGGCCCGCAGCGCGGACTCGCTCACGTCGACCGGCAGGTAGGCGTCCAGGTCGGCGAGGGCGCGGAGCAGGTGACGGGTCTTGTCGGAGGAACCGGACCCCAGCTCGATCAGGGTGCGCGCGCCGGTCGCGGCGGCTATCCGGTCCGCGGTGGCGCGCAGGATCTCGCGCTCCGCGCGGGTGGGGTAGTACTCCGGCAGGGTGGTGATCTCGTCGAACAGCTCCGAGCCGCGGGCGTCGTAGAACCACTTCGGCGGCAGCTGCTTGGGCGTGCGGGACAGTCCGGCGACGACGTCGGCGCGCAGGGCGGCCGCGGTGGCGTCGGCGGGCAGGGTGCGGGTGAGGCTGAGCGGGCTCACGTTGCGGGCTCCTTGAGCGGGGTGAGACGGACCTCGGTGGGGGTGGCGCACAGCAGCGTGCGGTCGGGGACCTCGGTCCAGTGGGGGGACTCGTCGTAGGGCTCGGAGGCGACCACCCGGCCCCCGCCGGGGACGACCCGGTGGAACAGGGTGTCGCCCCAGGTGGTGCCGGTGATGCCGGCGCCGTCGGTCAGCAGCAAGGTCAGTCGGGAGCCGGGCGCCGCCGCGGCGACCTCCTCCACCGTGGCGGCCAGCGCCCGGCCCGGGTCGTCGCCGGCGACCAGCCGGCGGTGCACCAGGGCCCACAGGAACGCGGAGTCGCTGCGGGCCTGGAGGTGCAGCAGCTCCACCGGGGGCAGCCCGGCGGCCAGCGGCGCCATGGTGTCGGGCCAGCCGGCCACCGCGCCGTTGTGGCTGAAGAGGTACCGCCCGGTGGCGAACGGCGCGGCGGCCGCCTCGGCGTCCGCGCCGGCGACGGTGGCGTCCCGGACGGCGGCCAGCAGCGACCGGGTGCGGACCACCCGCGCCAGGTCCGGCAGTTGCTCGTCGGCCCAGATCGGCCCGGCCCGCCGGTAGCGGGCCGGCACCGGATCGTCGGGCGCGTACCAGCCGACGCCGAAGCCGTCCGCGTTGACCGTCCCGTGCCGTTGGTGGCGCGGCGCCCAGGACTGCCGGTAGAGGCCGTAGGGCGGATCCAGGACCACCTGCCCGAACGGGATCTCCGGTCCGACGTACGCGAGGTGACGGCACATCAGGCGCGGTCCGCGGCCGGTCCGGCGTCCCGGGCGGTGCGGAAGCCGGCGAAGATCTGCCGCCGCACCGGGAGGTCCCAGTTGCGGAAGGTGCCGCGGCAGGCGACCGGGTCCACCCCGAACGAGCCGCCGCGCAGCACCTTGTGCGCACTGCCGAAGAACACCTCGGAGTACTCCCGGTAGGGGAAGGCGGCGAAGCCGGGGTAGGGCAGGAAGTCGCTGGCCGTCCACTCCCACACGTCGCCGATCAGCTGGTGCACGCCGAGCGGCGAGGCGCCGTCGGGGTAGCTGCCGACCGGTGCCGGCCGCAGGTGCCGCTGGCCGAGGTTGGCGTGCTCCGGGGTCGGGTCCGCGTCGCCCCACGGGTAGCGCCGGTCCCGGCCGGTCGCCGGATCGTGCCGGGCGGCCTTCTCCCACTCCGCTTCGGTGGGCAGCCGCCGTCCGGCCCACCGCGCGTAGGCGTCGGCCTCGTACCAACTGACGTGCAGCACCGGCTCGTCGGGCGGCACCGGCTCGGTCACCCCGAACCGGCGGCGCAGCCACTGCCGGCCCTCCCGCCGCCAGAACAGCGGGGCCCGCAGCCGGTGCTCGCGCACCTGCGCCCAGCCCTGCGGGTCCCACCAGCGCGGGTCGTCGTAGCCGCCGTCCTCGATGAAGCGCTGGTAGGCGCCGTTGCTCACCGGGGTGGTGTCGAGGAGGAACGGCGGCACCGACCGCCGGTGCGCGGGCCGTTCGTTGTCCAGGGCCCACGGTTCGGTGGACGTCCCCATCAGGAACGGCCCGCCGGGCACCAGGACTTCGGACGGCAGGGGGCCGGACGGCGCGGGCGGTGGTTCGGGCGCGTCGAGCACCGGCGGGCCCGCTCGCAACTGATGGGTGATCAGCATCGTCTCGTCGTGCTGCTGTTCGTGCTGAGCGATCATCCCGAAGGCGAACCCGGCGGACAGCAGCGGACCGCCGTGCAGTTCGGCGCGCTCCAACACGTCCAGCACCCGGCCGCGCACCTCGGCCACGTAGCCGCGGGCCTCGGCCGGCGCCAGCAGCGGCAACGCGGGCCGCTCGGCCCGCGGGTGCTCGAAGGCGTCGTAGACGGAGTCGATGTCCGGGCGCAGCGCGTCGCGGCCGCCGACGGCGCGCAGCAGCCACTGCTCCTCTTGGTTGCCGATGTGCGCCAGGTCCCACACCAGGGGGGACATCAGCGGGGAGTGCTGGGCGACCAGGTCCGGGTCCTCGACGCAGCCGGTCAGCGTGCGGGTGCGGTCGCGGGCGGCGAGCAGCGCCGCGGCGGCCCGCTCCCGGAAGGGTTCGCAGTCGATGGTCACGGGCTGTCCTTCCCACGGACGAGGCGGCCCTCGGCCGCGGCGGGCAACGCGTCCAACTGGTCGTCGGCCGGGCAGCGGCCGCGCGCCACGTAGCGCTCGGTGAACTCCGCGACCGCCGCGCGGATCGCGGGGGCGGCGCCCAACCGGGGCAGCGCCTCCTGCGCGGCGGCGAAACAGGCCACCGCGGCGGTGCGCAGTTCGGGGTCGGTCAGTGCGTCCCGGGCGGCGGCCCGCCACAGCGGGTTCTCCGGCGCCGGACGCCAACCCGCCGTCTCCGCGAGGGGCTTGACCGTGCGGTAGGCGTACTCGGCGGCTTCCGGGTCGTCGAACAGGGCGGCCGTGACGGCCAGCGGCACGATCCACCCGTCCGGGCCGGGCTGCGCGTCGATCATGCGCAGCTCCAGGTGGCCGCGCGGCCGGACCGGCGGGAAGAGCGTGGTGACGTGGTAGTCGAGGTCCGCCCGCGTCACCGGCCGCGGCCGGCCGGTGCGGATCCACTCCCGGAACGTCAGGCCCTCCGGCGCGTGCCAGGGGCCTTCTGGGCGTTGGACGCACATCACCGGTGCGTCCAGCGCGTAGCGGGCCCAGGCGGCGCGCGGGTCGGGGTCCGCGGACGGGGCGAAGGTGCGGCCCGGGTCGAGCTGCGCCCAGATGGCCTGGCGGGTGGTGCGGTATCCGGTCGGCCGTCCCTCGGCGAGCGGGGAGTTGGCGAACGCGGCGGCCAGCACGGCGCCCAGCAGGTGCGCCAGCACCCACCGTCGGCCCAGCCCCAGCGGTCCGGGCTCCTCGTGCCCGGCGTCCACGCAGACCTGGACCGAGGCGGTGCCGCACATCATCGCGCGGCCGGCCGGTCCGCGGCGGTCGAAGTACGCCTCCATGGCGTCGTAGCGCGGGGCGACGAGCACCCGCCGCGGGGGGTGCCAGGGGTTGTGGCCGTGGCCGGCGAGGCCGAGGCCCAGCTCCCGCAGGGTGGGGCGGACCAGGGCGAGGTCGGCGCTGACCGCCTCGACGCAGGCGGTGAGGGAGGTGGCGGGCAACGAGCTGAGCTCCAGTTGGCCGCCGGGTTCGAAGGTGAGGCAGGAGTCGAGCGGCAGGGCGCGCAGGGCGTCCTCCGCGGCGTGCATCCGGTCGGGTGCGACCGGACATCGGGGGTTGCGGGCGTCGTGGACCAGCAACTCGATCTCGACGCCGAGGCGTCGGGGTGGACCGGTCTTGAAACATATCCCGCGCAGATGCGCTTCGAGCTCCGCTTCTGACACTGCCGGCCGTACGGGCATCGCTTCCCTCTCCCCTCCGGGGCGGCGGCTGGATCGCCGCCCTCCAGCTAAGCCGGTGCCGGCGGTCCCCTCAAGAGCGCGTGCCGGCGGTGGGCGGCCCGGTGCCGGGGACCGGGCAGGTGGGACGGGGG
>LIQL01000384.1:5488-5731 GCA_001418405.1 Streptomyces diastatochromogenes | reverse complement strand
GCCCGCCGACGACGCGCCCCGGGACGAGAAGTACTTCGCGGCGTTCCGCTCGTACGTGGCGGAGAAGAACGACTTCCCGGACTCCCGGCAGTTCGGCCGCTACCTGCTGGAGTTCTACGGGTACCAGGGCCGCGACGGCGGCCCGCTCAGCGAGGGCTACCTGCGCGGCTTCATCCGGGACTTCCGCGCCCGCTTCCGGATGGAGATGGAGGCGGAGCACATCCCGTAGGCGGACCGGGCGGC
>LIQL01000384.1:0-5449 GCA_001418405.1 Streptomyces diastatochromogenes | reverse complement strand
GGACTCCCCCCACACCATCAGTGCCGCGCCCGCCACGAAGAGCGCGCCGTAGGCGGGCCAGGGCAGCTCGACCCAGTGCCGGAGCACGCCCCAGGGGCCGTCGGCGAAGAACAGGCCGGCGAGGCCCAGGCCGCCCTGGACCATGACGATGAACCCGATGATTGCCCTCATCCCGTCATCGTGACGGCTTCGGCCCCGGGAACCGTCGTTCCCGGGGCCGAACCCGTTCTCACCCTCAGGGAGGAGGAGGCCGCCCGGGCCTCCTCCCGTCAGCCGCCCAGCAGCTTGCGGACCCGGTCCGCACCCACCGCGAGCAGCAGCGTGGGCAGCCGGGGGCCGGTGTCGCGGCTGACCAGGAGGTTGTAGAGCAGCGCGAAGAACGAGCGCTGCGCGACCTTCAGCTCCGGGGTCGGCTTGGCCTCCGGGTCCAGACCCGCCTGGACCTTCGGAACGCCGTAGACCAGGGTCGTCAGGCCGTCCAGCGACCAGTGCTCGTCCAGGCCGTCGAGCAGCAGCCGCAGCGCGCCCCGGGACTGGTCGTCCAGGGAGCCCAGCAGTTCCGCGTCGGGCTCGTCGCGGACGACGGTGCGCTGGTCGGCGGGGACCTGGGTGGCGATCCAGTGCTCGGCCTTGTCGAGCCGCGGCCGGGTCTCCGCGAGGGAGCCGACCGGGTTCTCCGGGTCGAGTTCGCTCAGGATGCGCAGGGTCTGCTCGTCGTGGCCGCCGGTGATGTCCGCGACGGAGGCGAGCGTGCGGTACGGCAGCGGGCGCGGCGTGCGCGGGAGTTCACCGGCGGCGGTGCCGACGGCGCGGGCGTAGGCCCCGGCGTCCGCGGGCTGCGCGGTGCCCTCGGCGACCTTGGCCGCGAGCTTGTCCCACTCGTCGTAGAGCCGCTGGATCTCCTGGTCGAAGGCGATCTTGAAGGACTGGTTGGGCTTGCGGCGGGCGTACAGCCAGCGCAGCAGCGGCGCCTCCATGATCTTCAACGCGTCGCCCGGGGTCGGCACGCCGCCCTTGGACGAGGACATCTTCGCCATGCCGCTGATGCCGACGAAGGCGTACATCGGGCCGATCGGCTGGTCGGCGCCGAACACCTCGCGGACGATCTGCCCGCCGACGACGAACGACGAGCCGGGCGAGGAGTGGTCCACGCCGGACGGCTCGAAGACCACGCCCTCGTAGGCCCAGCGCATCGGCCAGTCGACCTTCCAGACCAGCTTGCCGTGGTCGAACTCGCGCAGCGCCACGGTCTCGGAGTGGCCGCAGGCGACACACTCGTAGGACATCTCCGTGGTCGCGTCGTCGTAGGCGATGACCTTGGTGAAGTCCTTGTTGCAGACCGTGCAGTACGGCTTGTAAGGGAAGTAGCCCGCACCACCGGCGCTGCCGTCGTCCTCGGTGGCCGCGCCGGAGCCCTCGGCCGCCTCCAGCTCCGCCGCGTCCACCGGCTTCTGCTGCTTCTTCGGCTTGCCGGTGGCCTTGTCCTTGGTGCGGTAGCGGCCCAGGACGGCGTCGATGTCGCCGCGGTGCTTCATCGCATGCAGGATCTGCTCGCGGTAGGCGCCGGAGGTGTACTGGGCGGTCTGGCTGATGCCGCGGTACTCGATGCCCAGCTCGGCCAGGGACTCCTCCATGGCCACCCTGAAGTGCTCGGCCCAGTTGGCGTGCGGGCTGCCGGGCGGGGCGGGCACGGCCGTCAGCGGCTTGCCGATGTGCTCCTCCCAGGACGCATCCACACCGGCCGGCACCTTGCGGTACCGGTCGTAGTCGTCCCAGCTCAGGACGTGCTCGCAGGGGATGCCGCGGCGCCGGATCTCGTCGGCGACCAGGTGCGGGGTCATCACCTCGCGGAGGTTGCCGAGGTGGATCGGGCCGGACGGGCTCAGTCCGGAAGCGACGACGACAGGTTTGCCCGGGGCGCGGCGCTCCGCCTCGGCAATGACCTCGTCCGCGAACCTGGAAACCCAGTCGGTTTCGGTGCTCTGCTGAGCCACGATCGGCCCTTCCTCTTCCTGGTGCTTTTCCGATGCGCCCACTCGCGCCCTCCGGTGCCGCGCTCCGTCACCCGCGGCGCGGGCCGAACGGTCCGGACGGACAAAAGCCTGACGGTGCCCATTGTCCCAGACGCCCGCCGCCCGGAAATTCAGTGGTACTGCCGTGGGATACTCGGGGCAAACCCTTTCCACCCCAACGGAACGGCAGCTCAATGGCCTCGGTCACCTCCCTCGCAGCTACGGTCAACCAGCGCGTCGCGGACGCCCTCTCGGCAGCCCTGCCGGAGGCCGGCGCCGCGGACCCGCTGCTGCGACGTAGCGACCGGGCCGACTTCCAGGCCAACGGCCTGCTCGCACTGGCCAAGAAGCTGGGCGGCAACCCGCGGGAGCTGGCCGGCAAGGTCGTCGAGACGCTCGGCACCGACGGCGTCCTCGCCGACGTCGAGGTCTCCGGCCCCGGCTTCCTCAACCTCACCGTCGCCGACCGGGCGATCCTCGCCACGCTCGCCGCGCGGGCCGCCGACGACCGCCTCGGCGTGCCGTACGCGGCGCACACCGGCACCACGGTCATCGACTACGCGCAGCCCAACGTCGCCAAGGAGATGCACGTCGGCCACCTGCGGTCGGCGGTGATCGGCGACGCCCTGCGCAACATGCTGGACTTCACCGGCGAGAAGACGATCGGCCGCCACCACATCGGCGACTGGGGCACGCAGTTCGGCATGCTCATCCAGTACCTGATCGAGAACCCGGGCGAGCTCGCCCCGGCCGCCGACGTCGACGGCGACCAGGCCATGTCGAACCTCAACCGGGTCTACAAGGCGTCGCGCGCCGTCTTCGACGCCGACGAGGAGTTCAAGGAGCGCGCCCGCAAGCGGGTCGTGGCGCTCCAGTCCGGCGACGCGGAGACCCTCGACCTGTGGCAGCGGTTCGTGGACGAGTCGAAGGTCTACTTCTCCTCGGTCTTCGAGAAGCTCGACATGGAGATCCGCGACGAGGAGATCGTCGGCGAGTCGGCCTACAACGCCATGATGGCCGAGACCGCGCGGCTGCTGGAGGAGTCCGGCGTCGCGGTGCGCTCCGAGGGCGCCCTGGTCGTCTTCTTCGAGGACATCAAGGGCAAGGACGACAAGCCGGTCCCGCTGATCGTGCAGAAGGCGGACGGCGGCTTCGGGTACGCGGCGAGCGACCTGTCGGCGATCCGCAACCGCGTCTTCGACCTGGACGCCACGACGCTGCTGTACGTCGTCGACGTGCGCCAGTCGCTGCACTTCCGGATGGTCTTCGAGACCGCCCGCCGGGCCGGCTGGCTGAACGACCAGGTCAAGGCCCACAACATGGGCTACGGCACGGTCCTCGGCGCGGACGGCAAGCCGTTCAAGACCCGTGAGGGCGAGACGGTGCGGCTCCAGGACCTGCTCGACGAGGCGGTGCAGCGCGCCGCCGAGGTGGTGCGCGAGAAGGCGCAGGACCTCACCGAGGACGAGATCCAGGAGCGGGCCGCGCAGGTCGGCATCGGCGCGGTGAAGTACGCGGACCTGTCGACGTCGCCGAGCCGGGACTACAAGTTCGACCTGGACCAGATGGTGTCGCTCAACGGCGACACCAGCGTGTACCTCCAGTACGCCTACGCCCGGATCCAGTCGATCCTGCGCAAGGCCGGCGAGACCGGCCCGGTCGCCCACGAGGAGCTCGAACTCGCCCCGGCGGAGCGGGCGTTGGGCCTGCACCTCGACGCGTTCGGCGCCACCGTCGCCGAGGCCGCGGCGGAGTACGCACCGCACAAGCTGGCCGCGTACCTCTACCAGCTGGCGTCGCTGTACACGACCTTCTACGACCAGTGCCCGGTCCTGAAGGCGGACACCCCCGAGCAGGTCGAGAACCGCCTCTTCCTGTGCGACCTGACCGCCCGCACCCTCCACAAGGGCATGGCCCTGCTGGGCATCCGCACCCCCGAGCGGCTGTAGGACCCACCCCGCCGCGTGACCCGGGCCCCGTACCGCACTGCGCGGTACGGGGCCCGGTCGTTCACGCGCCTTCGGGCAGTTCGCTCACCGCCCCGTCCGGCTCGCGCCGGATCGGCACCCACCGCTTCTTGTCGAGGGAGTACCCGTACTGCGGCCGGCCCTCCTCGCCGCTGGTGCGGAACGGCTTCCCGGTGTCGTCGATGCGCACCGTGCCGTGCCGGTTGCCGCTGGACCAGTCCAGCTCCAGGTACCAGCGCACGTGGTGGGCCTTGACGGTCGCGTCCACGTAGAACGTCTCGGCGTCGTCGGAGCGCACCGTGTAGGGGAAGTCGTCGTGCGCGCCCTCCTCGGGGGTCAGGCGGGGCACCGAGGAGTCGAGGTCCACGCCGAAGCTGTGCTTGGGCACGTTGCCGCCGCAGCCCACCCCGATGTACCCCATCGCGTAGTCGTTCCAGGCCAGCGGCGCGTCGGTGCCGGCGACGCGGACGTGCAGGGACTCCAGGACCACGGTGCCGCCGCCGACACCCTGGACGGTCAGCCGCACGCTCTGCCGGCCCGCCGACACCGCGCCGTTGGCGGACACCCAGCCGGGGGCGTCCTGTTCGTTGGGCGGAGGCGCGATGCCGCCCGGCGGCCGGTCGATCAGGTAGGGATGGCCGCAGGGACTGTCCCAGTACTGCGGCTGGGTGGACACCGTCAGCGGCGCGCCGGTGGCCGGCGCCCCGCCGTCCTGCCGCGCGCCGCCGGGGGACGGGGTGCCGTCGGCGTCCCCGGCCTCGCCGTCCGCGCCCTTGCCGGTGTCGGACCCGTCGGCCCCGCGCCCGGAGCCGGGCCCGGCCGTGCCGCCCGGGGACCGCTTCGGGACGCCGCCCGCACCCCCGGGCACCGACGGCCCGGCCCTGTCCGGCGACGCCTCCGCCACCGCCCCGGCCCGGTCGCCCTTCGACGCGAGGAACCCGCCCGGCACGACGAGGGCGGTGGCCCCGAGCGCCAGCGCGACACCGGCCCCCACCACTGCGGCGATCCGCCGCGCACGGGACGCGGGCCGGGCGGGCCCGGCCGGCGGCGCGGTTCCGCCCGGCGCGGTGGCCGCCGCGCCCGTTCCCGCCTCCGCGTCCGCCGCCGGTTCCGGCAGCGGCTCCGAGCGGGACTCCGCCTCCTGTTCCGGCCCGGCCGGAGGCACCCGCTCCGGCTCGGGTACCGGCCCTTGCGGCCCCTTTTCCGCGCCGCGGCGCCCCCGTGCCGCGTCCGCCACGATCCACCGCCGGTGGACCTCCACCAACTCCTCCGGCGCCGCCCGGCAGGCCCGGGCGAACCGCTCCACCGGCGCGAACTCCGTGGGCACCGCGGTCCCGTTCACGTACCGGTGCAGCGTCGACGTACTCATGTGCAGCCGCTTGGCGAGCGCCCCGTAGCTCAGCCCCGACCGCTCCTTCAACTCCCGCAGCAATGCGGCGAGATCCCCCGCCCCCACGTGCTCCTCCCTTT
>LIQL01000383.1 GCA_001418405.1 Streptomyces diastatochromogenes | reverse complement strand
CCCCCGGCCCACGGCGGCGCCCCGCCCCCGGGCGCCGCCCGGCACCACGACGGCCCCGCCACCGGTCGCAACCGGCGGCGGGGCCGCATGCTCACGTGCGGGCTCAGGCCGTCAGCCGCACCGGCAGGCTCGCCAGCCCGCCCGCGATGAACCCGCCCGCCGGCTGCAACTCCTCGGCTGGCACCGCGAGCTGCATGTCCGGGAACCGCTCGAAGAGCGCAGGCAGCGCGGTCCGCGCCTCCAGTCGGGCCAGCGGCGCACCGATGCAGTGGTGCACCCCGTGGCCGAACGCCAAGTGGTCCTGGCTCGCCCGCTGGACGTCGAACGTCGCGGCCGCCGGGCCGTGTTGCTCGGGGTCCCGGCCCGCCGCCGCGTACATCGGCAGCAGCGCCTCGCCCTTGCGGATCACCTCGCCGTGCGGCAGCGCCACGTCCTGGACCGCGAACCGCAGCGGCAGGCTCGCGATGCTCGGCGTCCAGCGCAGGGTCTCCTCGATGACGTCGTGCCACGACACGGCGCCGTCCCGCACCAGCTTCAGCTGCTCGGGATGGGTCAGCAGCGCGAACACCGCGTTGCCCAGCAGGTCCACGGTCGTCTCGTGGCCGGCGCCGATCACCAGCAGCAGGGTGTCCAGCAGCTCCCGCTCGGTCATCCCCTGGCCCTCGTCGTCCCGGGCCGCGACCAGCAGGCTGGTCAGGTCGTCCGCGGGCTGCGCGCGCTTGGTCGCGACCAGCGAACCGAGCAGCTCGGCCACCGCCGCCTGGGTCGCCGTGGCCTGCTCCGGGGTGGCGGTGGTGTCCATGATCTCGGAGACGACCCGGGCCAGTTCACCCCGCGGCGCGCCCTCCGGGTAGCCGAACAGCTCGCAGATCACCTGCATCGGCAGCGGGTGGTTGAAGGACTCCCGCAGGTCGACGACCTCGCCGGCCGGCCGCGCCGCGAGCCCGTCCAGCAGGTCGCCGACGATCTGGGTCACCCGCGGCACCATCGCGTCCGTGCGGCGGGCGGTGAACGCCGGGGCGATCAGCTTCCGCAGCCGGCGGTGGTCGGCGCCGTAGGCGGTGAACATGTTCGTCACGCCGATCCACGACTGGAGCCAACTGCCGCGGATCTCCGGGCGCTGCCACTCGGGCCAGTGGTCCCGCGGGTTCTTCGAGATCCGGTCGTCGGTGAGCAGCTCCTTGAGCAGGGCGTGACCGGTCACGCCCCACGCCTGGATGCCACCGGGCAGCTCGATCCGGGCCGCCGGGCCTAGTGCGCGGAGGCGGTCTCCTTCGCCGTGGATGTCGGTGCCGGCCGGGTCGATGACGACGGGCTGCGGTCGCTGTTCTGCCATGGCGTGGCTCCTGCCTGGTCCGGGGTGATGGGGGTGAAACGGGCCGGGAGCGCGGCCAGAGCACGGTGGAAGGCGCCGTTGCGCCACGTCAACTCCGCCGGGGCGACGGCGAGTTCGATGTCCGAGAGCCAGGCGGTGAGCCGCTCGATGGCGGTGATCGCGATCAGCAGCGCGTGCCGCTTCACCGGGCAGGCGTGCGGCCCCGCCGCCCACGCCAGGTGCGAGCCGCTGCCCGACTCCGGGCCGTGGGCCCCGGTGCTGTCGAACTGGCTGTTGGCCGCGGCGTAGGAGACCATCACCAGTTGCCCGGCGCGCACCCAGGTGCCATGGAAGAACACGTCCCGGACCGGGAAGTGGGCGGAGTAGTTGGCCATCGGCGGGTCGTTCCACAACACCTCGTTGATGGCGTCGTGGACGGTCAGCGCGCCACCGGAGACGGTGTTGTAGTAGCGGTCGTCCGACAGCATGCGGGCGAGCGCGTTGCCGATGAGGTTGGCCAGCGGCTCGTTGCCGGCGCCCATCACGAGGATGATGTTGTGGATCAGTTCCTCGTCGCTCAGGTCGTTGGCGTGGTCCATCATCCACGACGTGAGGTCCGGCCCGCGCTGCGCCTTCTTCGCGCCGACCAGCTCCATGATGTACTGCGTGTACGCCTCGTTGGCGGCCGTCGCCTCCTCCGGCGAATTGCCCTCCATCATCCCCGCGATCGCCGCGATCAGCCGGTCGCTGTAGGAGTCGGGCAGCCCGAAGAGGGTGTTGAACATCAGCAGCGGGATCAGCCGCGCGTAGTCCGCGATCAGATCCGCCTCACCGCGGTCGCCGAACCGACGGATCAGGGTGTCCGCCGCGTGGTGCACCCGCGCCCGCAGCTCGTGCGGCTCGACCAGCTTGAAGCTGTCGACGATGGCGTCGCGGTAGCGGACGTGCGCCGGCCCGTCGCTGTAGAAGACGTTCGGCCGCCAGTGCAGCATCGGCATGACCGGCGAGTCCGCCGGGACGGTCTGCATCCAGGCCCGGGAGTCCTTGGACCAGGTCGCGTCGTCGTTCAGCAGCTCCAGCGCCGCCCGGTAGTCGGTCACCAGCAGCGCCGGCACCTCGGGCGCGATCTCCACCGGCGCCACCGCCCCGTACTGCCGCAGCCGCGCGTAGATGCGGTGCGGGTCGGCGGCGAAGTCCGGTCCGTACAGCTTCACCGGGGCGTGCGCCTCCGGGTGCGCCGCGGCCCGCTGCGGCCCCGCGTGCGCCGGACAGCCCGGCGGTGGGGCGGCGGCCTCCGACGGCGGGACGGCCTGCCCGGGGCAGGCCGACGGCGGCGGGGCGGCGCCCGGCTCGTACGGGGAAGTCACGGCTTCGGGTTCTCCTCGGGCTGGGGCGTGTGGTCCAGGACGTGGCGGACCAGTGCGATCAGCGCGTCGACGGACTGTTCGCGGTCCCGGGCGTCGCACAGCACCAGCGGGGTGTCCGGGTGCAGGTCGAGCGCCTCGCGCATCTTCTCCACGTCGTACTGCGGGGCGTCGGGGAAGGTGTTGACCGCGACCGCGTAGCGCAGTCCGGCCTCCTCCACGATGTCCATCACCTCGAACGAGTCCGCCAGTCGGCGGGTGTCGGCGAGGACCAGGGCGCCCAGCGCGCCGCGGGCGATGTCCTGCCACAGCGGGCGGAAGCGCTTCTGGCCGGGCGTGCCGAACAGGTACAGCACCAGGTCGCCGGGGAGCGTCAGCCGCCCGAAGTCGATGGCGACGGTGGTGGTGGTCTTGTCGCGCACCCCGGCGAGGTCGTCGACCATCGCACCGGACTGCGTCATCACCTCTTCGGTGTGCAGCGGCGGGGTCTCCGAGAGCGCCCGGATCAGCGTGGTCTTGCCGACCCCGAAGGGCCCGGCGACCAGCAGCTTGACCAGGGTCTGGTCCTCGCCGCGGAGGTACATGTTGCCGGTCCCGGCGCCGGGGCTAGGACTTGAGAGAGCGGAGTCCATCGAGAACCCTCTCCAGGATCTGCCGGTCGAATTGCTCGGCTTCGGGTATGGGGACTCGGGCGTGCAGGCGCCCGGCATCGACGAGGTCGGCGACCAGCACCTTCACCACGCTCACGGGCAGGTGAAGGTGGGCGGCCACCTCGGCCAGAGTCAGCGCACCGGGCTGGAGCAGCTCCAGGATCCGGTGCTCTTCGGGGCGTACCTCACTGGTGATCGGCATGTCGACGCCGATCAGCACGGTCAGCCGGTCCAACGTGTTGCGGCTCGGTCGGGCACGCCCGCCGGTCGCCAGGTAGGCCGGTACGAGGCGTCGTCCGCTGCTCTGGCGCGGCGTCATGCGTGGCTACCGGTGTCCCGAGCCGGGCTGTTCATGACCTTCTTGCCCAGGGTCGTCACCTGGATCTGCATGTGGTGCGCGACGACTCCCATGTTCACCTCCGGATCGGCGAAGACGGCCAGGCAGGTGTTCTCGCCGGCCGGGATCGCGAAAACGAAACCTTCGTCGGACTCGATGACGGTCTGCCGCAGCCGGGCGTCGTCCTGCTCGGTGAACGCCGCGGTCACCGCGCGCCCCGCGCCCTGGAGCGCCGACATCATCGCCGCGACGCCCTCGGCGGCCTCCCGCGACAGGCCCGGCGAGGCGCCCTCGATGAAGCCGTCGCCGGAGATGACGGCGGCGTGCACGACATGCGGCAGCTCCAAGAGGGGAGCCAGCACCCAGGACTTGTCCTCGGTGACACGGCGACGGGTGGGGCTGTTCATGACTGGGCGTTCCCTTCGGGACTGCGCGGGGGTTCTGAATGGGCTGCGGCCCGCCCGGATTCGGTGCCGCGCTGGAGCGCCGCCCAGCGGGATCCGGTCTCCTCCGGGGAGCGCAGGTTGAGGGTGTCGGGGTGCGACTCGGGCTGCTGCTCGGCCTGCGGGCGGCGTCGGCGCCGGCGCGGCAACTCGCCCTCGACCGGCGGCTGCTGCGGGGCGGGCTCGGCGACCGGTCGGGCCGGGGCCGGCTGGACGGGCACGGCGTGCGCCTCGGCGGCGGGCCGCGGCGTCGGCAGGGCACCCGCGGGGGTGGCCGGCGCGCTCGCTCCGGTCGGCATCGCGGACGGCACCGCGGCCCGGTCCCGGGGCCCGCCGGGGGCCCGGTGCGGCATCGGCGCCATCACCGAGATCGGCCGGGCGCCCTCGTCGAGGACGGTCAGCAGCGGATCGCCGGGGATGTAGACGACGGCCCGCACACCGCCGTACGGCGACGGCTCCACGTGCACGCCGAAGCCGTACTGCCGCACCAGTTGGCCGGCCGCCGCGAAACCGGACCGGGGCGGGTCGCCCAACTGCGTCAGCAGCAGCCCGTCGTTGCTGGCCAGCAGCTCCATCGCGTGCTTGAGCTCGTCGTCGTGCATGCCGACGCCGTAGTCGTCGATGATCACCGATGCGCCGCGGTTGCCCTGCTGGAGCGTGACGGTGACCGGCAGCTCCCGGTGCGAGTGGTGCAGCGCGTTGGCGAGCAGCTCGGTGACGGTGATCGCGATCGGCTCGACGGCCCGCGCCACCACGGCGACCGGGTCCCGCAGCTGGTTGCTGACCTGCACCCGCTCGTAGCCGCGCAGCCGCGAGGTGGCGCCGACCACCAGCTCGGCGAGGTAGGAGTCCTCGCGGGTCAGCCCCGGCCAGGCGCCGCAGACCACGCCGGTGGCCTGGACGCGGCGCAGCGCCTGCTCGTTGAGGAAGTCCGCGTCGAGCAGGTCCTGCGCGATCTGCGGGTCGTCGTACTTGTGCTGCATCGCCTGGAGCGACGTCTGCACCTGGTACAGCAGTGCCTGGATGGTGGTGGTGGCGCCGCGCAGCGTGGACTGCGCCGCCGCGTCGACCCGGGTCCGTTCCTTGGTGATGGCCTCGCTGACCTGCGCCATCACGGCGTCCAGCGCCTCGTCGGTCTCCGACCCGCCGAACCGTTGGTCGAGCAGGCCGCGCACCGGGACGTGCGGGTGGGCCAGCGCCAGGGTCAGGTCGGGCAGTCGGGCCTCGGCCAAGTGCCGCACCTCGGCCTCGGTGGCCCGCAGCCTGGCCGACAGCTCCGTGTTGCCGTGGAGCGTGGCGCTGCTGTGTTCCTCGGCGGCGGTCAGGCGGGCTCTGAGGCCGGCACGCTCCTTGCGCACGCGGACCAGGAGCGCCGCCAGCACGACGGCGGCGACCGTACCTGCGCTGAGGCACCACAACAGCGCCTGCGGTATGGATGTCATCGAGATCCTCGTTTGGGGACTGACGGGGATGTCTCGGCCGCTACGGCTGGCGTGCCGCCGAACATCACCGGATGCTACCTGTCGCTCGACACGCCGTGAGGGTCCTTGACGTGCGAGGACGGAGAAGTGTGGAAGGTCGCATTGAGGCGTTGATGACCGGTGGGTAGCGTGATGAGGTCCCGTCATCCGGAGCCCCGCAGAGGGGTTGTGGAGATGGCGTGGATGCGACGCGGATGAAACGCGGTCAGGTCACCGCATATCGACCGCCATTGCGGCCTCCTGATGCCGCGGTGCGCGTGGCGGCGCGACCGCCCCGTGGCGTTCCTTCGTGCCACTTCGCCATCTCTGCAAGGAAATTGACGATGCGTCACCAAAGCTGCCGAGCGGTCGGCCGTCGGCCGCGGCGGTGCGCGTCGGCGCCTCGTGCGGGCGGAGGGGCGCCCGCCGCCCCGCCGCCCGGCCCGGTTCCGGAGCGTCACGCAACCGCCGCGCACCGTGAGTGGCGGGCCGCCCGGAAAGCGCCGCGTGCCGCGCAGTGACATTCCGCACGATCGCGCGGGTGCGGGCCGTGGCCCCGGAGGGCCGTCGGGGCGCGGGACGGGGTGCCGGGTGGGTGCGGGAGAATGGCGGCATGACTCTGTTCCGCGACGACGGCATCGTGCTGCGCACCCAGAAGCTGGGGGAGGCGGACCGGATCATCACCCTGCTCACCCGCGGCAACGGCCGGGTGCGGGCCGTGGCGCGGGGCGTGCGGCGGACGAAGTCGAAGTTCGGGGCCCGCCTGGAGCCGTTCTCCCACGTGGACGTGCAGTTCTTCGCGCGCGGCGGGGAGCTGATCGGGCGCGGGCTGCCGCTGTGCACGCAGAGCGAGACGATCGCCGCGTACGGTGGCGCGATCGTCACCGACTACGCCCGCTACACCGCCGGCACGGCCATGCTGGAGACCGCCGAGCGGTTCACCGACCACGAGGGCGAGCCGGCCGTCCAGCAGTACCTGCTGCTGGTCGGGGGGCTGCGGACGCTGGCCAACGGCGAGCACGCCCCGCACCTGGTGCTGGACGCGTTCCTGCTGCGCTCGCTGGCGGTGAACGGCTACGCGCCGAGCTTCGACGCCTGCGCGCGGTGCGGAATGCCCGGTCCGAACCGGTTCTTCTCGGTGGCGTCGGGCGGCGTGGTGTGCGGTGACTGCCGGGTGCCCGGAAGCGTCGTACCCTCCTCAGAGGCCATCGGCCTCCTGGGCGCGCTGCTGACCGGCGACTGGGAGACCGCGGACGCCTGCGAGGCCCGGCACGTCCGCGAGGGCAGCGGCCTCGTCGCGGCGTATCTGCACTGGCACCTGGAGCGCGGTCTGCGGTCCCTGCGCTACGTGGAGAAGTAGCGCCGGGCGCGACCGACCGGCCACGACGACGTCGTGAACACACCGTCCATCGAGATTGCATAGGAGACGTGGGGCGCATGGCAGTACGCGGGATTCTGGGGCGCAACCGACGTGAGTACCAGACGCCCGAGCCGCATCCCTCGGGCGCGCGTCCGCCGAGGATCCCCGGCGAGCTCGTGCCGAACCACGTCGCCGTCGTGATGGACGGCAACGGGCGGTGGGCCAAGGAGCGCGGGCTGCCGCGCACGGAGGGCCACAAGGTCGGCGAGGGCGTCGTCCTGGACGTCCTCAAGGGCTGCATCGAGATGGGGGTGAAGAACCTCTCGCTCTACGCCTTCTCCACCGAGAACTGGAAGCGGTCGCCGGACGAGGTCCGCTTCCTGATGAACTTCAACCGGGACGTCATCCGGCGGCGCCGGGACGAGATGGACGCGCTGGGCATCCGCATCCGGTGGGTCGGCCGGATGCCGAAGCTGTGGAAGTCCGTGGTCCAGGAGCTCCAGGTCGCCCAGGAGCAGACCAAGAACAATGACGCGATGACGCTGTATTTCTGCGTGAATTACGGCGGTCGGGCGGAGATCGCGGACGCCGCGGCGGCCATCGCGGCGGACGTCCGGGCCGGGAAGCTGGACCCGTCCAAGGTCAACGAGAAGACCGTGGCGAAGTACATGTACTACCCGGACATGCCCGATGTGGACCTGTTCGTCCGGCCGTCCGGTGAGCAGCGCACCTCGAACTACCTGATCTGGCAGAGCGCCTACGCCGAGATGGTGTTCCAGGACATCCTGTGGCCGGACTTCGACCGCCGGAACCTGTGGGACGCGTGCTTCGAGTACGCCAAGCGGGACCGCCGCTTCGGCGCGGCGCCGCTGGAAGACGGCGAGCAGGCGACCTGAGCCCGGGCCCGCGCGACGGGCCGTGCACGGCGGACGGGCCGCCTCCCCGCGGGGAGGCGGCCCGTCCGCCGTCTCCGGGGATCCGTCCGGGCCCGCTCACACGCTCCGGTCGCGGTGGGTGGGGCGGCCGTCGAGGACGGTGAGCAGGACCGGCAGCCGGGGCAGGTCGGTGGCGGGCGTGGTGAGCGGGTCGTCGGCGAGGACGGTGAGGTCGGCGCGGTGGCCGGGGACGATCCGGCCGGCCCGGTCCTCCTCGCCGGCGGCGTGCGCGGCGTGCACCGTCATGCCCCGCAGGGCCTCCAGCGCGGTGAGCGCCTGCTCGGGGCCGTGCGGCGGCTGGGCGAGGTCGCGGGTGGGGCGGCGGTGGCGGGCGCCGGCCATCACGCCGAGCGGCGGGTAGGGGGCGATCGGCCAGTCGGAGCCGAGCACCACGGTGGCGCCGGCGTCGGTCAGGTCGCGGCAGCGCCAGGCGCGGCCGGCGCGCTCCTCGCCGAGCCGGCGGGACCAGTTGTCGGTGTGGTCGGCGCGGGTGAAGTCGCAGCAGTGGGTGGGCTGCATGGACGCCAGCACGCCGAGTTCGGCGAAGCGGCGCAGGGTGTCGTCGGGCACCGTCTCGATGTGTTCGATGCGGTGCCGGACCCCGTTGGGGTCGGCGCGCCGGGCCTGTTCGACGGCGTCCAGGGTGTGCCGGACGGCGGCGTCGCCGATGGCGTGGGTGGCGGTGGGCACGCCGGCGGCGTGCAGTTGGCCGATGACCCGGGTGTAGGCGGCGGGGTCGGGCCAGAAGGCGTGGGTGGACTCGCCGTGGCAGTCGGGCCGCTCCAGCCAGGCGGTGCCGTTGTCGATGGTGCCGTCCATGAAGAGCTTGACGCCCGCGGTCCGCCAGAGCCGGCCGCCGGTGCCCTGCTGGGCGATGAGCGCGCGCACCCCGTCGGCGTCGGTGCCGGGCTGGCACCAGGGGGCGACCCGCAGTCGCAGCGGCAGGTCGCCGGCCGCGTCCAGCTCGTCGTAGAAGGCGAGGCTGTCCCCGTTGGCGTCCATGGCGTGGCCGCCGGTCAGGCCGGCGGCGGCCATGGCGCGCAGCGCGGCGGCGAGCCGGGCGCGGCGCTCCTCGCGGGTGGGCTGCGGGGCGGCCCGTTCGACGAGTTCGCAGGCGGCGTCCTCCAGCAGCAGTCCGGTGGGCCGGCCGGCGTCGTCGCAGACGACCTCGGCGGCCTGGTCGAAGGTGCGCGGGCCGTCGACGCCGGCGAGTTCCAGGGCGCGCGGGCTGGCGAGCATGGAGTGCGCGTCGAAGAGTTGGAGCAGTGCCGGGACGCCGTCCAGAACGGGGGCGAGCGCGGCGGACTCGATCGGGCGGTCGCCGAAGACGTTGGGGTCCAGTCCCCAGCCGTGCAGCCAGGCGCCGGGGGCGAGGGCGGCGACCTCGCGGGCCAGCGCCGCGCGGACCCCGTCGAGGTCGGTGCAGCCCGACAGGTCCAGGCCGTGGGTGAGTTCGGCGCCGGAGACCGGGTGCAGGTGCCCGTCGGTCAGGCCGGGGGTGACCACCGCCCCCTTGAGGTCGATCACCGTCGTCGCGGTGTCGGCGAGCGCGCGGATCTCGCGGTCGTCACCGAGGGCGGTGATCTTCCCGTCGGCCGCCGCCAGCGCGGTCTGCGGCAGGAAGGTGCCGGTCACCGGGTCGAGCAGGCGGGCGGAGAGCAGGACGAGGGCGGCGGGCACGGCGGCTCCTGGGGAACGCGAAGCGGGAACGGGATGAAGGGGAACAGGGGGAACGGGAGAAGGAGAACGGGGGCTGGCTCTTATAGACATCT
>LIQL01000382.1 GCA_001418405.1 Streptomyces diastatochromogenes | reverse complement strand
GGTGGGTTGACGGTGTCGCCGGCGCCGTGGAGGCGGTAGGTGGTCTCGATCAGGTCCACGATCTCGGGTGCCCTTCCCTGGAGGGCGCGTTGGACCTGCGCTCCGGAGATCACCGCGAACGGCGGTACGGTACGGGGCGTGGCGGTCGCGGGCCCGTCGGCCGCGGAGTGCAGGGTCGTCATGGCGTGGTCACCTCGATGGTGGGCGAGCAGTCGGCCAGGGACGTGGGAGCGCCCATGCCGACGAGGACTTCGCGGGGGCCGTCGAACGGCTCCCGGCTGTGTGCGGTGCGGACGTTGTCGACGAGCAGGAGGTCACCGGCGCGCCAGGGCTCGCGGACGGTGTGGTCCTGGTACACGGCGTTGAGGAGTTCGATGACGTCGGCCTCGATGGGGTCGCCGTTGCCGTAGCGGGTGTTGAAGGGGAGTCCGTCGGCGCCGTAGGTGTCGACCAGGTACTCCCGGATCTCCGGGGCGATCGTCCATTCGTTGAGGAAGGCGATCTGGTTGAACCAGCAGCGGCGTCCGGAGACCGGGTGGCGGACGACGGCGCTGCGGCGTTGGCGGGTGTGGAGGGTGCCGTCGGGTTGCCAGTCGAAGGCGATGGCGTTGGCGCGGCAGTAGCGTTCGACGGCCTCGCGGTCATCGGAGCCGAACGCCTGGGCGACGGAGGCCCCGATCTCGTCGTTGTAGCTGCGGGTCAGCAACCAGCCCTGCCGTTCGAAGCGCTTGATCAGCTTCTTGGGGAGGGCGTCGAGGACGGCGCTCGCGTCGGCGACCGCGGTGGCTCCGCCGTCGGTGGGTGCGGTGCGGCAGGCGAAGAGCATCAGGCCGGGGAAGCGGAGCGCGTAGCTGAGCTCGTGGTGCATGCACATCGGCTGGTTCTGCGGCCACGGGGAGGAGGAGTAGACGCCCTGCCCGTGGTCGTCCCGCGGCGCGAAGCTCTCGCGCTCCACCATCAGGTCGGACGACAGCGCGTGGAAGGTCGTGGCGATCCGGTCGACGTCGGCCAGCCCCAGCCCGCGGACCAGCACCGCGCCGTGCTCCGCGAGGACGGCGCGCAGCGCATCCCGGTTCCGGGTGGCCCACTGCGCGGGGTCCGCGCCCGCGTCGGTGGTGAGGATCGGGGGCCGGCCCGGCTGGCGGTCCAGGTCGAGCGCGATCGTTGACTGTGGCAGTGACATGTCGGTGCCTCTCCTGTCCGCGGCTGCTCCGCGTTCCCCACGAGGGGGGCGGGGCGGCCGTGCCGTGTGCGGCCTCATCGGGATCGTCTGGACGTCGGTGCGCGCGGCGGTCTGCGCCGCGCGCGGGCGAGGTGCGCGCGCAGGCGCGCCGGTGCCCGGTGTGTGGATCACGGTGGCGGTGCGGGGACGGCGCGCGGATCGCTCGCGCGCTCCTCGTGCCCGTCGAGCAGGGCGGCCAGGTCGGCGAGGACCGGGTGACTGGCCAGGTCCTTGAGCGAGACGGCCCGGTCGAGCGCGATCACGAGTTTCAGCGCCGAGAGCGAGGTGCCGCCCCGGCGGAAGAAGTGGTCCAGCCGACCCACCTCGTCCTCCCGGATGCCGAGCACCTCCGCCCAGGCACGGGCCAGTCGCACCTCGGTGGGGGTGTGCGGAGCGCGGTCGGCGGCCTCGGGCTCCTGCGGCAGGGCGACGAGACGGGCCAACTCCTTGTTGTCGACCTTCCCGTTGGCGGTCAGCGGGAGCCGCTCCAGCCACTGGAAGGCGCTGGGAAGCATGTAGGGGGGCAGTGCCTTCCCGAGGTGTCCGCGCAGGTCGTCCGTCTCCAGGGGCTGCGGGCCACTGTAGAAGGCCACCAGGTGTTGTGCCTGGCTCTCGCCGCCGACGGCCAGCACCGCACCGTCACTGACCCCGGGCACCCGCAACAGGGCGTTGGCCACGTCACCGATCTCGATGCGGAAGCCGCGGATCTTGACCTGGGCGTCGCGTCGCCCGAGGAAGTCCAGTTTCCCGCCGGGCAGCCACCGGCCGTAGTCACCGCCCTTGTACAGGCGTTGTCCGATGCGGTGGGGGTCGTCGAGGAAGGCCGCGCAGGTGCGTTCGGGGTCGTTGACGTAGCCGCGGCCGACGCAGACGCCGGAGAAGACGATCTGCCCGGGGGCGCCCAGCGGTACGGGCTGGAGGTCGTCGTCGACGACGTAGACGCGGACGTTGGGCACGCACGGTCCGAGTGGGACCCGCTCGCCTTCCGGCGGCCGGTCCATGACCTCGTGGTTGGTGTCGTCGGAGGTCTCCGTCAGGCCGTAGGCGTTGACGAGCCGGACGTCGGGCCGCACCGCGAACCAGCGGTGCGCGAGGGTGATCTTGAGCGCCTCCCCGGTGACGGAGACGCAGCGGAGGTCGGGCAGCGGGCGGGGGTGCCGTTCGAGGTCGGACAGGACCGCTTCGAGGTAGGAGGGGACGACTTGCAGGACGGTGACGCGGCCGTCGGCGAGGGTGTCGACGAAGCGTGGGACGTCCATGATTGTCTGCTGGTCGACGAGGTGGGTGCGGCCGCCGACGAGGAGGGCGGCGACCAGTTGCCACAGGGAGATGTCGAAGCATTGGGGTGCGGTCTGGGCGATGACCTGTCCTTCGGTGATGCCCAGGTCGGTGATCTTGGCGTGCAGGTGGTTGAGGAATCCGGCGTGTTCGCACATCGCGCCCTTGGGCTCCCCGGTGGAGCCGCTGGTGAAGTAGACGTACGCGAGTTGGTCCGCCGCCACCTTGACGCCCAGGTCCTCCGCGGACTGGGTCCGGTCGTGCGCGGCGTCGACGCCGAGCGTACGGACGTCCGGCACGGCGCTGAGCGCCTGGTCCAGCGTGGCCGTGTTCCCGGACTCGGTCAGGACGAGGTGGCATGCGGCGCGCGCGAGCATGGTCGCGATCCGGTCGGCGGGGAAGCCCGGCTCGATGGGGAGGTAGACGCCGCCGGCTTTGAAGACGGCCAGCACGGCGGCCAGCCAGTCCAGATTGCGTTCGGTGACGACCGCCACGACGTCCTCGTGCCCCAACCCCCGCTCCAACAGGGCCCGTCCCAGGCGGTTGGCCCGCTCGTTGAGTTCCCGGTAGGTGCACCGTCGGGTGCCGTGGACCGCGGCGACGGCGTCCGGATGGACCCGCACGCGCTCCTCGAACAGCTCGTGGAAGCGCCGATCGGGCAGCTCCCGGTGCGGCCCGGCCAGGCCCTCCAACTGCAGACGACGCTCCGCGGCCGACAGCAGCGCCGACGGCACCGGCGCGGCCTGCGGATCGGCGGCGAACTGGGTCAGCGCGGCGCGGTGGTAGCCGGCTATCCGGGCGGCGGCCGCCGCGTCCAGCGCCGCGGTCCGGTACCGCACGCCCAGTGTGAACCCGTCGCCCTCCCGGGACGCCGTCACCCGCAGCACGGTGCCCGCAGTCAGTTCGTCCACGGCCCCCGCCAGATCCAGTTCCGCCTCGAACAGGACGTGATCCAGGCCCAGTTGGTGCGAGAGTTCGGTGGCGGTGACCCCGCGGTGGGGGAGCAGTCCGGCCACCGCACGGGTGGACCGCTCCACCAGTTCGCACCAACTGGCACCGGTGGTGGACACCCGGCACGGCAACGGCGCGCCACCGTCGGGCGCACGGTACCCGGTGGTGACGTCCGGTTCCCCCGACAGCGCCGCGAGCACCGTGGCGTGGGCGGCCAACAGCACCGCTTCCACCGGGCTGCCGAGCGCCGCGGCCTGGCGGACCACGGCCGCTCCCGTCTCCGCGGGCAGCGCCAACTCGTACCCGGCCAGGTCGGTCCCCGCCTCGGTGGACCAGCGCGGAACCGCCGTGAACCCCCCTGCGGCCAGGGCCTGTTCCCAGTAGTCGCGGTCCGCTTCCGTCAGCTTCGTCATCGTCAGTGCTCCCTCTACTGCCTCGTGCCGCGGTGCCGCTGGCCCGCTCGCGGGGTGCGGCGGTGGTGGCTCGTACCGTGCTGGGTGGGCGGCCGGTCACGGTGGCCCGGGGTCAGCCGGGTGCCCGCTTGGCGACGGTCGTGCCGTGGTGCGGGGAGCGTCTTGGCGGTGTCTGGCGGTCCACCAGGGATGCGGGTTCCGGTTCGCCGTCTGCGGGGGAGACCACGGCACGGCGGACGTGCGTCTCGGTGGCGGGGTTGCCCGCCCAGAGGGCGTGGGGTGGTACGTCCTCGCCCTTCATGAGGAAGGAGTCGGCGGCGAGGGTGGCGCCGTCGCCCAGGGTGACGCCGTAGTGGACGAGCGCACCGACGCCGAGGGTGCAGCCGGCGCCGAGGGTGCTGCGGTCGGACTTGAAGGTGCCGTCTTCCTGGGAGTGGCATTGGATGCGGCTGCCGGTGTTGAGGGTGCAGTCGTCGCCGATGGCGGTGAGGGTCCGCTCGGTGAGGTAGCAGCCGTCGTCGAAGACCCGGCGTCCCAGTCGGACGCCGTGCAGGCGCCACACGAGGTTCTTGAAGGGGGTGCCGTTGAAGGCGTTGAGGTGGGTGTCGGGGACCTTCCACAGCCGCTCGTGGTGCCAGAAGTACGGGTCGTAGATGGATCGCACCTGGGGTTGCAACGGGCGGAACCGCTGGGTGTACCGCTCCACGAAGGCGAAGTACACGGCGGTGAACGCCATCACGAACACCAGGAACCCCGCGTCCAATAGGTGCCCGATCGCGTCGTCCCGGGTGGTGGTCACCAGGCTCAACAGCACCAACCCGAGGAAGTACAGCCAGCGGACGAGCAGGATCAGGCCGATGGTGCGGAGGTTGTAGCGGTTCTTGGCGGCCAGGCGCCGGTGCAGTTCGTCGCCGCTGCGCAGGTGGTCGAAGCGGCTGTCGCGCTCCACCGACCGCGGGATCTCGAAGCACGGCGAACCCAGCAGGCCCACGCCCTCCCGGACCTCCCCGTCCAGCGGCACCATCACCTTGGTCGCCAGCAGGCAGTTGTCGCCGGTGCGCCCGCCCGCCGGATAGGCGATGTGGTTGCCGAGGAAGTTGTGCTTGCCGATCGACGTGCGGGCGACGGTGAAGGACGTGCTGGAGAACTCCGCGTTGACCAGCGACAGGCCGTCGGCGACCATCGTGCCGCTCCCGACGGAACTCAGGAACGGCGATTCGTGCTGCACGCCGCTGCCGAAGTTCGAACCGGTCTGCTCGACGGGGGAGAGGTCGTACCCCAACCGTTGCAGGTAGTGGACGATGTAGGAACTGTCACCGAACAGCCAGGTGAAGAACTTGACGTTGGTCAGCCGCGCGATCGAGCGGTGTGTGGCGTAGCGGAAGCCGTACAGCGGGTAGACCACCCCGGGTTCGACCGCTCGGCGCATCAGTCGCGGAGCGGTGAACACCACGGCCAGTCCCACCACGACGAAGCCGAAGAACAGCACCAGGGAGAGGACCAGCGCGTTCAGGTAGAACGTCGCCGACGACAGCTCCAGTCCGCTCAGCTTCCCCTCGTCGCCCAACACCGGGACCTTGGCCCACAGGACGGCGAAGACCAAGACGGTCAACGGCAGGACGACGAGCAGCGACCTGGCGAGGCCGGCCGCGGCGAAGACCGCGCGCCGCCCCGTCCCGCACCGGGCCGGTGCCACCCGCAGGTACTCCACTTCCGTCGGCTGCGCGGGAGAGCCGTGCCAGTGCTGACCGGCCGGCACCGCCTCGCCGGGTTGCAGGGCGGAGGCGTGTCCGAGCTGCGCGCCGTCCCCCATGGCGGTGTGCACGTCGAGGACGGTGTGCTCGCCGACGAACACGTCCCGGCCGAGGGTGACCGGCCCGGTCTGGATCCGCCCGGCGTGGGCCCGGTAGCAGAGCAGGAACGCGTCCTTGCGGATCACCGACCCGGTGCCGACGGTCAGCAGGTCGGTGCAGACGGGGACGGAGCGGGAGAGGATCGTGACGTGCCTGCCGATCCGGGCGCCCAGGGCCCGCAGGTAGAGCACGTACACCGGACTGCCGACGAACAGCACGATGGGGTTGGCGTGCACCAGCACCTTCACGATCCAGAAGCGCAGGTAGGTCAGCCCCCAGACCGGGAACTCGCGGGCCGTCCACCGTCCGATGAGGAGCCACTTCGCCACGATCGGAAAGGCGCACAGGCCGAAGAATTCGGCGGCGCCGAAGGCGACCGCCCGTCCGTAGAGGGCCAGGGGGCCGGATCCACGGGAGACCCACTGGTATCCGCGGGTGGTGGCGAGCACGAGGACGTACGAGTAGCCGAAGAAGAACAGCAACTGCAGGGCCCCGCACAGCACGTAGCGCGCGGTGCTGCCCGGCAGCGGCGCTTCGGTCGGTACCGGGGCGGTGCGCGGCGCGGGAGCCGAGGTCACGGGAGCGTCCGCACCCAGTGCCGCCGCCAGGCTCCGGACGGTCGGATGCTGGTAGACGTCCTTCATCGACACCGACGGCAGGTCCGCCCGCTTCCTGACCCGGGCGCAGAAATGGGCCATCACCATGGAGTCCGCGCCGAGATCGGCGAAGAAATGACCGTCGGCCGGAATCGGTTCGGTGCGCGTCATCACCTTTGCCAGCAATTCCGCGAAGGCCCGTTCCAGGCTGGCCACTGATTCCCCGCCGCCCGTCACGGGTATGTCGTTTTCACCGGTTCCGCCGGACGGGCCGTCGGTAGATTCGTTCACCATGTGAGCTCCTTGAGCGCCTCATGCCTGCTTTTGCCGGCGGAAACCGACTCACCAGGAGTGCGGTCGGCAACGACCCATGAGGTGCCGCAGTGCCGGAGAAGCTTCGGCGTGCTCGGACCGGGTGCTTCCGGCGGCGATGAGTGTGTCGACCGAGCTGTTCCAGCAGCCTGAGCTGCTTCGATCGAGACCGGAGGGCGACGGACCTTCCTCGCCTCCCGTGGGAAGGAAGCGCGCGGAGAATCGTGCCCCGAAGCGTGTTGCTGAGCCAATCCGATGGTGACCGACGCATCGGGCACCGGACCGGAAGAATTTCGGCACCTCCCTTCGCGCCGACCGCGGGTGGGACGGGAAATTCGGGTTCTCGGTTCGGCGTCCCCTCGTAAGGGGAATCGCCCGACCCTCAAATCCTCCGGCTTGAACAGCTCTTTATTCACCTATGACCGCAACGCTACCCGAGGCCCTCGGGGGCCACCATCGAATGCCGCCCGCCCAAGCGGTGCATCGAGGGCCGTCAGGCGCTCTGTTTCGGGGCCTGTGCAGCGGACTCGACGGGCGCCGCGAGAACCGTGGACCCTGGCCCGGTCGAGTGACGCCGAACGGTGGCGCGGGGCACCGCACTCCGGGGACGGGCGGCGAACAAGGGGAAAGCCGGGCAACAAGCCGGGCTTGGGACCGGCCCGGTCACCGTCGGCGCAGAACCGTGTCCGACGGCATACTGGAACGACGCTCGAACGCGTGGCGTGCCCGCCTGAACCCCGCAGACCCGGGATGTGAGGGAACGAGATTGAGCATCCGACACCTCGACCACACGGCCTGGGACGCCGTCGTGGTGGGCGCCGGGCCCGCCGGGCTGGCCTGCGCCGCGGACCTGTGCGCGGCCGGGCTGCGGGTGCGGGTGGTGGAAGCCGGAGACCGGCCCGGCGGCCGGATGCGCACCGACCTCGTGGCGGGGTGCACCGTCGACCGGGGTTTCCAGGTCTTCAACACGGCTTATCCGCAAGTGCGGCGCCGGGTGCGACTGGATCGCCTGCGGCTGCGCCCGTTCACGCCCGGCTTCCTGGTGTGCGACGACGGCCGGCGCCTGCGGTTCGCCGACCCCACGCGCGCGCCCCGGCAGGCCCTGGAAGGGTTGGCGGGCGGTCTGGCCGGGCCGCGCGACCTGGCCGCCCTGGCCGCGCTGACCGGCCGGGACGTGCTCGCCCCCGCGACGCTGCTGCGGCGCGGGAAGGACACCACGACGCGCCGGGCGCTGGCCAGGGCGGGCTTCACCGACGACTTCGTGGCGCGGTTCTTCCGGCCGTTCCTGTCGGGGGTGTTCCTGGAGGACCAGTTGGCCACCTCCGGCCGCTTCTTCCACCTGGTCTGGCGGAGCATGGCCCGCGGCACCCTCTGCCTGCCGGCCGGCGGCATCGGGGCCGTTCCCCAGGTGTTGGCCGCCCAACTTCCTTACGGAACGGTTTCGTTGGAGTCGCCCGTCACGGAACTGACCGACGACGGAGTCCTCGTGGACGGGGACCGGGCAGTGACGGCCCGGGCCGTCGTCGTCGCGGCCGGGCCGGCGGCGGCCGCCCGCCTGCTCCCACACCTGGCCGTACCGCCCTACCGCACGGTCACCACCTACTACCACCTCGCCACCCGCTCCCCGTTGCGCGAGCCGACGTTGATGACGGACGTGCGGGGACGCTTCGTGAACACCTGCGTGCTGAGCGAGGTCCACCCGGGCCACGCCCCGCGCGGCCACGCACTGGTGGCGACCTCCGCGTTGGGCGGTGACCTTGAGGGCCGGGAGCAGGCACTACGCACCGCCCTGGCGGAGTGCTACGAGACCGACACCGGTGACTGGGACCTGATCGCGACGCGCACGGTGGACGAAGCGCTGCCCGCGATGCCACCGGGACTACCCCTCAGCCGCCGCACCCGGCTGGGCGCGGGCCGCTATGTGTGCGGTGACCACCGCGCGACGGGTTCGGTGCAGGGGGCGATGGCCTCCGGTGCCCGGGCCGCCCGCGAGGTGCTGGCGGACCTGACGGTCGGGTGACCGCAGGCACCCGAACGGGCCACCCGCGCACCGGGCTCACGGCGGCCCCGCGTCCCACCGGCGGTCGGTGCGCAACACCTCGTCCAGGTCCCCCAGGCGATCCAGGCCGCGGATCGCCCGCGCGGTGCGCTGGTTGCCGGCGAGCAGCGCGCGGTGCCGGTCGGCGAAGGACCAGTAGCCGGTGGTGAACGGGCAGGCCCGCGGTCCGGCGCGGTCCGAAGGACGGTACGCGCAATCCGCGCACAGGTCGCTCATGCGGTGGATGTAGGCGCCGCCGGAGGTGTAGGGCTTGGTGGTCATCCGGCCGCCGTCGGCGTACTGGGACATGCCGATGACGTTGGGCAGCATCACCCAGTCGTAGCCGTCGACGAAGCAGCGGTGGAACCAGTCGGTCACCGCACGTGGGTCCCAGCCGCGCTGTAAGGCGAAGTTGCCGAGGACCATCAGCCGCGGGATGTGGTGCGTCCAGCCGGTGTCGCGCACTTGGGCGAGGACGGTGGCCAGGCAGCGGGCGGTGACGGCGTCCGCGTCGAGCTCGCGGAACCAGTCGGGGAGCGGTGCGTGGTGCCGCAGGGCGTTGCGGTGGCGGTAGTCGTCGCCGAAGTACCAGTACAACTGCCACACGTACTCGCGCCAGCCCGCGACCTGCCGCACGAAGCCCTCGACGCTGTTGACGGGCGCCCGGCCGGCCCGCCAGGCGTTCTCCGCCGCCGCCACGCACTCCGCGGGGTCGAGCAGGCCGAGGTTGAGGGAGGACGACAGCAGGCTGTGGCTCATCACCGGGTCGGCGGCGAGCATCGCGTCCTCGTGCGGGCCGAAGCCGGCGAGCCGGTGCCGGGCGAACCGCCGCAACGCGGCCTGCGCCTCCCGTCGGGTGGCGGGGAAGCGGCGCGGCCCGTCCCGGCCGACGAAGCGGATGCCGTCCTCGCGCTCCCAACGGTCCAGGTCGGCGCGGACCTCCTCGTCGATGGTGTCCTCGCGGGGCCGGTAGGGCGCGGGCGCGCCGAGGGTGCGGCTGTCCTTGGGCGGTGTCTCCCGGTTGGCGTGGTCGTGGTTCCAGCGTCCGCCGGCCGGGGCGTCACCGTCCATGAGCAGGTCCAGCTCGCGGCGCACCCAGCGGTAGAAGTCCTCCTGCCGCAGGCGTCCGCCGCCGTGCTCGTCCGCCCAGGCGCGGAACGCCTCGTGCGGCAGCAGGAATCCGCGGGCGGGCAACACCCGAACGTGCGGCAGGGAACGCACCAGGCGGAGGGCGGCGTGGGAGGTGGGGTGGTGCACGGTCAGGGGCCGGTCGGGCGCGGCCTCGCGCAGGCCCTCGCGGTAGGTCTCGGCGCGGACGTAGACGACCCGGTCGCCGAGTTCGGCGGCCCGGTGGCGCATCGCGGAGAGCACGAGATGGGCCTTGGCCCGGTGGAAGCGGCGCCGGCGGAACACCGAGCGGGCCTCGATCATCACCACGGGGGCGTCCCGGCCGGGTCCGTCCGCGCCACGGACGAGGAAGTGCGGACCGAGCTGGTCGCCGAACAGCCAGTGCGGGGTACTCATCGCGGCCATCCTGCTACGGCCGTCTGCCGCCGGCCCGCCGGAACGCGCCGAACCCGACGGCGGCGCGGCGGACGGGCGAGCCGGCGCGGCCAGGGGCACTGAGGGACGGTCAGCGAGGCTGCGGACCCCGTGGCAGCCACGGCGGGAGGTCCGCGTTGCAGGGGCAGCCCTCGTACGGTCCGCCCAGGAGTTCCACGCAATGGGGTTCCCGGAACCACTGGGGGCAGCGCAGCGGTCCGTGGTCCGCTCGGGCTTCGGTCCTGCTGCCGGGCGGGGCGGGGGCGGCGTGAGCGGCGCCGACGGCGGTACCGGCAGTCAGTGCCGCCAGGGCCAGTGCCGCGAGGAGACGAGAGGTTCGCACACCCACAGCAACGAAGTGACGGCGGTGGGGTAACCGTCGGACCGGCCGTCAGCCGCCGGCCCGCGGCCGTCACGTCCGTGCCGGTGCGCCCGCCGTGCCGCGGAGGTGCTCGATGCCGGTGTCGAGCGCCGCCTTGAGATGGGTGGAGTCGCCCGTGGACATCATGATGGTCACTCCCCCTTGGATGCCCGCCAGCAGCGCGGCGGCCGTCCGGTCCACGTCCAGGGCCGGTGCCACCAGGCCGTTGGTCTGAAGGGCGCGGATGCCGCTGGCGAGGTGCCGTTGCCATTGGGCCATCAGCTCCGTCACGATCGCCCGGGCCCCGGGGCTGGACCGTCCGACCTGGAGGAACAGGGCTCCCAACGGGCAGTGGTCGCCCTGGCGTTCGTAACGTTCCACCACCGCGTCCCGCCACCGGCGCCAGGATTCCCAGGAGTCCAGCCGTCCCAGGTGCGGCTGCTGGTCCTCCAGGACGCGGTCCGCTTCGAACTGGGCCACGGCCAGGAGCAGTTCGTCCTTGCCGGCGGGGAAGTAGTGGAAGAGCTGGCTCTTGCTGGTGCCGGTGCGGCCGCGGACGTCGTCGAGCGTGGTGCAGGCGACGCCCTGCTCGCGCAGGACCTCCGCCGTCCCCTCGACGATACGGGCCCGTGTGGCGCGCCCCTTCGCGGTCGGTGCGTCCGTCATTGTGCCGCCTCCCTCTCCGCCCCACTGGACCGTCGGGTCCATTATGCGCGGGCCTCGATCTGCCGCGTGCGGAGCCGCCTTGGCGGCAGTCTGGACTTGCCGGTCCATTTTTCGCGGCGCAGAGTGGCCCGCACACCGAGGGACAAGGGAGAACACGTCATGGGTGAGCGACTGCGGAACAAGACCGCGCTGGTCACGGGTTCGACCAGCAACATCGGCCAGGCGATCGCCGAAGCCTTCGCCGCCGAGGGGGCCCACGTCGTCGTGTCCGGGCGCAACCGGGAACGCGGCGCGCAGGTCGTCGAGGGGATCCGGGCGGCCGGCGGTCGAGCCGACTTCCTGGTGGCGGACCTCGACGGCAGTGCGGCGGCTTCCCGGGACCTGGCCGAGCGGGCCCGCGAGGCGTTGGGCGGGCGGCTCGACGTCCTGGTGAACAACGCCGGCGTCTACCCGGCTCCCCACACCCTCGCCACCGACGAGGACACGTTCGACAGGGTCTACGCGGTGAACGTGAAGGCGCCGTTCTTCCTCACCGCGGCTGTCGTCCCGGGCATGACGGAGTCCGGTGGCGGGGCGATCATCAACCTCGGTTCGTGGATCGCGCGCCTGGCCGTGCCCAGCGGCGCTCTCTACAGCTCCACCAAGGGAGCGATGGAGACGCTCACCCGGGCCTGGGCCGCGGAGTTCGGCCCGAGGGGCGTGCGGGTGAACGCCGTCTCGCCGGGCGTCATTCTGCCCCCGACCCCGGAAGGCAGCACACCCCATCCGGGCGAGGTCATGATGAAGGGCACGCCGGCCGGCGGCGTCGGCACCCCGGACGCCATCGCCCACGCCGCGGTCTGGCTGGCCAGTGACGAGGCGGCCTTCGTGCACGGAACCGTGGTCGACGTCGACGGCGGTCGGACCGGGGTCGCCGTCGTCGCCGCCTAGCGCGCGGCGCCGGACCGGGCCGAACGCCCCGCCGGCGCGCACCTCGGCCCGCCACCCGCCGCCGCGCGCACCGGACGCCGCGTCACGGCACGAGGAGCACGGTCAGCCGCCGCGGACCGTGCACGCCGCGGACGCGGATCATCTCGATGTCGGCGGTCGCGGAGGGCCCGCTGATCCACGTCAGGGGGCGCGCCGGCGCCAGCCGGCCGATGGCCTCGGGCATGGCGGAGTGCACCTGCGCGCCGCGGACGACGCAGACGTGCAGGTCGGGGAGGAGGGTGGGGGCGCGCCTGCCCTGGCCGGGCCCGCCGTCCAGGACGAGGGTGCCGGACTCCGCGACGGCCGCCGCACAGGTGGTCAGCACGGCGTCGGTGGCGTCGAGTTCGGCGTGCGTGAGCGGCGGGGCGTCGCGACGGACGACTCCCGACCAGCGGGCTAGCCAGGCGTCGGGCAGCCCGGCGGGGACGACGGCGGAGCCCGCTGCCGCGAGGGCGCCGGCGACCGCTGCCGGGAGGTCCGCCTCGGCGCTGCGGCGGACCTCGGCCCCGTACTCCGTCAGCCGCTCCACCAGCAGTGCGACGGCTGCCGACCGGTCGCCGGGAACCACCGCGGGGGCGTGGCGAAGGTAGGAGCGGGGGACGGAGACGGGGTCTTTGGGCAGGTCGGCGGTGGCCTGTCGGATGCGGCGCAGCACGGCCTCGCGGGAACTCATCACTTGGTGCCTCCTTCGGTCCGCTTCCACCAACTGCGGAAGGACTCCTCGGGGATGTCGGGGAGCGCCCGGCTGTCGGTCCAGCCGCGCAACGGGCCGGGCAGCTGCGCGTTCTTGGGCACCAGGCGCCCGGCGGTGCCCGCGGCCTTCACGGCGGCGTTCCACAGCGCGCCGTGCCCCATGGCGCCCGCGACGGCCTTCAGGGCGACCCGCTCCGCGGGGTGCTTGACCTTCGCGTCGCCCTCGGCGATGTCGTGGCGGAGTTCGAGGAGGACGTCGGTGAAGCGGATCTTGACCGGGCAGACCTCGTTGCACGCGCCGCAGAGCGAGGAGGCGTAGGGCAGCGAGGCGGTCTGCGGATCGTCCGCCCCCTTGAGCAGCGGGTTGAGGATCGCACCGATCGGGCCCGGGTACACCGAGCCGTACGCCTGCCCGCCGGTGCGCTCGTAGACGGGGCAGATGTTCATGCAGGCACCGCAGCGGATGCAGCGCAGGGCCTGGCGCCCGACCGGGTCGGCGAGCGCGCGGGTGCGGCCGTTGTCGACGAGCACCAGGTGGAAGGCGCGCGGGCCGTCGCCGTCGGTGACGCCGGTCCAGGTGCTGGTGTAGGGGGCCATCCGTTCGCCGGTGGCGCTGCGGGCCAGCAGTTGGAGGTAGACCTCCAGGTCCTGCCAGGTGGGGATGACCTTCTCGATGCCGACGACGGATATCAGGGTGTCCGCGAGGGTGAGGCACATGCGGCCGTTGCCCTCGGATTCCACGATGCACAGGGTGCCGGTCTCGGCGACCATGAAGTTCGCGCCGGAGACGGCGACCCGCGAGGTGAGGAACTTCTCGCGCATGTGCAGTCGGGCGGCCTCGGCGAGTTCCTCGGGGTCGTCGGAGAGTCCTTCGGGCGCCGGCCGACCGTGTTTCCCCATCTCCCGCACGAACACGTCGCGGATCTCGCTGCGGTTGCGGTGCAGCGCCGGGACCACGACGTGGGACGGCAGGTCGTCGCCGAGTTGCACGATGGCCGCGGCGAGGTCGGTCTCGCGGGCGCTGATCCCGGCCGCCGCCAGGGCCCCGTCGAGCCCGATCTCCTCCGTCAGCATCGACTTGACCTTGACGATCTCGGTTTCGCCGGTGTCCTGGACGAGGCGGGTGACGATGCGGTTGGCCTCCTCGGCGTCGCCGGCCCAGTGGACGGTCCCGCCCGCCGCGGTGACCTTCTCCTCGATCTGCTCCAGATAGGTGTCGAGGTGGGCGAGGACATCGTCCTTGAGTGCGGCCGCGGTGTCCCGCAGGTCCTGCCAGTCTGGGCGCTCGTCGACCAGCGCGGCGCGCTTGGTGCGGATGGTGTGCGTGGCGCGGCGGACGTTCGCGCGCAGTTGTCCGTCGGCGGTGGCGGTCTCGGCGGCCTTGGGGAAGGCGGGCCAGCCCATGAAGGTCTTGCTCATCGCAGTGCTCCGTTCCGTGCCACCGGCATGTCCGCGAGCGGTCCGTCGGCCCGGGTGCGGGCCAGGATCTCGACCAGGTGCAGGGGGCGGACGGCGTGGCCGTCCTTGGTGAGTCGGCCGCCGATGTTCATCAGGCACGAGTTGTCGACCGCGGCCAGCACGTGGGCGCCGGTCTCCCGCACGTGCCGGGCCTTGTCGCCGTTCATCGCGCCGGAGACGGCCCCGTTCTTGACCGAGAAGGTGCCGCCGAACCCGCAGCACTCCTCCTCGGCGGGCAGTTCGACGAAGTCGATGCCGTCGACCGCGCGCAACAAGCGGTAGGGACGGTCCCCCAGCCCCGTGGCCCGCAGACTGTGGCAGGTGGGGTGGTAGGTGACGCGATGGGGGAAGTGGGCGCCCACGTCCTCCACGCCGAGGACGTCGGTGAGGTAGCGCGTCAACTCGTGGACGCGCGGGGCGATGGCGCGCACGTCGCGCAGCAGGCCGGCGTCCCCGGACGCCTGGGCCGCGCGCTCGTACGCCTCGGAGGGCAGCCCGCCGCAGGAGGCCGAGGGCACGACGATCTCGTCGTACGCGCCGAAGACGTCCACGAAGTGGCGGGCGAGCTTGGCGGTCTCCTTGCGGTAGCCGGTGTTGTAGTGCATCTGCCCGCAGCAGCTCTGCCGCGGGGGGAAGTCCACGCTCACGCCGAGCCGTCGCAGGAGGCTGACGGTGGCTCGGCCGGTCTGCGGATGGAGCGCGTCATTGAGGCAGGTCACGAAGAGGGCGGTGCGCATCGTGTCTCCTTGGTCGCGGGAAGGGGGAATGCGGAATGGGTCGCTCCGGTCACCGCTCGGCGGGCACCGGCCACCGGTCGTGACGGGGCGGGGGAGCGGGCGTCCCGAGGATAGACGTAAGCATAGACGGAAGATTAGGTGGATGTCTGCGGCGAGCAGGCACAATGGGTGCCATGACACCGTCGAAGCCGACCGCCGACCGCGCGTACGCCCACGTCCGGGAGCGCCTCCTGGACGGCCGCTACCCCGGCGGCGAGCTGCTCTCCGAGCGGGCCGTGGCCACCGAGCTCGGCCTGTCCAACACTCCCGTGCGCGAGGCGTTCCTGCGCCTGCAGGCGGAGGGCTTCCTGCGCCTCTACCCCAAGCGCGGCGCCCTGGTCGTGCCGGTGACGCCGGGCGAGGCGCACGCCGTCCTCCAGGCGCGGCTGCTGATGGAGCTGTTCGCGCTGGACGCCCTCGCGGCGCGCGGTCCGGAGGCGATGCGCCAGGCCGCCGAGACGCTGCCGCAGGCCGCGAACGACGCACCGGACGGCGCCTCGTCCCGGCTGGCGCTGGACGTCGCCCGCGCCTTCCACACCCAGCTCATGCGGGCCGGTGGCAACCCCGTCCTGGCGCGGCTCCACGAGAACCTCTGGGACCAGCAGATCCGCATCGCGGCGGCCTCGACGGCGGGCCCCGGCCATGCCGCCGACGACCTCGACGAGCACGCCGCCATCACCGAGGCCATCCGCCGCGGCGACGGCACCGCCGCCCGCGCACTCCTCACCCGCCATGTGGCCGCGGTCCTGCATCGGATCGGCCTCGCGGGCGGCTCGGCCCTGCTGCCTCCCGTGGCGTGATCGCCGCGTTCGCGGCCCGGGCGACGCCCGCGAACCCTTAGGTGAGGCTAACCTAATGTCTGTCGGTTAGGGTGGGTGCGGCAACCCCCTCCGGCGGTGTCCCAGTCGTCGTTGGAGCATCACGTACGACCTGAGGAGCCGGCCTTGCCGCACGTCACGCACGCCCTGGAACCCCGCACAGCCCAAGGGCGCGGCGACGGACTGGTGGAGCTGCGTTCCCCGGAGCGGCTGCGCGAGATCCTCGGCGAGCCGCACCCCGCGGTGATCGACAAGGTGCACGACCAACTGGACGACCGGGACCGGGAGTTGCTCGCCCGTTCGCCGTTCTGCCTGCTCGCCACGACGGACGCCCACGGCAACTGCGACGTGTCGCCGCGCGGCGACGGCCCCGGCTTCGCGCACGTGGTCGACGCCCGCACGGTGGCCCTGCCGGACTGGCCGGGCAACCGCCGCGGGGACAGCTTCCACAACGTCCTGGCGAACCCGCGTGCCGGCCTGTTGTTCCTCATACCGGGCGCCAAGGACGTGCTCCGCGTCAACGGCCGCGCGCGCATCCTCACCGACGCCCCCTTCTTCGCAGACATGGCGGTCAAGGGGCAGCGGCCGAGGCTCGCGCTGCTCCTCGACGTCGACGAGGTCTACCTGCACTGCCCGCAGTCGCTGAACCGGTCGGGGCTGTGGAGCCCGGACACCTGGGGGCGGTCCGCCGGGCAGCCGGCCTAGCCGGTCGGTGCCCGCCGGCTACGCGGCGTCCGGCGGGAGCGCTACCGGGTACTCCGCGCCGAAGTCGGCGGAGACGGAGACGGTCCGCCAGGCTTCGGCCTCGGCGCTCTGCCGGCGCGCGTGGTCGAGCGCCATCCGGGCCGCGTTCGCGCCCAGCGGCAGGTGGGTGGGGAGGTGGTCGCGCTTGACCGCGCGCACCAGGATCTCGGCGGCGCGGTCCGGGTCGCCGGCGGACCGGCTGCCGCGGGCCCGCTCGGTGAAGGCGCCCACGGTCTCCTGGTACTCCGGCGGGACGTCCTGGACGTCCATGGAGGAGCCGGCCCAGTCGGTGGCGAAGCCGCTGGGTTCGACGACCAGGTAGCGGATCCCGAACGGCGCGGTCTCGGTGGCGAGCACCCGGGTGAGGCCGTCGATGGCGAACTTGGCCGCCTGGTAGGAGCCCAGGCCGGCACTGCCGCCCACCCGGCCGCCGATCGAGGAGAACTGCACGACGATGCCGCCGCCCTGCGCCTTCAGGAGGGGGAGCGCCGCCTTGGAGACGTTGTACACGCCCCAGAAGTTCGTCTCGAACTGGCGGCGGAAGTCGTCCTCCGGCGCCGTTTCGACCGGGGCGACGTTCGCGTAGCCGGCGTTGTTGACGAGCACGTCGATGCGGCCGAAGCGGTCGCGGGCGGCGTCGAGTGCGGCCGCGGCGGCGGCGGCGTCGGTCACGTCGAGCGCGACCGGGAGCACCCGGTCGCCGTACCGCTCGGTCAGGTCGGAGAGCTGTTCCGGCTTGCGGGCGGTGGCGACGACCCGGTCGCCCGCTTCCAGGGCGGCCACGGCGAGGGAGCGGCCGAGGCCGCGGGATGAACCGGTGAGGAACCACGTCTGAGTTGCCATGGATATAGCGAAACACGGTTGCGTTAATAGTGCAACCGTGTTGCGTTACGATGGCGTCATGGCCAGTCGCAGTCAGCCCACCAGAGCCCGCAGCTCCGAGGCCAAGCTCGCCCGCGAGGCCGCGATCCTCGACGCGGCGGCCCGCCTGGCCACCGCGCACGGCATCCGCGCGGTGACCTTGACCGACATCGCCGCCGAGGTCGGCATGCACAAGTCGGGAATGCTCCGCTACTTCGAGACCCGGGAAGAGATCTTCCTGCGCCTGGCTGCCGCCGGGTGGGTGGAGTGGTCGCGGGCGGTGCGCGAACGGCTCGTTGACGCGGCCCCGGACACGGGCGACGCGCGCGCCGCCCGGTCCGCCGACGGCGTGCGCCACCAGCCCCGCTCGCGCGCGGTGGCCGGCCTGTTGGCGGAGTCGCTGGTGGCGCGGCCACTGTTCTGCGATCTGCTCGCCCACACGCCGATGAACCTGGAGCGCAACGTGTCGCTGGAGAGCGTCCGTTGCTTCAAGGTCACCGCCCTCGCCGAGGTCGCCGCGGTGGGCGAGGCGCTGTGCCGGGTGGCCGCGCTGAGCCCGGCGCAGGCCGGCAACGTCGTCGCCACCGCCACGTCCATGGCCGGCGCGCTGTGGCAGATGGCCGCCCCGGGCACCGAACTGCGCCGCCTGTACGAGACGGACCCGGACCTCGGCCACGCCGTCGTCGACGTCGTCCCCCGGCTGACCGACATCCTCGGCGCCATGCTCCGGGGGTACCGCGCCGGCGACGAAGCCG
>LIQL01000381.1 GCA_001418405.1 Streptomyces diastatochromogenes | reverse complement strand
CCCCACGGCACCACCCCCAGAGGAGCCCTCCATGAGCACACCCACCGCGCCGCCCTCCCTCGCGGCGGAGGCGCGCACCGTCCTGCGCCTGAGCCCCCTGCTGCGCGACCTGCAATCCCGGGCCCCCGTCTGCAAGGTCCGCACCCCGGCCGGCGACGAGGGCTGGCTCGTCACCCGGCACTCCGAACTCAAACAGCTGCTGCACGACGAGCGGTTGGCCCGCGCCCACACCGACCCGGCCAACGCACCGCGCTACGTGCGCAACCCGCTCCTGGACCTCCTCGTCACCGACGACGTCGACGGAGCGCGCGCCGTGCACGCCGAGATGCGTGCGCTGCTCACCCCGCAGTTCTCCGCCCGCCGGGTCCTGGACCTGGCGCCGAAGGTCGAGGCGCTCGCCGAACAGGCGCTCGCGCACCTCACCGCCCAGGGCCCGCCCGCCGACCTGCACGACCACTTCTCCATGCCGTTCTCCCTGTCGGTGCTGTGCACCCTCATCGGCGTCCCCGCCGCGGAGCAGGGCCAGTTGATCGCCGCGCTCGCCAAGCTCGGCGAGATCGACGACCCGCCCCGGGTCCAGGAAGCCCAGGACGAGCTGTTCGGCCTGCTGTCCGGACTGGCCCGCCGCAAGCGCACCGAACCCGAGGACGACGTCATCTCCCGGCTGTCCCGGAAGGTGCCGTCCGACGACCGCATCGGGCCGATCGTCGCCGGACTGCTCTTCGCCGGCCTGGACAGCGTCGCCAGCCACATCGACCTGGGCACGGTGCTGTTCACCCAGTACCCGGACCAGCTCGCCGCGGCACTCGCCGACGAGCAGCTGATGCGCAGCGGCGTCGAGGAGATCCTGCGGTCCGCGAAGGCCGGCGGTTCGGTGCTCCCGCGGTACGCCACCGCCGACGTGCCGGTCGGCGACGTGACCATCAGGACCGGCGACCTGGTGCTGCTGGACTTCACGCTGGTGAACTTCGACCGCACGGTCTTCGACGAGCCCGAGCTGTTCGACATCCGGCGCGCGCCCAACCCGCACCTGACGTTCGGCCACGGCATGTGGCACTGCATCGGCGCACCGCTGGCCCGGGTCCAACTGCGCACCGCCTACACCCTGCTCTTCACCCGGCTCCCCGGCCTGCGGCTGGCCCGCCCGATCGAGGAACTGGGCTACTCGTCGGGCCAGTTGTCCGCCGGGCTGAGGCAGCTGTCCGTCACCTGGTGACGATCCGCCCGCCCGCTCCCGGGCAGGCAGGAGTGAGGGCCCCCGACCCGCTCGGCCGGGGGCCCTCACGCAGGGGGAGCGGGCTCAGTCCGCCGCGACGCTGATCGCCCCGGACGGGCACAGCGCCGCCGCCTCGCGGGCGGCGCCGGCCGAAACGCCCGCCGTCGGGTCGAGGACGGTCACCAGACCGTCGTCGTCCTGGTCGAACAGGTCCGGTGCGGTCAGGACGCACTGGCCGGCACCGACGCAACGGCCGGTGTCCACGGTGATGCGCACGAGGTTCCTCCGGGGATCGGGTCCTGGCGGCCGGGCGTCCCGGCCGCGCTCACTTCCAGGTGACGGGCAGCTCGTGCAGGCCGAACAGCACCCCGTCGTACTTCAGCGACAGTTCCTCGACGGGCACCGCGAGCGCGAGGGAGGGCATCCGCGCGAACAGCGTGCGGTAGGCGATCTCCATCTCGACGCGCACCAGGTTCTGCCCCAGGCACTGGTGGACGCCGTAGCCGAACGCCACGTGCGAGCGCGCCGAACGTTCCGGGTCGAACTCCCGGGGCGCGGCGAACACCGTGTCGTCGTGGTTGGCCGCGGCGAGCAGCGGGACGATGCCCTCACCGGCGCGGATCAGCCGGCCGCCGACCTCCACGTCCTCGACGGCCACCCGGAACGCCACCAGATCCGCCACCGAGTAGTAGCGCAGCAGCTCCTCGACGATCCGGTCGTCGCCGATCCACTGCGGGTTGGCGAGCAGCTGCACCACGCCCAGGCCGATGTTGTTCGCCGTCGTCTCGTGCCCCGCGATCAGCAGCAGCATCGACACCCCGGACAGTTCCTGCCGGGACAGCGTGCCCGCGGCGATCAGTCGACTGATCAGGTCGTCGCCCGGACGCCGTTGCTTGATCTGGATCAACCGGCCCAGGTACCGCAGCAGTGCCTGGGTCGCCTTGTCGCGCTCCTCGTCGGTCGAGCTGAGCCGGACCAGGACCCGGGTCCGGTCCTCGAAGAAGTCGCGGTCGGCCCTGGGCACCCCCAGCAGACTGGAGATCACCAGGGACGGCACCGGCAGCGCGAAGGACTCGACGAGGTCCGCGGAGGTGCCCGCGGCCAGCATCGCGTCGATCCGCTCGTCGACGATCTGCTGGATCGCCGGCCGCAGTTCCCGCACCTTGCGGACGGTGAACTCGGGGATCAGCGTCTTGCGGAACCGCCCGTGCTCGGGCGGGTCCATCGCCACGAACCACCCCGGCACCTCGTACTGCGACGGCGCGCCGCCGGTCCGGGAAGCCTTGGGGAAGCCGGGCCGCGACGGGTCGGCGCTGATCCGCGGATCGGTCAACACCGCCCGGACGTCCTCGTGCCGGGTCACCAACCAGACCGTCCCGCTGGGGAGTTCGGTCCGGACGGGGCCCGGCCCGGCGCGGTACTGCGCGTACTCCGGTGGCGGGAACGGCCGCCCCGGCTGCCGCAGCGGAAAGGCCACCGGGCACTGTGGCGCGGGCGTTGGCGCCTCCGCTCCGGTGCTCATGCCGCTCCGTAGAACGCGCGGATCCGGCCGGTGATGAACTCCTGGTCCTGCGCGGTCAGCCCGGTGTGCGTCGGCAGGTAGAAGCCGTCCGCGCTGAGCCGGGCCGCGTTCAACTCCGGCCAGTCGGGGGAGTAGTAGCCGGGCTGGCGGCTCATCGGCTTGAAGAACACCCGGGTCTCGATGCCCTCGTCGGCCAGGTGCGCGCGCAGCTCCTCGGACCGCTCGGCCCGTACGTCGTACATCCACAGCACGTCGCGCGGCGGCATCAGCGTGATCCCGGGAACGTCGCGCAGCGCCTCGTCGTAGCGCTTCTCGATGTCCTGGCGCAGGCCCAGGATCATGTCCAACTGCTCGGTCTGGGCGAGGGCCACCGCGGCCTGCATGTTGGTCATGCGGTAGTTGTAGGCCAGCTTCTTGTGCAGGAAGCTGTGGTCCTTGGTGAACGCCATGGCGCGCAGGTGCGCCATCTGCTCGGCCAGGTGCGGGTCGCGGGTCAGGCACACCCCGCCCTCACCGGCTGAGATGATCTTGTTGGCGAAGAGCGAGAAGCACGCGATGTCGCCCCGCGGCCGCACGCCGTGCGCCTCGGCGGAGTCCTCCACCACCCGCAGGTTGTACTCGTGCGCCAGGTCCAGCACGGCGTCCATGGCGCACTGCCGGCCGTAGATGTGCACCGGCATGAGCACCTTGGTGCGGGGGGTGATCTTCTCCTCGATGCGGGACACGTCGATGTTCAGGTCGTCGCCGCAGTCCACGAACACCGGCGTCGCCCCGGTGTAGGTGACCGCCCACGCCGACGCGATCATCGTGAACTCCGGGACGATCACCTCGTCCCCGGGACCGACCCCGAGCGCCCGCAGCGCCAGCGTCAGCGCCGTGGTGCCCGAGGAACAGGCGACGCCGTACGGCACGTCGTTGTACGCGGCGAACGCCGCCTCGAACTGCTTCACGAAGGGGCCTTGTGAAGAGATCCAGCCGCCGCTGACGGCTTCCGTCACGTAGTCGAGCTCGCGGCCTTGGAGCCACGGCATGGACACCGGATGGGTAAAGGGCATGAGTGAAGTGCTCCTCGGTCAGTCGGTTGCCAGGACGGGGAGGGCGAGCAGCAGGTCCGCCGCCGCGGCCCGGCCGCCGGCGGCCCGCAGCAGCCCGGCGAAGTGCTCGGCGCGCTCGGTGAAGGAGGGCTGGTCGAGCACGCGGGTGATCTTGTCCAGGACGTCTTCGGGGTCGACCGTCTCCGGCCGGTCCAGCGTCAGGCTCACCCCGAAGTCCTGGCCCCGGATCGCCTGGTCGTCGCAGTCCACCCACAACGGACGCACCACCAGCGGCTTCCCGAAGTACAGGCCCTCGTGGTAGCCGTTGCCGCCGGCGTGCGTGAAGAACACCTTCACGTTCGGATGGGCCAACACGTCCAGCTGCGACGGAACCCACCCCTCGATCCGCAGGTTGTCCGGCAGCTGCTCGGCCGGCGGCAGCAACTCCTGCTGCTCGCGCGGGAGTTTCCACAACACCTGGTGGCCGGCGCCGCCCAACCGCCGGGCGACCTCGACCAACGCCGCCACCTGCACCCGGGTGAGTCGGGTGATCGTGCCGAAACCCATGTACACCACGGACTTCTGCGCCGACAGCCAGTCGCCGAGACCGTCGTCGTCCGGTGCCTGGGGCAGCGGCGGCACCATCGTGCCCACCAGCCGCATCTTCGGATGCATCGGGAACGGGTAGTCCAACTCCGGTACGGAGTAGCACAACACCTGCTCCGCGTGGTCGATCCGCGCCATCATCTGCCGCGCCTGCGGCGCGATGCCCAGCTCGGTGCGGATCCGGTCGTCCTCCTCGACGACCTTGCGGACCTGCGGCGTCAGGAACATCCCGAGCGTCCGCACCCGGAACGCCTGGTTCTCGATCCGCTGGGCCAACGTCATCTCCGCCGGCAGCCCCGAATGCGGCACCGGGAAGCCCGACGGGGTGTAGGACTTGGCGAACGGCACATGCGACGTCAGCACGTTGCTCGGCACGAACGGCACCCCGAGCACGAACGGAATGCCCTTGGTGATCGCCAGTTCGTACCCGAACTGACACATGCTCTCGATCACCATCAGCGCCGGCCGGACCTCGTCGACGACCTCCTCCAGGCGGCGGTACTTCGCGATCCGCGATTCCGGCGCGAACGAATGCCGGATCACCGCCGCGTGCGCCTTGAACCGCGACCGCTGCGTCACCTCGGCATAGGTCGCGTCGTCCCACGTGACCGCCGACATCCGCGAAACGGTGTCGCCCAGCGACGCGAAACGCACGGGACTGCCGTCCACCACGGACGCCACCTCGTCCCGCGCCTTCTCGTCCGTCGCGAACCACAGGTCCGCCACCCCGCGCCGCGACAATTCCCCGGCCAGCACCAACAGCGGATTCAGCAGACCGCTTTCGGCGTAACTCACGAACAGGATCGGCCGCCGATTCGCGCCCATGACAACACCCTTCGGAAAGTGACGGGCCGCCGGGCCCGCACGCCACGCGTCCCCACGGCCCGGTCGCCGAGTGACGGCATTCGCCGACGCCGCCGCCCGGGGCACGCGCTGCCGGAAACGATCAGCGATCGGCACCCGGAACGCGCCGCGGAGAAAACGGGTCACTTACTTGGTCTCATGCCACGGACCGGGGGATTCACTAGTCTTCGCGCCGCGGCGGCACTTTTCGCCCCGGTCGGCCAATGCCCGTACCGGCCGCCGCCCATTCCTTAGGGAAAAGTACAGCGTTTGCGCCCGTACGATCCGGCACGCAGAGGTGAGCCGAGGCCAACTTTCTTCGTAGGGGTGAGCACCACATGACGATCGGAACCGACGAGGACCCGGTGGTGGTCGTCGGAATGGCCTGCCGCTATCCGGGCGGGGTGAGCGGCCCGGACGACCTGTGGGAGCTGCTCCGCGGCGACCGCGACGCGGCCACGGCCTTCCCGGACGACCGCGGCTGGGACCTGGCGGCCCTGGCCGGCGACGGCCCCGGCCGCAGCGCCACGCGCACCGGCGGATTCCTCACCGGGGCCGCCGACTTCGACGCCGCCTTCTTCGGCATGTCACCCCGCGAGGCGGTCTCCACCGACCCGCAGCAGCGCCTGGTCCTGGAAACCGCCTGGGAGGCCCTGGAACGCGCCGGCATCGACCCGCACGCCCTGCGCGGCAGCCGCACCGGCGTCTTCGTCGGCGCCAGCGGCCAGGACTACGCCGCCGTCACCCACGCCTCGCCCGACGACCTGGCCGGACACGCCCTCACCGGCCTGGCCCCCGGCGTCGTCTCCGGCCGGCTGGCGCACCTCCTCGGCCTCGAAGGCCCGGCCGTCACCGTCGACACCACGTCCTCCTCCTCATTGGTCGCCCTGCACGCGGCGCTGCGCGCCCTGCGCGCGGGGGAGTGCAGCACCGCCCTGGCCGGCGGCGTCAGCGTGATGTCCACCCCGCTCGCCTTCATCGGCCACACCCGCCAGGGCGGCCTCGCCCCCGACGGCCGCTGCAAGCCCTTCTCCGACGACGCGGACGGCACCGCCTGGGCGGAGGGCGTCGGCATCGTCGTCCTGGAGCACCTGTCCACCGCCCGGGCCGCCGGCAACCCCGTCCTCGCCGTGCTGCGCGGCTCGGCCGTCAACCAGGACGGCGCCTCCGAGGGCCTGACCGCCCCCAGCGGACCCGCCCAGGAACGCGTCATCCGCGCCGCCCTCGCCGACGCCCGACTCACCCCCGCCGACATCGACCTCGTCGAGGCGCACGGCACCGGCACCCGCCTCGGCGACCCGATCGAGGCCCGGGCCCTGCTCGCCACCTACGGACAGCACCGCGCCGCGGACCGGCCGCTGCGCCTGGCCTCCCTGAAGTCGCACCTCGGCCACGCCCAGGCCGCCGCCGGCGTCGGGGGATTCATCGCCACCGTCCTGGCCCTGCACCACGACCTGATGCCGGCCATCCGCCACCTCACCACCCCCACCCGACAGGTCGATTGGACCCGGGGCGCCGTCACCCTCCTCACCGAGCCAGCCGCCTGGCCACGGGGCGCGCAGCCGCGCCGCGCCGGCGTCTCCTCCTTCGGCATCAGCGGCACCAACGCCCACA
>LIQL01000380.1 GCA_001418405.1 Streptomyces diastatochromogenes | reverse complement strand
GGCCGCCGACGTCCTGGAGGCCTGGGCGTCGGAGTACCGCCGCCCCTGAGAACGGCGAACGCCCGGTTCCGTACGGAAGCACCGTACGGAACCGGGCGTTCGGCGTTCGCGGGTCGTCAGCCGGTGCGGGCCGGCTCGCCGGGGACCGGCCTGCCGTCGTGCAGGGCGATGGCGCGCTGCATGGCCTTGCGGGCGCGCGGGGTGTCCCGGGCGTCGCGGTAGGCGACGGCGAGTCGGAACCAGGTGCGCCAGTCACCGGGCGCGTCCTCGGTCTCCTCCTGCCGCCGGGCGAAGACGGCGTCGGCCGCCTCCCGGTCGATCCGGCCGCCGGGGGTGCGCGCGAGGTCGTCGACCGGCAGGCCGCCCTCCGCCGCCAGCTCGCCGGCCAGCCGGTTCGCGTCGCGGGCGAAGCGGGTGTTGGCCCACAGGAACCAGCCGCCCAGGAACGGCAGGACGAAGGCCACCGCGCCCATGCCCATCGCCGCCGGTTCCCCGGTCAGCAGGAGCAGTACGCCCTCCATCGCCACCACGCCGAAGACCAGCACCAGCACGGTGGCGAGGAAGAAGTACGTGATCTTTCCGCCCATGGTCGTCAGTCCAGATCGAGGAAGTTCTCCAGGCCCACCGTCAGGCCCGGGGCGGACACCACGCGCCGCACGCCGAGCAGGATGCCCGGCATGAAGCTGCTGTGGTGCAGCGAGTCGTGGCGGATGGTGAGGGTCTCGCCCACCCCGCCGAGCAGCACCTCCTGGTGGGCCAGCAGGCCGCGCAGCCGCACCGAGTGCACCGGGACGCCGTCCACGTCCGCGCCGCGGGCGCCGTCCAGTGCGGTCGTGGTGGCGTCCGGCTGCGGCGGGCAGCCGGCCTGCGCGCGGGCCTCGGCGATCAGCCGGGCGGTGCGGGCGGCGGTCCCGGACGGGGCGTCCGCCTTGTTGGGGTGGTGCAGCTCGACGATCTCGGCGGACTCGAAGAAACGGGCCGCCTGCTGTGCGAACCGCATGGTCAGCACCGCACCGATGGAGAAGTTCGGGGCGATCAGCACGCCGGCGCCGGGGGCGGCGTCGAGCCAGCTGCGCAGCTGCGTGAGGCGTTCGTCGGTCCAGCCGGTCGTGCCGACCACACCGTGGATGCCGTGCCGCAGGCAGAAGTCGAGGTTGTCCATCACCGCGTCGGGGGTGGTGAGTTCCACCGCGACCTGGGCGCCGGCCTCGACCAGCGTCGAAAGCTCGTCGCCGCGGCCGAGGGCCGCGACCAGCTCCATGTCGTCGGCGGCCTCGACGGCCCGGACGGCCTCGGAGCCGATGCGCCCCTTGGCTCCCAGGACGGCCACGCGCAGCTTGCTCATCGTTTTCCGCTCTCTCTCGTGGTGGGACGCCCGCTGAATGCCGTCGCCTAGGCGACGGCATCCTCCAGGCGGGCCGCCTGCCGGTCCTTCAGGGGGCCGATGACGGACAGCGAGGGGCGTGCGCCCAGGACATCACGGGCCACCGCGCGGACCTCGTCCGGGGTCACTGCCGATATCCGGGCGAGCACCTCGTCGACCGACATGTGCTCGCCCCAGCACAGTTCGCTCTTGCCGAGGCGGTGCATCAGCGCGCCGGTGTCCTCCAGGCCGAGGACCGTGGAGCCGCGCAACTGGCCGATCGCACGCCGGATCTCGTCGTCGGTGAGGCCCTCGGCCGCCACCGTGTCGAGCTCGTCGCGGCAGATCTTGAGGACGTCGTGCACCTGGTTGGGCCGGCAGCCGGCGTAGACGCCGAAGAGTCCGCAGTCGGCGAAGCCCGAGGTGAAGGAGTACACGCTGTAGGCCAGGCCGCGCTTCTCGCGGACCTCCTGGAACAGCCGCGAGCTCATCCCGCCGCCCAGGGCGGTGTTGAGTACGCCCATCGCCCAACGCCGGTCGTCGTTGCGGGACATGCCGGGCATGCCGAGGACGACATGGGCCTGCTCGGTCTTGCGGCCGAGGAGTTCGACCTGGCCGGCGGTGCGGATGGCGCGGTGGCCGGCGCGCGGCGCGATCGGGGCGGCGTCCGTGCGGCCCAGCGCACCGGCCCGCTCGAAGGCGCGGCGCACCTGCCGGACGACCTTGGCGTGGTCGACGTTGCCCGCGGCGGTGACGACCAGGTGGGTGGGGTCGTAGTGCTTCTTGTAGAAGCGGCGGATGCGGTCGGCGGAGAGCGCGTTGACGGTGTCGACGGTGCCCAGGACGGGGCGGCCCAACGGGGTGTCGCCGAGCATGGTGTGCGCGAACAGGTCGTGCACGCAGTCGCCCGGGTCGTCCTCGGTCATCGCGATCTCTTCGAGGATCACCCCGCGCTCGGCGTCGACGTCCTCGCCGTCGATCAGCGAGCCCGTGAGCATGTCGCACACCACGTCGATGGCGAGCGGCAGGTCGGTGTCGAGCACCCGCGCGTAGTAGCAGGTGTACTCCTTGGCCGTGAAGGCGTTCATCTCGCCGCCGACGGCGTCGACGGCCGCGGAGATGTCCAGCGCGGAGCGTTGCTGGGTGCCCTTGAAGAGCAGGTGTTCGAGGTAGTGGGTGGCGCCGTTCAGGGACGGGGTCTCGTCGCGGGAGCCGACGTGCGCCCAGATCCCGAAGGTGACGGAGCGAACGGTGGGCAGCGTCTCGGTGACCACGCGCAGCCCGCCGGGGAGCGTGGTGCGGCGCACCGTGCCGGCGCCCGCGGCGCCCTTCAGAAGCGTTTGGGTACGGGCGACGGCCCGCCCCTCCGAGGAGGTGCGGGCCGTCGTCGCGTGCGTGCGGGACGTCACTTGGCGGCGTCGTCCTTCGTGTCGTCCTTGGCGGCGTCCTCGTCCTCGATCACGGGGATCAGGGAGAGCTTGCCGCGCTGGTCGATCTCGGCGATCTCGACCTGGACCTTGGCGCCCACGCCGAGCACGTCCTCGACGTTCTCGACGCGCTTGCCGCCGGCCAGCTTGCGGATCTGCGAGATGTGCAGCAGGCCGTCCTTGCCCGGGAGCAGGGACACGAACGCACCGAAGGTGGTCGTCTTGACGACCGTGCCCAGGTAGCGCTCGCCGACCTCCGGCATGGTCGGGTTGGCGATGCCGTTGATCGTGGCGCGGGCGGCCTCGGCGGCCGGGCCGTCGGCGGCACCGATGTAGATGGTGCCGTCGTCCTCGATCGTGATGTCGGCGCCGGTGTCCTCCTGGATCTGGTTGATCATCTTGCCCTTGGGGCCGATGACCTCACCGATCTTGTCCACCGGGATCTTGACGGTGATGATCCGCGGCGCGTTCGGGGACATCTCGTCCGGGACGTCGATGGCCTCGTTCATCACGTCGAGGATGTGCAGGCGCGCGTCACGGGCCTGCTTCAGCGCGGCGGCCAGGACCGAGGCGGGGATGCCGTCGAGCTTGGTGTCGAGCTGGAGCGCGGTGACGAACTGCTTGGTGCCGGCGACCTTGAAGTCCATGTCGCCGAAGGCGTCCTCCGCACCGAGGATGTCGGTGAGGGCGACGTAGTGGGTCTGGCCGTCGATCTCCTGGGAGATCAGGCCCATGGCGATGCCGGCGACCGGGGCCTTGAGCGGCACACCGGCGTTGAGCAGCGACATCGTGGAGGCGCAGACCGACCCCATGGACGTCGAGCCGTTGGAGCCCAGCGCCTCGGAGACCTGGCGGATCGCGTAGGGGAACTCCTCGCGCGTCGGCAGCACCGGCGCGATGGCGCGCTCGGCGAGCGCACCGTGGCCGATCTCGCGGCGCTTGGGCGAGCCCACGCGGCCGGTCTCACCGACGGAGTACGGCGGGAAGTTGTAGTTGTGCATGTAGCGCTTGCGGGTCACCGGGGAGAGGGTGTCCAGCTGCTGCTCCATGCGGAGCATGTTGAGGGTGGTGACGCCCAGGATCTGGGTCTCGCCACGCTCGAACAGCGCGGAACCGTGCACCCGCGGGATCGCCTCGACCTCGGCGGCGAGCGTACGGATGTCCGTCACGCCGCGGCCGTCGATGCGCTTCTTCTCCTTGATGACGCGCTCGCGGACCAGGGTCTTGGTCAGCGAACGGTACGCGGCGGAGATCTCCTTCTCGCGGCCCTCGAACTCGGGGAGCAGCTTGTCGGCGGCCAGACCCTTGACGCGGTCCAGCTCGGCCTCGCGCTCCTGCTTGCCGGCGATGGTGAGCGCCCGGGCGAGCTCGTCCTTGACGGCCTTGGTCAGCGCCTCCAGGACGTCGTCCTGGTAGTCGAGGAAGACCGGGAACTCGCCGGTCGGCTTGGCCGCCTTCGCGGCGAGGTCCGCCTGGGCCTTGCACAGGACCTTGATGAAGGGCTTGGCGGCCTCCAGGCCGGCGGCGACGACCTCTTCGGTCGGGGCCTCGGCGCCGCCCTTGACCAGCTCGATGGTCTTCTCGGTGGCCTCGGCCTCGACCATCATGATGGCGACGTCGCCGTCGGGCAGCACCCGGCCGGCCACGACCATGTCGAAGACGGCGTTCTCAAGCTCGGAGTGGGTCGGGAAGGCGACCCACTGGCCGTTGATCAGGGCGACGCGGGTGCCGCCGATCGGGCCGGAGAAGGGCAGGCCGGCCAGCTGCGTGGAGCAGGAGGCGGCGTTGATCGCGACCACGTCGTAGAGGTGGTCGGGGTTGAGCGCCATGACCGTCTCGACGATCTGGATCTCGTTGCGCAGGCCCTTCTTGAAGGAGGGGCGCAGCGGCCGGTCGATGAGGCGGCAGGTGAGGATCGCGTCCTCGCTGGGGCGGCCCTCGCGGCGGAAGAAGGAGCCGGGGATCTTCCCGGCCGCGTACATCCGCTCCTCGACGTCGACGGTCAGCGGGAAGAAGTCCAGCTGGTCCTTCGGGTTCTTGGAAGCGGTGGTGGCCGACAGCACCATGGTGTCGTCGTCCAGGTACGCCACGGCGGAGCCGGCGGCCTGCTTGGCCAGGCGGCCCGTCTCGAAGCGAATGGTGCGGGTGCCGAAGGAACCGTTGTCGATCACGGCCTCGGCGTAGTGGGTCTCGTTCTCCACCAGGAATATCTCCTCGTCTGCGTCCGCTGCCCGTGTGGCAGGGGACCGTCTTCGGTGGAGCGCCGGTGCGGGCCGGTCTTCGATCGAAGCACCCGGAGTCCTGCCGCATGGGCTGTCCCATGGGCCGTCCGGGGGCCACTACCGAGGACCGGCGGCCAGAGAGCGCTCCACCGCGTTCGCTTTTGCGATATGCCACCAGACTACAAAGCTTCCGCCCACCATGCGGTGGTACGGGCGTCCGGTGCGTACGGCAAAGGGAGCGGCCCCCGGTGGGAACCGCTCCCTTTACGGCGTCTTACTTGGCGCCCGCCGCGCCGCGGCGGATGCCCAGGCGCTCGACCAGCGCGCGGAAGCGCGTGATGTCCTTCTTCGCCAGGTACTGCAGCAGGCGGCGGCGCTGGCCGACCAGCAGCAGCAGACCACGGCGGGAGTGGTGGTCGTGCTTGTGCGTCTTGAGGTGCTCGGTCAGGTCCGAGATGCGGCGCGACAGCATCGCGACCTGGACCTCGGGGGAGCCGGTGTCACCCTCCTTGGTGGCGAACTCGGCCATGATCTGCTTCTTCGTAGCGGCGTCGAGCGACACGCGTACTCCTTGGGGTTTCGGTCCGCGAGCGCCCCTGGATTTGCGGCACAGGGAATCTTGGATGACTCGAGTGGACCGTCGGACAGCGTACCAGCAGCAGGGCGGCCCCCCGACCCGGTGGTCGGGGGGCCGTCGCGCGTGCGGAAGGCACCGGGCTAGCTGCTGGTCAGGCCGCGCACGGTGTTGTACACGTCGAGCACCGCCAGGCACAGCGGCACCAGGGACAGCAGGACCAGGCCGTCGAAGACGTCGAAGATCCGGCCCCAGAAGGGGGTGACGCCCTTCTTCGGGACGACCAGGCCGACGCCGACGAGGAGCGCCGCGCCCACCGCGATGCTGGCGGAGAACCACACGGTGCGGACGTTCAGCGGGCCGGCGTCCTGGAAGCGCTCCAGGGTGACGAAGATGTCGACCGGCGGGTGCAGCGCGATGCCCAGGATGAGCAGCACGATGGTGAAGATGCCGGCGATGGTCAGGCAGGCGACCTGGGCGGTGTAGTCGAAGAGCCGGGCGCGCAGCATGATCGTGATGCCGGCGGCCAGGGCCAGGACCTGGGCCCAGACGTTGTCGGAGAAGCCGAGGACGACGCCGGCGGAGCCGACGACCAGGGCGGAGCAGCCGGCGACCAGACCGAGCAGGAGCTCGTGGCCGCGCTTGGCCTGGTTGCCGATCTTCACGAAGTCGACCGACTCGGTCTCGGAGCCGGTTTCCAGGGCGCCCTTGGCGATCTGGTCGGGCGAGCGGTAGCCGATCGGCAGCCGGGCGAACCGTGCGGAGAGGCTCGGCAGCCAGGCGACCAGGGCGATGGAGACGACGGCGGTGACCGCGGCGACCTCGCGCGGGGCGGCGTCGGTGAGGATCGCGGCGAAGACCGCGAGGGTGCCGATGGCGGAGAGGAAGGCGGCCGCGACGAAGGGCGCGTCACCGCGGGGCAGCATGACCACCAGGAGCACCGAGGCGATCAGGACGGTCACGCAGCCGACGAGCAGGTGCAGTCGACCCGGGCCGTGGCCGGCATCGACGGGGAAGATGCCGGAGCCGGCGATGAGCAGGTGCGGCAGCGACGCCAGCCCCAGGGCGATCGAGGAGGCGTGGTCGTCGTAGACGCGGGCGCGGACGCCGGACAGCGCCACCAGGACGACGCCGACCACGCCGGCGATGATGCCGGGGAGCCGGTGCATGTCGCGGTTGACCGGGTTGGAGAACCACAGGGCGAACGCCATCATCACCAGGAGCAGCACGCCGGCGCTGAGGCCGACGACGCGCATCAGGTCGTCGCTCCAGCGGCTGCGGTTCTGCTTGACCGCCGAGGCGATGGCGTCCGAGACGTCGTCGAACACCGGCAGCGGCAGGGACTCGGCGAACGGCTTCAACAGGAGCAGGTCGCCGTCGAGGATCTGCTGCTGGGCCAGCGACTGACCGGCGTCGAGCACCGTGCCGTCGCGACGTACGAGGTGGTAGCCGGTCGGGGCGCCCTCGGCCTGGGACTGCCCGGAGAGCCGCAGGATCTCCGGATAGATATCGACGAGGGCAACGTCCTCCGGCAGTGCCACGTCGATCCGTGCGTCCGGCGCGGCGACCGTCACCCGGCAAAAGCCGGTGCCAGTGCTCGTGCTCACCTGGCGGTTCCCCCTATCCGTTGGGCGTTTTGTCGCGTCGCGCGCCCTATATATAGGGCCGCCCGTACGGGGCTGTGGCGCGCTCGCGGGGCGTCAGCGTACCGTCCGATCGGGGCCCTGCCCCACCCACCCCTTGACTTGACGCCTAACAGTAGGATCAACGCCTGCGTCGGGCCAAGGACTTGGCTCGGGGGACCGTCGAATCCAACGGGGGCGGTCCGAGACTGCGAGATGCATGAAGGACTGATGCCTCGGTGAGCGTTGTCATCGTCAAGCGCCCGCCTCGCGCGCTACCACCTGAAGTTCCCTCGGAGGAGGTGGTACTTGAGCCGCCTCCGGAGCTTCCCCGCGAGGGAGAGCCGGAAAACTTGCTGATGACCTTCATGCCCATGATGGGCATGGCGTCCTCGGCGGGCTTCTTGTTCATGGGGAACCAGCCGTTCATGAAGATCATGGGCGGCTTCATGGTGGCCTCCACACTGGCGATGGCGATCATGCAGATCGTCAAGGCCCGCCAGGGGCCTTCGGGGCAGATGGTCCAGGAGCGCCAGGACTACCTCAAGTACCTTGCGCAGAAGCGGAAAGAGGTGCGGCGCACCGCGCGCCGGCAGCGGGACGCGCAGCTGTTCACCCATCCCGACCCGAGCCAACTGTGGTCCGTCGTGGCCGAGGGCAAGCGGGTGTGGGAACGCCGGGCGAACGACCCGGACTTCGCGCAAGTGCGCCTGGGATTGGGGCCGCAGCAGCTGGCCACCCCGCTGCGGGCGCCGGAGACCGCTCCGGTCGACGAGCTGGAGCCGCTGACCGCGCACGCGATGAAGGAGTTCCTCGACAACCACGGCCACCTGGAGAACCTCCCGCTGGCGGTGTCGCTGCGCGCCTTCTACCACCTGACGGTCTCCGGTGACCCGGACACCGTCTACGGCGCCTCGCGCGCCCTCGTCGCCCAGCTGTGCACGCTGCACTCGCCCGAGGACCTGGTGGTGGCCGTCGTCGCCGCGCCGGGTGCGCAGGCCGAGTGGGAGTGGACCAAGTGGCTGCCGCAGGTCCAGGACACGTCGACCGACGGCGCCGGCACCCGCCGGCTGGTCGTCGGCGACCTCGGCGAGGTCGAGGAGCTGCTCGCCGACGAGTTGGACGGCCGCCCGCGGTTCAACCCGCAGGGCCAGGCGGTGACCGACAGCCCGCACGTCGTCGTGGTGCTGGACGGCGGCGACGTCCCGATGGACTCGGTGATCGCGGGGGCCGAGGGCCTGCAGGGCGTCACCATCCTGGAGATCGTGCCGGGCGACCTGGACGAGATCCGCGGCGGGTTGGCCGTCCAGGTGTCGCCGGGCAAGCTGGTGCTGGAGTCGGCGAGCGGCGCCGTCTACCACGGCGCGTGCGACACCCTGTCGATCCCCGAGGCGGAGGCGCTGGCCCGCCAGCTGGCCCCGCTGCGCGCCGGTTCGGGCGCGGACGGCGAGGAACCGCTGCTGTCCGCGCTGGACTTCACCGACCTGCTCAACATCGGTGACGCCGGCTCGCTGGACGTCTCGCGCACCTGGCGGCCCCGGACGCTGTCCGAGCGGCTGCGGGTGCCGATCGGCGTCGACCGCGACGGCCAGCCGGTGATGCTGGACATCAAGGAAGCCTCGCAGCAGGGCATGGGCCCGCACGGCCTGTGCGTCGGTGCGACCGGCTCCGGCAAGTCCGAGGTGCTGCGCACCCTGGTGCTCGCGCTCGCGGTGACGCACTCCTCGGAGACCCTCAACTTCATCCTCGCCGACTTCAAGGGCGGCGCCACCTTCACCGGCATGTCGGAGATGCCGCACGTCGCGGCGGTCATCACCAACCTCGGTGAGGACGTCACCCTGATCGACCGCATGCGCGACTCGATCACCGGTGAGCTCCAGCGCCGTCAGGAGCTGCTGCGCTCGGCGGGCAACTACGCCAACATCACCGACTACGAGAAGGCACGTGCCGCCGGCGCCCCGCTGGACCCGCTGCCGTCGCTGGTGATGATCATCGACGAGTTCTCCGAGCTGCTCGCCGCCAAGCCCGACTTCATCGAGATGTTCATCCAGATCGGCCGGATCGGCCGGTCGATGGGCGTGCACATGCTGCTCGCCTCGCAGCGTCTGGAAGAGGGCAAGCTGCGCGGTCTGGACACCTTCCTGTCCTACCGGCTGGGTCTGCGGACCTTCTCCGCCGCCGAGTCGCGGACCGCGATCGGCGTGCCGGACGCCTACCACCTGCCGAACGTCCCGGGCTCCGGCATCCTGAAGTACGACACCGAGACGATGGTCCAGTTCAAGGCCGCGTACGTCTCGGGCACCTACCGCGGTCCGGGCGGCGGCGGTCGCAGCACCGGCGGTGGCCGGTCGATGCGGATGCCGGTGCCCTTCACGGCCGCCCCGGTCATCGAGCAGATCATCGAGGAGCCGGTCGCCGTCGAGGCGGCCGAGCCGGAGATCGACGACGCGCTCGCCGACACCGTCCTGGACGTCATGGTCCAGCGGATGCAGGGCCAGGGCCCGCCGGCCCACCAGGTGTGGCTGCCGCCGCTGGAGGAGCCGCCCACGGTCAACCAGCTGCTGCCGGCCCTGGCGGTCACCCCCGAACGGGGCGTGCACGCGCCGGAGTACACCGCGCTGGGCAAGCTCGTGGTGCCCGTCGCGCTGGTGGACAAGCCGTTCGAGCAGCGGCGTGACGTGATGTACCTGGACTTCTCCGCCGGTGCCGGTCACGGCCTGGTCGTGGGTGGTCCGCAGTCCGGCAAGTCGACGCTGATCCGGTCCGCGATCGCCTCGTTCGCGCTCACCCACACCCCGGCCGAAGTGCAGTTCTACTGCCTCGACTTCGGTGGCGGCGGCATGCTCAGCCTGGAGGGGCTGCCGCACGTCGGCGGCGTCGCCTCGCGTCTGGACGCCGAGAAGGTGCGCCGTACGGTCTCCGAGGTCGTCGGCATCCTGAACGAGCGCGAGGAGTTCTTCCGCGCGAACAACATCGACTCGATCGGGACCTACCGCCAGCGGCGGGCCGCGGGGGCCTTCCCCGACCAGAAGTGGGGCGACGTCTTCCTGGTCATCGACGGCTGGGGCACGTTCAAGACCGACTACGAGCAGATGGACCCGGTGGTCCTGGACATCGCCGGCCGCGGCCTCGGCTTCGGCATCCACCTCATCATCGCCGGCTCGCGCTACACCGAGGTGCGGCCCGCACTGCGCGACCAGCTCCTCAACCGCGTGGAGCTGCGCCTGGGCGACCCGATGGAGTCGGAGTTCGACCGCAAGCGCGCGGAGAACGTCCCGATGGGCAAGCCCGGCCGCGGTCTGTCCCCCGACAAGCTCGACTTCCTGGCGGCGCTGCCGCGCCTGGACGGGATGAGCGACCCCGAGACGCTCAGCGACGGCGTCGCGAACCTCGTGCAGACGGTCAACGAGCACTGGCAGGGCGAGCCGGCCCCCAAGGTCCGGATGCTGCCGACGCTGCTGCACGCCAGCGAGCTGCCCCGGGGCGGCGACTACCCGGACCACGGCATCGCGATCGGCGTCGACGAGACCACGCTGTCCCCGGCGTTCATCGACTTCGAGACCGACCCGCTGCTGGTCATCTACGGCGAGAGCGAGTCCGGCAAGTCGTCGCTGCTGCGCCTGCTGTGCAAGCAGCTCGCGGAGCGGTACCCGGCGGACAAGGCGCTGATGGTGGTCTCCGACTACCGGCGCGCGCTGCTCGGCGAGGTCCCCGATTCGCACGTGTACAAGTACTGTGCGGCGGGCCCGCAGCTCCAGGAGGTCATCAGCGGACTGGCCGGTTCGCTGGGCCGGCGCATGCCGGGTCCGGACGTCACGCCGGAGCAGCTGCGCAACCGCAGCTGGTACGACCTGCCGGACGCGTTCGTGATCGTCGACGACTACGACCTGGTGGCGACCAGCAGCGGCAACCCGCTCCAGCCGTTGCTGGAGTACCTGCCGTTCGCCCGTGACCTGGGTCTGCGCCTGATCCTGGCGCGCAGTTCCTCGGGTGCCGGCCGGTCCTCGTTCGAGCCGGTCATGCAGCGCGCCAAGGAGCTCGGTGCGCAGGGTCTGATCCTGTCGGCCGACCCGGCCGAGGGCCCGCTGATGGGCAACACGAAGGGTCAGCAGCTGACGCCCGGACGGGGCATGTTCATCACGCGCAAGCGTGGGGCGCAGCTGGTCCAGACGGGCTTGCTGCCGCTGAAGAGCCAGTAGCGGCCGACCCGCGACGACGGCGGTGGGGCGTCCCTCTCAGGAGGGGCGCCCCACCGCCGTTTTCCGTTGTCCCGTCCCCGGCCGCCCCGTGCTGGCCGGGGACGGTGCGGTCAGCCGAAGGCGCCGTGCTGGGTGACGTCCGGACCGGGCGGGGCGGACGCGCCGTCGGCCGGGCCGGCGTCGGACCCGGCGGCGGGAGTGGTGCCACCCGCAGCCTTGTCCGCGGCCTTGTCCGCGGCCTTGTCCGCCGGCTTCTCGGCGTCCTTGCCGGCCGCCGCCTTCTGCTCGGCGGCCTTCTGCCGGGCGGCGTCCTTGGCCTCCTGCTCGTCCGCCGCGCGCTGGGCCTCGGCCGGGTTCGTCCGGACGCCCTTGGCGATGCCCTCACCGCCGCGGGTGGCGGCCGCGCCGTCCCGGGGCGTGTCGAACGGGTCGGGCCCGTGGGCGGCCGTGGAGGAGTCCCACTGGTGCCGCAGCTGCGGGGCCTGGCTCTGGCCGCCCCCGCCCCGGCCCTGCTTGCCGAACGCGCCGCCGAGGCCGTTGGCGAGCTGGCCCAGCGCCATGAAGCCGTAGGCCATGTCCCGGCCGGACGACTGGGTGGCGTTCTGCGCGCCGCCAGCGGGGGCGGCGGCGTGGTCCCCGCCGGCGCTGCCGGTGGAGTGCGCGGCGGCGGCCTCGTCCAGGTCGGCGGCGGCCAGTTCGAAGGCCGGCAGGGAGTCGTCGACGGACCGCTTCAGCTGGTGCCACTCGCCGGCGAACGCCTCCCCCGCCGGGCCGTGCCAGTCGGCCGCGGCGGCGGTGCCGACGTGCCGGTCCAGGTCGCGGACGAGTCCGTCCAGGTGCTTGCCCATGTCGCGCCAACCGGCGGCCGCCTCGTGCAGCGCGTGGGGATTGCGTCGTGGCTCGGTCACTTGGTGCTCCGCATGATCTCGACGAGCTCGTCCTCGGCGGCCTGGGTGTTGGCGACGGTCTCCTTGATGCCGCCGCCGACCGCGGCGAGCCGCTGCTGGAGCTGGGCCAGGGCGCGCTCGGCCTCCTCGAACAGTTCGCGGTAGGGCCGGGCCTCCTCGTCGCTGCCGAAACCATCCCTGAGCGCCTCGGCGTCCGCGCGCCGTCTGAATGCGCTCAGTTGCCGGCTCAGTTCTTCCGCACGATTCTCGAAGGTCGTACCGAGCTTGTGCAACGCCTCGGTACTGAGCCGGACTTCATCGGACATCATTTCTCCCCGAATTGAATGACAGCGACCTGCTGAACATCGCTCCAGGTCTAGCACACCGGCAATAGCCCGGAAGCCCCTCGCGGAGTGGCTTCTGTGTGCAGCGCGTAAGGGACGCGGAGCAATATGCGGCAATACCGACAACCCCGCCTTGACGACCCGTTCACTTCCGTCATTACACTCAGGACGCCGGTGCAGCACGCGCGGTTGCTGTGCCACCACGTACGAGGGGGCAGACATGAACGAAGAGCGGCAGATCCAGGACGAGGACCTGATGGACGTCGCCCAGGATCCTGAGCAGGCGCACCGTCTGCGGAAGGCGCTGAAGGTGCTCGCGGACAACCCGAATGTGGGTGGCAAGCTCCAGGAGATGGCCAAGGAAGTGCTCTCCGGCCGGATGGGCATGAAGGAGGCCATCGAGACGCCCGGTTACATGGACGCGCTGGGCGACCGGCTGACCAAGATCCGGCAGGCCGCCGAGGACCAGACCATGGCCGAGCGCGAGGAGTCCCGCGCGAAGTTCGCCGAGTGGCAGAAGAAGCAGGAAGAGGAGGACGACCGCGAGCGCGCCGAGCGCGACGGCCCGAGCCTCAACCTCGTCACCGGCCCGCGCCGCGGCAGCGGCCGCGGCCACCGCTGATCCTCCGCCGCGACGCGGCGAGCCCACCGGCCCGGGCCCGTGCCCGGCCCCTGCCCGCACGGCAAGCGCGCAGCGGGTGGCCGGGACCGGAGGTCCCCCAGCAGGAAGACGATCCGCCCTCCCGGGCCGGTGCGCCGGCCCGGGAGGGCGGATCG
>LIQL01000038.1 GCA_001418405.1 Streptomyces diastatochromogenes | reverse complement strand
GCCGCCGGCCTCGGCCTGGACGCCTACGTGGCCACCCACAAGGAGCTCTACGCGCACTACCGGCCGGAGTTGACGGACCGGATCACCGGCACCGCCTTCACCGACTTCGCCGACCCGGCCCGTGCCCTCGACGACCTGACCGGCTTCTGCCGCGCCACCGGCATCGACGGGATCGTGCCCTGCTGGGAGTTCCTCACCCCGCTCGCCGCCCAGCTGGCCGCCGCGCTCGACCTGCCCGGCCACCGCCCCGGGCCGGCGCCGGCCGGCCGCAACAAGCGGCTGATGGCCGAGGCGTTCGCCGCCCACGGCGTCCCGGCCCCGCAGACCGTGACCGCCCCCGATCCGGACGCCCTCGCCCGGCGGATCGCGGCCGCCGGCCTGACCTACCCGCTGGTCGTCAAACCGGCCGAGAACGCCGCGTCGATCGGCGTCTCGGTGGTCCACTCGGCCGCCGAACTGCCCGCCGCGGCCCGACGGGCACAGTCCCAGAGCCACAAACTGCCGCACGGCATCGCCCTGGACACCACCCTGCTCGCCCAGGAGCACGTCGAAGGACCGGAGTTCAGCGTGGAGACGGTGCTCGCCGACGGCACCGTCCACCACCTCGCGGTCACCGAGAAGTTCACCACCGTCGGCACCCACCGCGCCGAACTCGGCCACACCGTGCCCGCGTCGCTGCCCCCGCAGGTCAGAGCCGCGGTGTGCGCCGCGGCCACCGGTGCGGTGACCGCCCTCGGCCTGCGGCACGGCCTGGCGCACACCGAGGTGAAGGTGGCACCGACCGGCCGGCCGAAGGTCATCGAGGTGGGGGCGCGCCCGCCCGGCGACCTCATCATGCGGCTGGTGCACGAAGCCCTCGGCATCGACATGGCCCGCGCCCACCTCCAGGCCGTCCTGGGCGAACGCCCCGACGTCACCCCGCGCCGGCACGCCGCCGCCGCGATCCGCTTCCTGACCGCCCCCGAGGCCGGGACGCTGCGCTGGGTCGGGCGGCTCCCGCACGGCGACCACGTCGTGGCCACCGCACTGACCAAGATGCCCGGCGACGCCGTGGGCGGCCCGGACGACAACCTGTCCCGGATCGGCCACCTCATCGTGCGCGCCACCACGCCCGCCGAGGCCAACGCGGCGGCCGACGCGGCCCTGGCCGCCGTCCCCGTGGAGCTGGCCACCCGCTGGTAGCGCGCCGCCGGCAGCACTGCCGCCGACCGCCCGGCGGCGTAACGTCAACACTGTGCCGCGGCCGTGGGTAGGTGGACCATGACGACCGGTGGGGCCACGGACGCCCCACTGGGTCGGGAGCTGCTGCGGACGATGACCGAGACCGGGGCCTCGTCGGCCATGGTCTACGAGCTGGCGCCGGACGCCCCGGTGCTGCGGCTGACCGCACTGAGCGGCATCCCGCCGCCGGTGCTGGACCCCTGGCGGCGGATCGCGCTGGCCGCGCCCCTGCCGGTCGCGGTCGCGGCGCGCGGGCAGCGCCTGGTGTGGGCGGCCGGCCACCAGCAGTTGACCCGGGACTTCCCCCGGACCGCGGTGACGCTGCCGTACGACTTCGCGCTGGGCGCGGCCCCCCTGAACGACGGCACCGACTGCCGGGGCGCGGTGGTTCTGCTCTGGCCGGCCGGCCACGAGCCGGAGCTGTCGGACGCCGAACGGACCGCGTTCGCGGCCGCCTGCCCGCGGCTGGCCGAGCTGCTGCCCGCGGGCCCCGGCCCCGACGGGCCGCTGGTGGTCCCGGTGCCCCCGGCCCGCACCGTCGGTCCCGAGCAGGCGCTGGCCGCGGTCGACTACGTGGAGCGACTGCCCGGCGGCGGCTGCGCGCTGGACCTGGAGGGGCGGGTCACCCTGCTGAGCGGGAGCGCCGCCCGGCTGCTGGGCGCCGGCGCGGCCCGGCTGCTCGGGTCCCGGCCCTGGGAGGCGCTGCCCTGGTTGGCCGGGCCGGTCTTCGAGGACCGGTGCCGGGCCGCGGTGATCAGCCGTCGCCCGGCGTCGTTCACCGCCCGCCGTCCCCCGGCGCAGTGGCTGACGTTCCGGCTGTTCCCCGACGGCCGCGGGGTGAGCGTGTGGATCAGCGCCGCGGACGACCAACCCGATCCGGAGGCCCGCTGGCCCGCCGAGGTCATGCCGCTGCGGGCCGGGCAGATGTACCACGTACTGCACCTCGCGGCGGCGCTCACCGAGGCGGTGGGCGTCCAGGACGTCACCGAACTGTTCGCCGAGCAGATCGTGCCGGCCTTCGGCGCCCAGGGGATGATGATGTACGTCGCGGACGCGGGCCGGCTGCGCACCGTCGGCCATCGCGGCTATCCGCAGGCCGCCGTGGAGGCGTTCGAGGGGATCCCGCTCAGCACCGCGAACAGCCCCACCGTGCGCGCCCTGGCCACCGGCGAGCCGAGCTTCTTCAGCACCGTCGAGGAGACCGAGCGGTTCTTCCCCGGGCTGGCGGAACTGACCGGGATGGCGGCGAGGGCGGTGCTGCCGCTGATCGTCTCCGGCCGTCCGGTCGGCTGCTGCGTCCTGGCGTACCGCCGCCCGCGGACCTTCACCCCGTCCGAGCGGCAGGTGCTGACCTCACTGGCCGGCCTGATGGCCCAGGCGCTGGACCGGGCGTTCCTCTACGACACCAAGCAGCAGCTCGCGCACGACCTCCAGGCCGGGTTGCTGCCGCACCGCCTGCCACCGGTCCCCGGACTGGCGGTCGCCGCCCGCTACCTGCCGTCGACCCGCGGCATGGACATCGGCGGCGACTTCTACGACCTGATCCGGCTCGACGAGCACCAGGTGGCCGCCGTGATCGGCGACGTGCAGGGCCACAACGCGGCGGCCGCCGCGCTGATGGGCCAGGCCCGCACCGCGGTGCACGCCCACGCCTCGGCCGGCGCGGCACCGGACGAGGTGCTGGACCGCACCAACCGGCTGCTCTGCGACCTGGACCCCGACCTGTTCACCAGCTGCCTCTACGTCCACCTCGACCTGCGCACGCACCAGGCGTGCCTGGCCAGCGCCGGCCATCCGCCGCCGGTGCTGCGCCACCCCGACGGACGCACCGAGGTGCTGCGGGTGCCGCCCGGGATGCTGCTGGGCGTGGCGCCCGGCACCCGCTACTCCGCCACCACCGTCGCCGTGCCGCCCGGGGCGGTGCTCGCGCTCTACACCGACGGGCTGGTCGAGCGGCCCGGCCGGGACCTGGACGAGGGGGTGGCGGACCTGGCCACCGAGCTTTCCGAGGCGGACCTGAAGGTGGACCCCGGCACCCTCGCCGACGCCGTCCTGGCCCGGCGCGGGGCGCGGCGCGAGCGGCTGGACGACGTGGCGCTGCTGCTGCTCGCCCCGACCGGCGGCGGTCCGGGCGACGGCGCGTGAACGGGCCGTGCCCGCAGCGGCGGCGCGCGACGGGACGCGGAGAGGAGGGCCGCCGATGAGCCGTGAGCCGAGCGGGGTGCCGCCCGGCCCGGAGGAGCGCGGCTACCCGGCCGAGCGGGCGGCGCGGTGCGCGGATCTGTCGGCGCTGGACGCCGCGGTGGTCGGATGCCGGGCCTGTCCGCGACTGGTGGCCTGGCGGGAGCGGGTGGCGGCGGAGCGGCGGGCGGCGTTCCGCGACTGGGAGTACTGGGCGCGGCCGGTGCCGGGGTTCGGCCCGCCGGACGCGGCGCTGGCCGTGGTGGGCCTGGCCCCGGCCGCGCACGGCGGCAACCGCACCGGCCGGATGTTCACCGGCGACGCCTCCGGCGACTTCCTGTTCGCGGCATTGCACACGGTGGGCCTGGCCTCGCAGCCGACCGCCACGCACCGGGACGACGGGCTGGCGCTCCACGGTGTGCGGATCACCGCGCCGGTGCGCTGCGCGCCGCCGCAGAACCGGCCGACCGGGGCCGAGCGGGCGACCTGCCGTCCCTGGTTGGTGCGGGAGCTCTGCCTGCTGGCGCCCGGGCTGCGGGTGGTGGTGGCGCTGGGCGGGTTCGGCTGGGACGCGTTGTGGCCGGCGCTCGGCGCGGCGGGCTGGCCGGTGCCGCGGCCCCGGCCGGCGTTCGGCCACGGCGCGGAGGTGACCCTGGCGGCGGGCCCGCGGCGCGGCGGGCTGCGGGTGCTGGGCTGCTACCACCCCAGCCAGCGGAACACCTTCACCCGCCGGCTCACCCCGGACATGCTGGTCACCCTGCTCGCCCGGGCCCGTGAACTCGCCGGGCTGTGAGACGGGCCGAACGTCCCGGGGCCAGTACCCTCAGATGGGGTAAATACCCCATATAACGCATTCGCCCGGTCATCCGGCAGAGACGGAACGGCTCTGATGGTGGACTTCGAGGAGCACGGCCACGACGGGCGGCAGGCGCCGCTGGACATCGCCGACGCCGCCCTGGTGCTGTGCGACGCCCGCGGACGCGTGGAGAGCTGGCCGGACGGCGCCGAGCGACTCTTCGGCCACGCGGCCGCGGACGTGGTGGGGCGGGCCGCGGCGTCCCTGCTCGCCCCGGACGACGCCGCCCGGCTGGCCGAGCTCGCCACCGAGTGCCGGGCGCACGGCGGCTGGAGCGGCACGCTCACCGCCCGGCGCAAGGACGGCTCCCTGGTCGACGTCACGGTGCAGCTGGCCCGGGTGACCGACGGCGACGGCACCCCGCACTGGCTGGTGGTGTCCGCCGAGGCGTCGTCGTTCCCCGGCTGGGAGATCAGCCGGGCAGTACTGGAGAAGCTCCTGATGCAGACGCCGGTCGGGATGGCCGTGGTCGACACCGACCTGCGGTTCGTGTGGTCGAACCTCGCCCTGGAACGGTTCGGCGGCGGCCCCGCGCAGGAACGGATCGGGCGGCGGCTGGCCGAGGTCCAGCCGGGCCTCGACGCGGAGGCGCTGGAGGCCCAGATGCAGCGCGTCCTGGAGAGCGGCGAGCCGGTCCTGGGCTACGAACACATCGGGCGCCCGCAGTCCGAACCGCGCTACGAACGCGCCCACGCGATGTCGTTCGTCCGCCTCGACGGCGTCAACGGCCGCCCCATCGGCGTGTGTTACACCGTCCTCGACATCACCGAGCGGTACCGCAACCGGCAGCGGCTCACCCTGCTGGACCGGGCCGGCACCGCCATCGGCCAGTCCCTCGACGTGCTGCGCACCGCCCAGGAACTCGCCGACGTCGCGGTGCCCGACCTCGCCGACTTCGTCACCGTGGACCTGCTCGACTCGGTGATCCGGGGCGGCGACCCGCTCACCGGACCGCCCGGCGACACCGACCGGGTCGCCCTGCGCCGCGGCGGCCAGCAGTCGGCCCGACCGGGCGTCCCCGAAGCGGTCGTCGAGGTCGGGGACCTGGCGTCGTACCACTCCTGGTCCCCGCCCATCCGGGCCCTGGTCGACGGCAAGTCCTGGCGGGTGGAGTGGCTGGACCCGCAGGGCCCGGAGTGGGCCGCCGACATCCCCGGCGGCCGGCGCCGGCTGCTGCGGGAACAGGGCCTGCACACCGCGATGGTGGTGCCGATCCGGGCGCGCGGCACGACGATGGGCGTCACCAGCTTCTTCCGGCGGGCCCGCAGCGAACCGTTCAGCCCCGACGACCTGCGGCTGGCCGAGGAGTTCGTGGCCCGGGCCGCGGTCTGCCTGGACAACGCCCGCCGCTACACCCGCGAACGCGCCGCGGCCCTCACCCTCCAGCGCAGTCTGCTGCCGCAGGGCGTCCTGGAGCACAGCGCGCTGACCCTGGCCACCTCCTACCGGCCCGCGGACGAGCTGGCCGGGGTGGGCGGCGACTGGTACGACGTGATCCCGTTGTCCGGGGCGCGGCTGGCGCTGGTGGTGGGCGAGGTCCGCGGGCACGGCATCGGCGCGATCGCCACGATGGGGCGGCTGCGCACCGCGGTGCAGACCCTCGCCGCCCTCGACCTGCGGCCGGAGGAGCTCCTCGCCCGCCTCGACGACCTCGTCAGCCGGGTGTCGGAGGAGGGCGGCCAGGGCGCGGACGCCGGCGCGGTGGGCACCAGTTGCCTCTACGCGGTCTACGACCCGGTCGGCCGCTGCTTCACCATGGCCAGCGCCGGCCACCCGCCGCCGGTCATCGTCGCCCCCGACGGCACCGCCGCGTTCGCCGAACTGCCGGTCGGCCCCCAACTGGGCGTCAGCGGCCTGCCGTTCGAGGCCGTCGAGGTGACCGTCAAGGAGGACAGCGTGCTGGCCCTCTACACCGACGGGCTGCTGGCCGGCGCGGGCCCCGGCGCCGGCGAACCGGCCAAGGACCGGCTGCTGCACGCCCTCGCCGCCCCGGACGACTCCCTCGACGCGCTCGGCGAAGCGGTCCTCGGCGCCCTGGTCCCGCGCCGGCAGCACGACGACGTCACGCTGCTGCTGGCCCGGACCCGCGGCCTCGCCCCGGACCGGTTCGCCTCCTGGGAGCTGACCGCCGACCCGGCCCTGGTGGGCCGGGCCCGGGAGATGGCCGCGCAGCAGCTGACCGAATGGGACCTGCCCGCGCTGACGTTCACCACCGAGCTGGTGGTCAGCGAACTGGTCACCAACGCGATCCGCTACGGGTCGGGGCCGATCCGGCTGCGGCTGATCCTGGAGCACACGCTGATCTGCGAGGTGTGCGACGGCTCCAGCACCTCCCCGTACCTGCGGCATCCGCGGACCACCGACGAGGGCGGGCGCGGGCTGTTCCTCATCTCCCAGTTCACCCACCGGTGGGGCACCCGCTACACCACCGACGGCAAGGTGATCTGGGCGGAGCAGCTGCTGACCTGACCGGCCCGGCTCACCCGGCCGGCACGCCGCCGGCCGCCTGCGCCGCCGCCCGTTCCCGCGCCGCGGCCGCCCGCTCCGGTGCCCCCAACTGCTCCGCCAGGCGGGCCTTGGCCGACCAGTTGTAGGGGCAGACCGGCCGCAGCCGACTGCGTTCGCTCAGCAGGGTGGCGGCCAGGTCGTGGCGGCCGGCCCGGAGCGCGGCCTCGACCAGGGTGCGCTGGACCGCGTCGCGCTGGGCGTGGCTGCCGCCGAAGACGTGCAGCCGGTGACGGACCGGCAGCAGCAGGTCGGTGGCGCCGGCGAAGTCCCCGCGGCCGTAGGCGAGCAGCGCCCGGCAGACGGGCAGGCCGACGTCGGCGGTCATCGCGCGGTTGGTGGGCGACGGGCCGGCGGGGACCCCGGCCAGCCAGCGCTCGCGGTCCCGGACGAGCCGCTCGGCCCGGTCCGGACGCCCCGCGCCGACGTACGCCATCACCGCGTGGGCGTCGTTGAAGGCGTAGTGCGGGCCGTCGTCGCGGCGCTCCCAGGCGTCGGCGACCGCGGCCCAGCGGGCCCCCTGGTCGTCCCCGTCGAGGTACAGGCGCCACAACAGGGCGGCGGCGTCGATGAGTTCCATCGCCACGTCCGCGGAGTCGGCGTGGTGCACCGCGGCGTCGTAGATGTCCAGGACCCGTCGGGTGTCGCCGGCTTCCAGGACGAACAGGGCGTGGTGCCACCAGTTGTGGACGGTGAGCAGGGTGCCGTCCGACCAGGCGTCGGTGCGGGCGTCCAGGAAGCGCGCGCCGTCGGTGAACCGGCCGCGCATCTCGTAGGTGTGCGCCACCGCGTGGATGCCCCAGACATCCCGCGGATGCCGCGCCAGGGCGGCCAGGCCGGTCTGTTCGGCGTGCTCGTAGTGGCCGTTCTCCTCCAGGCCGAAGGCGTACATGCCGAGCAGCGGGCCGTAGTGCGGATCGTCCTCGTCCCAGGCGTCCAGCGCCCCGCCGACCCGGTCGCGCAGCCGCAGCGCGTCGCCGGTGAGGAAGTCGTGGTGATGGCCGGCGAAGAGGGCCAGCAGGTCGCGGGGGTGGGCGACGGCGATCTCGCCGAGGATCCGGCCGGCGGTGCCGTAGTCGCCGTCCAACCAGGCACCCGCCGCGGCAAGGTGCATCCGCTCGCGCGCGGTGGTGCGGTCGACGTCGAGGGCAGCACGGAAGGCGGTGAAGGCGTCGCGGGCGGCCGCCGCGCCCTTCTCCTCGGTGCCCAACACGCCCAGATAGCCGACGAGGGCGTGCGCCATCGGCGCGCGGGGCGCGGCGGTCAGCAGCGCCCGGGCGGTCTCCTCGATGCGGGGGCGGAAGAACAGCAGGTCGTCCAGGGCCCGTTCGTAGAGGTCGAGGGCGTCGGGACCGGTGTCGGTCAGGGCGTGCCCGTGCCGGTCGACTGTCATGGTGGCTCCTGCGGGGTGAGTGGGGGTGCCGCCGGATCCGGTCGGATCCGTGGATCCTTCGGTCCGGATCCACGGGCAGATAGGTACCCCCCTCGCCCGGCTCCGCCCCGTCTCCGCAGGAAAGGTCCCCTCATGCTCCCTCTGAACGGCATCACGATCGTCGCGCTCGAACAGGCGGTCGCCGCGCCCTTCGCCACCCGCCAACTCGCCGACCTCGGCGCCCGGGTCATCAAGGTGGAACGCCCCGGGACGGGCGACTTCGCCCGCGGGTACGACGAGACGGTGCGCGGGATGTCCAGCCACTTCGTCTGGCTCAACCGCAACAAGGAGTCGATCGCGCTCGACGTGAAGCGCCCCGAGGACGCCGCGGTGCTGCGGCGGCTGCTCGCCCGCGCCGACGTCTTCGTGCAGAACCTCGCACCGGGCGCCACCGAACGGCTGGGCCTGGACGCGGCGGCGCTGCTGGCGGCGCACCCGCGGCTGGTCGTCTGCGGGATCTCCGGCTACGGCACCGGCGGCCCGTACGCGCACGCCAAGGCGTACGACCTGCTGGTGCAGTGCGAGGCCGGGGCGATGTCGCTGACCGGCACGGAGCACGAACCGGCCAAGATCGGGCTGCCGGTGGCCGACATCGCCGCCGGGATGTACGCCTACAGCGGGATCCTGACCGCCCTCTACGAACGCGAGCGCACCGGCCTGGGCGGCGCCTTCGAGGTGTCGATGCTGGAGGCGCTCGGCGAATGGATGGGCTACCCCGCCTACTTCACCCGCTACGGTGGCACCACCCCGCCCCGCTCCGGCGCCGAACACGCCGCGATCGCCCCGTACGGGCCGTACCGCGCGGCGGACGGCGCACAGGTCTTCCTCGGCGTGCAGAACGAACGGGAGTGGGCGGCGTTCTGCGCGCAGGTGCTGCAACTCCCTGAGCTGGCGACCGATCCCCGGTTCGAGACGAACTCCGCCCGGGTCGCCCACCGGGCGGCACTGCGGGAACGGATCGAGGAACGGTTCGGGCGGCTGTCGGCGCGCGAGATCGAGCGGCGGCTGGCCGACGCCCGGATCGCCCACGCCCGGCTGCGCGACGTCACGGGGTTCACCGAACACCCCCAGCTCGCCGCCCGGGACCGCTGGCGCACCGTGGACTCCCCGGTCGGCCCGCTGCACGCGCTGCTGCCGCCGGTCACCGTCCCCGGCCGGGAACCCCGGATGGACCGGATCCCGGCCCTGGACGAGGACCGCGAGCTCATTCTGGCGGAACTCGACGGCACGTCAGGGCAAACGCCCGGCAACCGGTGACGCCCCTCTGGCCAGCGGCCCGGTGGCGTACGACGATGTCGACGCGGACCCGGCCGGCGGCGGGAGTCGGACGGCCGGGCCGCCCTCCTTCGAAAGGAATCCGTCCATGGGCAGACCCCTCGCCGCCCGCGACCGCTCCGTTCCCGCGCCGCTCGCCGCCCTGCTGGTGCTCGTCCTGGCCCTGCTCGCGCTGCCCGCACCGCCCGCGCACGCCGCCGCCCCCGGCGATCCGGCCTCCTCCGTCGACGCGTACTGGACCGCGGGGCGCATGGAGGCCGCCGAGCCCGTGGCGGCGAAGGGAACCGCACCGGCCCGGCCGACCGCCGCGCCGGTACCGCCCAGCCACCCCTTCGCGGGACTGCCGCAGGTGGGCACCTTCTTCTGGACCGACGGCAGCAACACCGGCCGGTTCTGCGGCGGGACGGTGGTCCGCAGCCCGCACCGCGACCTCGTGGTCACCGCCGGGCACTGCCTGCGCTCCGCCGACCCGAAGAAGTACCTGTCGTTCGTGCCGCAGTACCACGACGGCCAGAAGCCGCACGGCATCTACCCCGTCGAGCGGATCTACCTCGACCAGCGCTACTACGACCTGGGCACGGATGGCGGCGCCCGCTGGGACTACGCGGTGGTCCGGGTCGGGCCGCGCGAGGACGGCGCCCGGGTCCAACAGGTCACCGGCGGCTTCGACCTGCTCCCCTACCCCGGGTACGACCACCGCGACGTCCGGCTCATCGGCTACCCCGGCAGCAGCGACGCCCGCTACCCGCAGCCGCTGGACTGCTCCTCGGCCACCCACCGCTACACCAGCACCGACCCGGCCGCCCCGGGCGACTTCCTGGAGATCCCCTGCGCCGGCTACGTCGGCGGCACCTCCGGCGGGCCCTTCCTGGTACGGGACTTCGCCGGCTACGCCCTGATCGGCGTGATCGGCGGCTACCACACCGGCGGGGACACCCCGGACGTCTCCTACAGCTCGTACTTCACCGTCGACATCGCGCTGCTGTACCTGCACGCCGTACGGGGCGACACCCCGGCGGCACCCCGCACCCCGGCCTGACGCACGGTCGGGCGTAGGGCATTCGTTCGTTTGTTCTTCACCCGGTGGACGGCCGGGTCCGGCCGGGTGCTTCTAGGGTTGCCGCGCTCCCCCACCCCCTACGCCCGTCACTCCTGTCCGGAGGACAGTCATGACCGCAGTCACGGCGCGCAAGCGCACCCGGCGTTCCCTCACCGCAGTGGCCGGCGCGGCGGCCCTCGCCGCCGCCTCGCTCGGGCTGTGGGCCGCGTCCGGCGCCACCGCCAGCGCGCAGGCCGCCGCACTCCCCGCCCCCGACCACGTGGTCGTGGTGATGCTGGAGAACCACGCCTACAGCCAGGTCGTCGGCAGTTCCAGCGCGCCCTACCTGAACTCCCTCAAGGCCGGCGGCGCCGACCTCACCCAGTCGTTCGGCCTCACCCACCCCAGCGAGCCGAACTACTACATGCTCTTCTCCGGCTCCAACCAGGGCCGCACGGACGACAGTTGCGTCCCGGTCGGGTCGATGTCCGCCCCCAACCTCGCCTCCGAGCTGATCGCCGCCGGCCAGACCTGGGCGAGCTACAACGAGGGACTGCCGAGCCAGGGCTCCACGACCTGTAGCAGCGGGAAGTACGCGCAGAAGCACAACCCGTGGTTCGGCTTCTCCAACGTGCCGACGAACACCGCCAAGACCATGGCCCAGTTCCCGTCCGACTACAGCACCCTGCCGAAGGTCTCGTTCGTCATCCCGGACCTCTGCAACGACATGCACGACTGCTCGGTGGGCACCGGCGACACCTGGGTCAAGAACAAGCTCAGCGGCTACGCCGAGTGGGCCAAGACCCACAACAGCATGCTGGTCGTCACCTTCGACGAGGACAACCGCCTCTCCGGCAACCGCATCCCGACGCTGTTCTACGGCGCGCACGTCGCGCCCGGCAGCACCAGCGGCACCACCTACAACCACTACAACGTGCTCCGCACCCTGGAGGACCTGGCCGGTCTGAGCACCCACGCCGGCAACGCCGCCGCCGCGTCCGACGTCACCGGCATCTGGAACTGAGGCCCGTGTACCTCGCGGACTCCCGCAACAGCACCGCCGGCACCCCCGGTCCCGCCGCCGCCCCGGGCACCACCCGCCCGGGGCGGCGGCCCGCGGTCCCCGGCACGGTGCTCGCCCTCGGCGCGGTCAGCCTGATCACCGACGTCTCCGCCGAGATGATCACCGCGGTGCTGCCGCTGTACGTGGTCACCGCCCTCGGACTGTCGCCGCTCGGCTTCGGCCTGCTGGACGGCATCAACAACGGGGTGGGGGCACTGGTCCGGCTCGCCGGCGGCCACCTCGCCGACGGCGGCGGACGCCGGCACAAGGTGGTGGCCGGCCTCGGCTACGGCCTGTCCGCGCTCTGCAAGCCCCTGTTGCTGGTCGCCCAGGGACTGCCGGCGATCAGCGCCGTCCTGGCCGTGGACCGCGCCGGCAAGGGACTGCGCACCGCGCCCCGGGACGCGATGATCTCGCTGTCCACCCGCCCCGAACACCGCGGCCGGGCGTTCGGCGTGCACCGCGCGATGGACACCGCCGGCGCACTGCTGGGGCCGCTGGCGGCGTTCGCGGTGCTGCGGATCGCGGTCGACGGCTACGACGCGGTGTTCACGGTGAGCGCGTGCGTGGCGGCGCTGGGCGTACTGGTGCTGGTGCTCTTCGTCCCCGCCCGGCCCGGCGGCGAACCCCGCACGCCCCGGCCCGCCGCC
>LIQL01000379.1 GCA_001418405.1 Streptomyces diastatochromogenes | reverse complement strand
CGACCTCGACGCCTTCTGGGACAACCTGCGCGGCGGCCGCGACTGCGTCACCCCGATCCCGCAGGACCGCTGGGACCCGACCGCCTACCGGGGCGGCCGGCCGGGCGAACTCGGCTACAGCTACTGCGAGCGCGGCGGGTTCATCGACGGCGCCGACCGCTTCGACCCGCTGTTCTTCGCCATCGCACCGCGCGAGGCCGTCGCCATCGACCCGTTGGAGCGGCTGTTCCTGGAACACTCCTGGTCCGCCCTGGAGGACGCCGGGTACACCCGCGCCGCGCTGCGCGGCAGCGTGGGCGTCTACGCCGGGGTGATGTTCCAGGACTACCCGCTGTTCGCCGCCGAGCACACCGGGCCCGACGGGCGCCGCGTGGGCCTGGGCGCGGGCGGCGCCTCGATCGCCAACCGGGTCTCCTACGTCTGCGACTTCCACGGCCCGTCCATGATGGTGGACACCTCCTGCTCCAGCTCGCTGACCACGCTGCACCTGGCGGCCCGCGCCCTGCGCGCCGGCGAGGTCGACGCGGCGCTGGTCGGCGGGGTGAACCTCTCCCTGCACCCCAACAAGTACCTGGTGCTCAGCCAGGGCGAGTTCCTCTCCGCCCAGGGCCGCTGCGCCGCGTTCGGGGCCGGCGCCGACGGCATGGTCCCCGGCGAGGGCGTGGGCGTGCTCGTCCTCAAGCGGCTGCGGGACGCCGAACGCGACGGCGACCACATCCACGGGGTCATCAAGGGCACCGCGGTCAACCACGGCGGCAAGGCGAGCGGCTTCACCGTCCCCAACCCGCAGGCCCAGCACGACGTGATCGCCGCGGCCCTCCAGGACGCCGGCGTGGACCCGGCCACCGTCAGCTACGTCGAGGCCCACGGCACCGGCACCGAACTGGGCGACCCGATCGAGGTCGCGGGCCTCACCCGGGCGCTCGGCGCGCGCCCCGCCGGCGCCCCGACCGTCGCCGTGGGCTCGGTGAAGTCCGGCATCGGGCACCTGGAGGCCGCGGCCGGCATCGCCGGCGTGACCAAGGTGCTGCTCCAGATGCGCCACGGCGAACTGGCCCCGACCCTGCACGCCGACGAGCCCAACCCCCGCATCGACTTCACCGCCACGCCGCTGACCGTCAACACCGCACTGCGGCCCTGGCAGCGGCCGGTGGTCGACGGACAGGAGCTCCCGCGGCGGGCCGGCGTCTCCAGCTTCGGCGCCGGCGGCTCCAACGCCCACGTGGTGCTGGAGGAGTACCGCGACGTGCGGGACCGCTCCGCGGGCCTGACCGGGCCCGCCGTGGTGGTGCTCTCCGCTCGGGACGGCGACCGGCTGCGGGAATACGCCGCCAGGCTGCGGGACTTCGTCGCCGGCGCGCCGTCCGCGACCGGCGGCGCGACCGCGCCCGACGGCACGCTCCGACGGCTGACCGCGCTCGCCGCGAAGGTCAGCGGCGTCGCCCCCGCGGACCTCGACCCCGACGCGGACCTCACCGCCGCGGGCTTCGAGGGCGTCGCCGGCGCCCGCCTGCTGCTGGGCATCGGCCGGGAGTTCGGGCTGTCCCTGCCGCCCACCGCCGTCCACGACCACCCGTCCCTGACGGCACTGGCCCGCCACCTGCACGCCGCCGAACGGGCCGTGGACGGACCCGGCGGGTCCGCGCCGGCCGCCGCACCGCGCGCGCTGCCGCCCCTGCACGCACTCGCCCACACCCTGCTGACCGGGCGCGAGGCCCTGGCCGAGCGGCTCGCGGTGGTCGCGGGCGACCTGGGCGAACTCGCCGCCGAACTCGACGCGTTCCTCGCCGGCAGGCCCTCGCCGAAGCTGTTCCACGGCAACACCACCGAGCAGCGCGCCGCCCGGGACCGCGAACTCGTCGGGGACCGGGCGGACGAGGTGATCCGGGCCGCGGTGCACGGCGGCGGCGACCTCACCGAGCCGGCCCAACTGTGGGTCAGCGGCGTCCCGGTGAGCTGGGACCTGCTGCACCCGCGCCGCCCGGTCCGGACGCCGCTGCCCACCTACCCGTTCGCCCGCGAGCGCCACTGGATCACCGACGCGCTGACCGGTGGGAGCCCGGCCCCGGCCGCCGCCGCGGCGCAGCCCGCCCCCGCCGGCCGGCCGCCGGTGCCCGCCGCGCCCTCGCTGCTCGCCGAGGTCGAGGAGGCGGTCGTCACCCGGCCGCGGGTCTACGAGGTCGAGTCGAGCCTGACGGACCTGGCCGCCTACCAGGACACGGTGGCCGAACTCAGCCACGTGTGCCGGGTCTCGCTGCTGAGCACCTTCCGCTCCATGGGGGCGCTGTGCGAGGCCGGCGAACGCACCACCCGGGACGGGCTGCGGGACCGGCTCGCGGTCGCCCCGCAGCACGGGCGGCTCTTCGACGCGCTGCTCGGCCTGCTCGCCGAGGCCGGCTACGTGCGCCTGGACGGCGACGCGGTGATCACCGCCGAGGTGACCGAGCACGACCTCCAGGCCGAGGTCGACCAACTGGCCGCGCGCAAGCGCGCCCTGCTGGAACGGGCCCCCGACAACGACGGCCTGCTCGCCGTCCTCGACGCCTGCCTGCGGGCCTACCCGCAGGTGCTCACCGGCCGCAGGGACCCGCTCGACGTGCTCTTCCCGGGCGGCTCCTTCGACCTGATGGACCAGATCTACAAGAACCAGCAGCAGACCAACGCGCTGATGGTCCAGGTCGTCGACGCGTACGTGCGCGAGCGGCTGGCCCGCGACCCGCAGGCCCGGGTGACGCTGTTGGAGATCGGGGCGGGCACCGGCGGCACCAGCCGCGGGGTGCTGGCCGCCCTGGAACCGCACGGCGACCGGCTGCGCTACCTCTACACCGACCTGGGCAGCAGCTTCGTCCAGTACGGCGCCAAGGAGTACGGCGGCCACTCCTTCGTGGAGTTCCGGCAGTTGGACGTCGAGCGTTCGCCGCAGGAGCAGGGCTTCGCGGCCGGCGAGGTCGACGTGGTGATCGCCAGCAACGTGCTGCACGCGACCCGGGACATCGGCCGCACCCTGACGCACGCCAAGTCCCTGATGCGCCCCGGCGGCCTGCTCGCCCTCTTCGAGATCACCCGGCTGCACGAGCTGCTGACCATCGCCTTCGGCCTGTTGGAGGGCTGGTGGGCGTTCGAGGACGAGCGGCTGCCGGGCTCGCCGCTGCTGAGCGTGCCGATGTGGCGCCGGGCCACGGAGCGCGTCGGCTTCCGCGGGATGCGGGTGCTCTCCGGCATGCCGCTGCGCGAGGACCGGCTCTCGGAGAGCGTGCTGCTGGCCGAGAGCGACGGCGCGCCCGTCGACCTGACGCGCGCCGCCGCCCCTGCCGTGCCCGCCGTGACCC